>CAZTBG010000058.1:0-11489 GCA_964611805.1 uncultured Dehalococcoidales bacterium | reverse complement strand
TGGAATCCCCCGTTTCGAGGGGTTCCACCCCTCGAGCACCCCAAAACGGTGTGGGACATTATTCAGGCAGGGGTCGTTCGCACCTTGGAGTGTGCCGCACTATTCTATCAAGGACTTGAGTGGTAATTGCAAGCTGGGAGTCCAAGAGAGGCGAGGCCTTTGGTGTAAATAAACATTCTAAATATCGCTAAAGGGGGGTTTTTGGGGGTGGCACAGACTTCACATTGTCGAAGGGGAGTTTAAGAGGGGCGTAGCCCCTCTTGCTATCTTCTTCTCTGGGGGGATAAAGGGGATGGGGCCACCACCACCAAACAGAGCATAGGAGGTGGATAACAGGATGTCAGAGTGTCATTAATTATATGAACGGGTACAGTTCCTATACAACCTGAATTTATGGGTGATATAATTTGGAATATGAAAGCCTCGGAGCTGGGGGAGTTCGGATTGATTGACCGCCTGGCTGAAATGGTTGGCCATGACCAGAGTAAGCAGAAAGGCTCTCTCATCATCGGCATTGGTGACGATACTGCCGCCTGGCAGGGAGATTCATCGGTTCAGTTGGCCACTGTTGATTCCCTTGTGGAAGGTGTGCACTTCACTCTTGATACCGCCACATACGAAGAGGTCGGCTGGAAGGCACTGGCCGTCAACCTGAGTGACATCGCCGCCATGGGTGGTCAGCCGGAATATGCCCTGGTGGCGCTGGGCCTGCCTGGTGATACCGATGTGGAAGATGTAACTAGCCTCTACCAGGGGATGATGGCTCTGGCCGGGCAGTTCCAGACACATATCATTGGTGGCAATATCGTGAGTGCTCCTCAGCTTGTTATCAGCGTCACAGTTTTTGGCAGTGCTATCAACCGCGACAGCCTTCTGACCCGTTCGGCTGCCCGTCCTGGCGACCACGTGGCCGTTACCGGTCCGTTGGGGGCGGCTGCTGCCGGAGTGGAGATGCTCAGCAAAGGCCTGGAGTTTGAGCCGGAGGTAATGGCTGCCCTGAGGAAGGCCCTTCTCCGGCCTTTTCCTCGTATAGACGAAGGGCGACTACTGGTAGAGTATGGCGTTAAGGCGGCTATTGATATCAGCGATGGGTTGGTTGCCGACCTGGACCATATCTGTGAAGCAAGCCGGGTTGGCGCCCGGATAGAGACTGACCGGGTGCCGGTGGCACCACCGGTTCAGACCAGCTTTGGTGAACGGGCGTTGGGACTGGCACTGGCTGGCGGGGAAGACTATGAGCTCCTCTTTACCGCCAGTGCCGACTGCGTTGAAAAGGTAAGCAAGGTAGCCTCACGCCCGATATACGTAATCGGCAAAGTTGTCACTGATGGCAAGCACCAGGTAACGCTTGTCGATAGTCAGGGTAACCCTGTGAGCCTGTCAGGGAAAGGCTGGGACCATTTCAGAATGGAAAGGGGCCGGAGATGAATAATCTGAATCTGATTACTCATAGCCCGGAGCAGACCTATGAACTGGGAAGAAGCATGGGTAAGCTAGCCCAGCCCAGCGACGTTTTGCTCCTCGTTGGTGAGCTGGGGACGGGGAAGACTTGCCTTACTCAGGGTATTGCCTGGGGGTTGGGTATTGAGGAGTACACGCTGAGTCCAACCTTCGTCATTATGCGGGAACTGTACGGTCGGCTGCCCCTGTACCATATCGACCTCTACCGCCTTAATGATATTGTGGAGATTGCTGCCCTGGGCCTCGATGACTATCTGTATGGTGATGGTATCTGTGTGGTGGAGTGGGCAGAAAAGGGCCTGAGTGTAATGCCGGTGGAGCACCTTATGGTCGAGATAAGCCATCTTGGCGATACGGAACGTAACTTCCAGCTGAAAGCCGGCAGTCAGCGCTACCGGAAGATGCTGGACCAATTGAAGGATGCCATACCTGAGCTTTAGAGAGATTGGATGCAACTAGCCATCGATACCTCGACTGATACCGCCAGCCTGGCCCTTGTTAGGGACAGACGTGTGGTGGCCGAGTTGACCTGGCGTTGCGGGCAGAACCATACGCGGCAGCTCCTGCCGAATCTGGACCACCTGCTCCGTCAGTTTGGGTTAGGCCCGCAGGCAATAACGGACATCATCGTCGCCAGGGGACCGGGTAGTTTCAACGGGTTGCGTGTTGGCGTCAGTACTGCTAAAGGGCTGGCCTTCAGCCTCGGTGTCCCGATAGTCGGCGTTAGCAGCCTGGAGACGGAAGCTTTCCAGCACGCCGGGACCGGTCTGCCAGTTTGCCCTATATTCAATGCCGGGCGGGGGGAGATTGCCACCGCCATGTACCATAAGCGAGACGGCGAATGGGTCCAGCTTGTTGACGAGCACATAACCACAGTCAAAACCTTGTGCTCAAAGATAACCACCGCGACGGTGTTCTGTGGTGAGTATGTGCCAACTGTCGCTCCGCAGATAAAAGAGCTGTGCGGTGGAAAGGCGGTAATACCATCGTCGGTTACCAGCTTGCGGCGGGCCGGTTTTCTGGCCGAGCTTGGTCTCAGGAGGCTGGAGGCGGGTGACCGTGATGACCCGGCGACACTGCAGCCGGGATATCTCCGCCGGCCATCAATCACCATAGCCAAGCACCGTTAGTGGTTGTGTAAAAGATTAAGATAGTGAGACAATGACGACAGAGAGCCCCAAAGCCGTTATCTGGGATATGGATGGCGTAATCGCTGATACGGCCCCTTACCACGAGGAGGCTTGGCGGGAGACATTTCAGAAGAGAGGGGTAGAGTTTACCGGTGAGGACTTCCGGCCTAGCTTTGGCCAGAGGAATGACACCATAATCAGCGGGGTGCTGGGTAATACCACCCCACGAAAAGTGATTGATGCCATTGCTGATGAGAAGGAGACCAGCTTTCGTCGGAAGATTAGCCGGCATATTCAGCCGTTACCAGGCGTCATTCAACTCCTTTCGATGCTTGCCGCCGCCGGCTTCCGGCAGGCACTGGCGTCATCGGCACCGTTGCAGAATGTGCACCAGATAATGAAAGACCTGGGGATTGAAAGATACTTCGAAAGCATAGTTACTGAAAAGGATGTGACCGAGGGCAAACCCAGCCCGCAGGGTTTCCTGCTGGCTGCCCGGAGGCTCGGGGTAAAACCTGAGGACTGCATCGTCATTGAGGATGCGGTTGCTGGTGTCACTGCTGCCAAGCGGGCTGGTATGGGCTGTGTGGCCGTCACCAATACCCATCCCCGGAGTCGCCTTGGAGAGGCCGACCTTATTGTTGACAGCCTGGAAGAGGTGACCGTGGTTGAGTTGGAAGCGCTGCTCGGCCGTCTCAGGTTGGGGAATTAAGATTACTGCAAGCACAGGAGTTTGACATGGAAAGGTCGCTGGTTCTCATAAAACCCGACGCTATGGAGAGAGGGCTCGGGGGTACCATTATCAGCCGTTTGCAGCAGCAGGGGCTAAAGCTGCTGGCACTCAAGATGCTGCACATGGATAAAGACCTGGCAGAACGACACTATGCCATCCACAAGGGCAAGCCGTTCTTTGATGACCTGGTGGAATACATCACGTCGACGCCAATCATTGCCTGTGTCTTTGAGGGTGAAGGTGCCATTGACAAAATCAGGCGGGTGATGGGGGCCACCGACCCGGCCAGGGCGGAGGCCGGCACGGTGAGGGCCGATTTCGGTCTGGATATCCAGAGAAACGCTACCCATGCCTCTGATTCATTAGAGAATGCCCGCAAGGAGATAGAGCTGTTCTTCACCGAGGATGAGATATTCGACTACTGAGTCAGGGTTCACTGCATCCTGACTATGGGGACTGCCCGGCTCCACAGCTCGTCGAGCTTGTAATATTCCCGTTCGGCAGGGGCGAATATGTGGACGATAATATCGCCGAAATCAAGCAGCATCCAGCCCGAGTCCAGCGTGCCCTCCCGGTGGTGGGGCAGGACACCTTCTTTCTTCAATGTTTGTTCTATCTCGTCGTGAATGGCACTTATCTGCCGCTCGCTCTCACCGCTGCAGATAACGAAGTAGCTGGCGAAGCTACAAATCTCGTGGACATCAAGCAGAACAATATCCGAGGCCTGCTTCTCGCTGGCGGCTTCTACTGTTTTGCGTGCTATCTCTATTGTGTCCAGTAAGCGAACCCCTCAGATTTATCTATCAGTATTATACCATAAGCCCACGACATCACTGGCCGTCCCGAACCAGTTCAGATAGGGGGACAAAGGGGGATGGGGCCACCACTGCCAAACAGGGGTGTCACGAATCATATGGACACGAGTGCTTCCTTGACAGCCGAGCAGGGTGAAGATATTATGCCAATTAGGGGGAAGCATGTCTGGACTACTATTTGGTACAGCCGGGACGCCCCGCAGCGCAAGAGAGCCGTCTACGGTGAGTGGTATCGAACGTGTTGCCGAGCTTGGACTGGGCTGCATGGAGATGGAGTTTGTCCGGCGTGCCAGCATGGGCGAGTCGACCGCCCGTGCTGTTGCGGAAACGGCCGCCAGAACTGGGGTAAAACTTACCGCTCACGCACCATACTACATTAACCTGAATGCCCGGGAGCCGGAGAAGGTCAGGGCCAGCCAGGAGAGACTACTGCAGACGGCGCGGATTGCTTCCTGGTGTGGAGCTCACAGCGTCGCCTTCCATGCCGCCTTCTACCTCGGTGACCCGCCGGAGCAGGCCTACCGGACAGTAAAGGGGCGGCTGGAAGAGGTGCTGGAGCAGCTCAGGCAGGAGAAAATCAGAGTCTGGGTTCGCCCCGAACTCATGGGCAGGGAGACGCAGTTCGGTAGCCTTGAGGAACTACTCGACCTCTCCCTTGAGCTGGACATGGTGGCCCCCTGTATTGATTTTGCCCATTATCATGCCAGGGACGGCAAGCACAACTCCTACGAAGAGTTTGTCTCTATTCTTTCGCGGGTTGAGGAGCGGCTGGGGCGGGATGCTCTGCACGACATCCATATCCACGTCTCCGGGATAGCCTACGGAAAGAAGGGTGAAATCAAACACCTGGACATGGAGGAGTCGGACTTTCAGTACGTGGAATTTGTCAGGGCTTTGAAAGACTACGACGTTAAGGGGCTTGTAATCTGCGAAAGCCCGAATCTGGAGGGGGATGCCCTGCTCCTGCAAAATACTTACCTTGGCTTGCCAGAAACGACCTGATGGTGCTCACGGCCAGGGACAGACCTATGCATGAGATGTCTATTGCGCAAAGCATCGTTGATATTGTGGAGAAAGAGTTGACCAGCCATGGGGTTGAACAGCTCAAAGCTGTGAATATTGCCGTTGGGAAGTGGGCGGCGGTCGTACCGGAGCAATTGGCCTTCTGTTTCAGCATGATAACCGTGGATACCAATATGGCGGGGGCCACTCTCAATATTAGAGAGGTGCCCCTCGGCTATACGTGCTCTACCTGTGGGGAGGAGTTTACTTCCGGGGGAATGGCAATCGTCTGCCCCAAATGTGGCGACACGCATATTGACCTGACCTCCGGGAGAGAGTTGACCGTCGAGAGTATCGAGGTAGCGGACTGATTCAGAACACGTCTCAGCAGCAATTGATGGAAGAACTGATGGCCAGTCCTGTTCTTCAGATTCCCCATACGGTTATGGTTATTTCATCCTGACAAAGTGCTACTGACAGGCCACGATTAGTCGCTTCCTTCCACATTGACACTTGTTCTGCTATAATAATAAATACAAAGCCTGTGATTCACTGTTTGGAGTGGAGATGAAACCGAGGTGGCGGCGAGTCAGTTTGCTTTACCTGGCAATTCTGGTTGGTGGGATTGCCTTGATTGCCTTTGCCCTTCAACCATCCGGGCAAAGCCCTCAGGAGATTCCTCTGAGCGAAATTATTAGCGAATCACAGAACAACCAGATAGAAGAGCTGGTTGTTGAGGGTGAATGGATAACGGCCACCCTGAAAGATGGCACAGAGCTAAAGAGCTACAAGGGCGATACGAGCCTATTTGATATTGAAGGCCTCGTCCTTGACGGTGTGAAATATGACATTAAACCCGCTGGTTTGAACTGGGGGAATATACTTCTCAGCTTCCTACCCCTGCTCCTCCTCGGTGGTCTGATATTTTTCCTCTTTTTCCGCGCCCGGGGGGCTAATAGCCAGGCGATGAGCTTCGGGCGGAGTCGGGCAAGGCTGTTCCCGGGGGACAAGCCTTCGGTGACTTTTGATGATGTCGCCGGCGTTGACGAAGCCAAACAGGAGCTTTCGGAAGTCGTTGATTTCCTCAAGTCCCGTGAGAAGTTCCAGGATGTCGGGGCGCGCATTCCACGGGGTATCCTGCTCGTGGGGCCACCGGGCACAGGTAAGACGTTACTGGCCCGGGCTATTGCCGGCGAGGCCGGGGTACCCTACTTTTCTATCAGCGGCAGTGAATTCGTTGAGATGTTTGTCGGCGTCGGCGCTTCACGGGTGCGTGACCTTTTCGACCAGGCAAAACGTAATACGCCATGCATCATCTTCATCGATGAGATTGACGCCGTGGGACGACATCGGGGTGCCGGTCTGGGTGGTAGCCATGATGAGAGAGAGCAGACCCTGAACCAGATTCTCACCGAGATGGATGGGTTTGACACCAACACCAATGTGATTGTGCTGGCGGCGACCAACCGACCCGATATCCTCGACCCGGCCCTGTTACGGCCCGGGCGCTTTGACCGTCGTGTCGTGCTTGACCTGCCTGATGTAACCGGACGGGTGGCTATTTTGAAGGTACACTGCAAGGGCAAGCCGCTGGCCAAGGAGGTTGACCTCGACGTGCTGGCCAAGGAGACGGTTGGCTTCAGTGGCGCTGACTTGGCCAATCTGGTCAATGAGGCGGCCATACTCACCGCCCGGCGTGGCGAGAAAGCCATCGATATGCCAGACTTTGAGGAGTCAATTGACCGGGTGATTGCCGGGCCAGAGCGAAAGAGCCGGCGAATAAGTGTCAAGGAGAAGGAAATCACTGCCTACCATGAGGCTGGACATGCCCTGGTCGCCTGGATATTGCCCAACGCCGACCCGCCACATAAAATCTCGATAGTGGCTCGGGGAATGGCGCTCGGCTACACCAAGCAGCTGACCGAGGACCGCTACCTGAGAACCATGTCCCAGTTTAATGATATGATAGCCGTTTTTCTTGGTGGAAACACTGCCGAGCATTTGATTTTCAACGAGACAAGCACCGGGGCTCAGGACGATATCAGGCAGGCGACCAACCTGGCCCGCCGGATGGTAACTGACTTCGGCATGAGTGATAAGCTGGGACTGCGGACCTTTGGTGAGCGGCAGGAGATGGTATTTCTCGGTCGGGAAATCTCCGAGCAGAAGGACTATAGCGAAAGGGTCGCTCTTGAGATTGACCGTGAGGTTGATAAGATTATCCGTAACGCTCACGAGGTGGCCACTAAAGTCCTGACGGAGAACAAGGCAAAACTGGTTCAGCTGGCACAGACGCTTATTGCCAAGGAAACTCTGGATAGCGAGGCGCTGGAAGAGGTATTGAAGGCGCAGGTACCATCCGAGACAGAAGAAAAGGTGCCAGCTACCACGGCGGTGGCTAAAGAGAAGCCGAAGCCTCAAAAAAAACGCAGGGTAAGAAAAGCCCCGGTAGTGGGGCCGATTCTCACAGAGCCATCTCCGGCTCCGTCTGACTAAACAGCGATTGCCCTATCGCTGTACCTATTGTGTATCCTTTATCTCCGCCGGTTGATGATAAAATCTGCCAGTTCATGTAGTGACCGGCGGGTTTCGGTATCCGGTAGCTGCTCCAACCGCTTACACGCACGGTTGCGGTAATCAGTAGCGATTTCAAAACACTCTTCAATGATTGGGGAGTTGCGCACCTGCTCGATTGCCTGCGAGATGTATTTTTGCCCGCCCCTGGCGTGAAATAGTTGCCTTACCGGATTATCTTCGCCGGGATAGTGTTCGAGGAGAAGCATCGCCGGCAGGGTAAGGGTGCCCTGGGACAGGTCAGAGCCCACTGGCTTGCCCATTTCCTCCTCCGTGCCGATGAAGTCCAGGATGTCATCCACAATCTGAAAAGCGATGCCGAGATTGTGCCCATATTCCCTCATCATTTCAATCCCTTCTTCAGGGGCCTCGCCGAGGATTGCCCCGGACTCTGTCGCCATGACAAAAAGGGCGGCGGTCTTGCTCGCAATCCGGTGCAGATAGTTCTTGCGGGCCTGCTTCAGCTTGAAGGCGCTTTGGGACTGGGCTATCTCGCCACTGGTTATAATCATCAAGGTGAGGGGAAGGAGCTTGATTACGCGTAGATTGTTTGTTCTTGCCACCAGTTCACCCGTCTGGGCAAATAGATAATCCCCGAGGAGCACGGCCTGCTCGGTACCCCATAGTTTATTGACTGTGGGTCTACCCCAGCGCATGGCGGAGTTATCGATGGTATCATCATGCATCAGCGTAGCCAGGTGCATCAGTTCAACTGCCATTGCTATCGGCATCAAGATGTCAAGGTTATAGTTATATGACTTGGCAGATAGGAGGGCCAGAATGGGCCGAATCTTCTTACCGCCGCCTATGAGACTATATTCCAGGAGTTCACCAAGGTAGGGATTTTCAACCTGGCAGATTGTTTTTAACTCCGCCTGTACCGCTGCCAGGTCTTCCTGTACGGGTTTATATATTTCACTTAGCTCCAAGAACATCTCCCTTCGTCTGCAGACGATTAGCCAGTCGTTAGTATGCTGAGCCCAGCCGGCTGGTCTCCTCTTCTACGACCTTATCATCCAGTTTGGCGAATAACGGTTCAGGCGCCTGAAGCTTCTGTCCCGACGGCACTGCCTGTAGTTTCCAACCCTCATCCTCAATACTGCCGTCAAAACCGAGGAACGAACGCAGCTTCGATGAGCTGAAAGGCAGGAAAGGATAAAGCATTGTCTGTAGCGCCGAGATTACCTGAATCGCTGTATACAGGGATTCGGCCGCCGCCTGGCGGTCTGTCTTGATAGCCTTCCACGGGGCCTTCCCGTCAAGGTAGCGGTTTGCCTCGTGGGCCAGGTCCATCGCTGACCTGAGTGCCTCCTTGAAGTGACAGCCGTAAAGTAACTCATCAACGCGATTAAGTACTTCGGTGGCCTTGTTAATCAAGGCCTGGCTGCGTTCATCGGTCTCTCCTGGTGCCGGTACGGCGCCATCGAAATTACGGTAGGTAAAGGTGAGCACCCGATGTACCAGATTGCCCCAGGTAGCCACCAGTTCATCATTGTTACGCCGCACAAACTCCCGCCAGGAGAAATCGGTATCGGTGGTTTCCGGCATGTTGATTGATAGTATATACCGCAGTGGGTCGGGGTCATACCGCGAGAGGTAGTCGGGTAGCCAGACTGCCCAGTTCCGGCTGGTGGACAACTTCCTGCCCTCGATAGTGAGGAACTCGTTAGCCGGGACGTCATAAGGGAGATTGAGGTCGCCATAGCCCATCAGCATTGCCGGCCAGATGATAGTGTGAAAGGCAATGTTGTCTTTACCGAGAAAATAATAACTCTTTGTAGACTCATCCTGCCAGAAGTGGCGCCACTTCTCTGGGTCACCCTGCAGCCCGGCCCATTCTCTGGTGGCGGACAGGTAGCCGATGACGGCCTCGAACCACACGTAGATGCGTTTCTTCTCGAATCCTTCTACCGGCACTGGTACCCCCCACTCAATATCACGGGTAAAGGCCCGGTCTATCAAGCCCTCTTCAAGATAGCGCAGGGTGAAATTGAGGACGTTCGTTCTCCAGTGTTTCTGTTGCTTCACCCATTCCAACAGCCTGTCCCTAAAAGCAGGTAATCTAATATAGAATTGCTCCGAGTCCCGGTAAACAGGGGCTGTACCGCATACCCGACAGCGGGCATCAATGAGGTCAGGGGCGTCCAGCAGCTTACCACATGCTTCACACTGGTCGCCGCGGGCGTTGGGAGATGTGCAATACGGACACGTACCCTCAACATAGCGGTCCGGCAGGAAACGCTGGCAATTAGGACAGTACGCCTGCGAAATGGTCTGCTTGTACAGGAAGCCCTTCTCCAGAAGTCTCAGGAAAAAGTCCTGCGCCACCTCGGTGTGGTTCTCTGTATCCGTGGTGGTGTACAAATCGAAAGAGATACCCAGCTTCTGCCAGCAATCAAGGAATTCCTGCTGATAGTAGGCGGCAATCTCCTGTGGGGTTTTGCCCTCCTGCTCGGCTTTTATGGTTGTGGGTGTGCCATGGCTGTCGGAGCCGGAGACCATCACCACCTCGTTTCCCTTGGTACGGTGGTATCGGGCAAAAATATCTGCCGGTAAATTGGCCCCGGCAATCTGACCCAGGTGTAATGAGCCGTTAGCGTAGGGCCAGGCCACACAAACAAGGATTCTTTCAGCCATTACTTTATTCCGAGCAGGGTGAGTCTCTATACTCACACACTGTAGGACTCGCTGGGAAAAAATGTGAGCACCTGCTCGCCTTTCTCCTCTCTGTACTCAGCGTAGCCTTTTTTCAGGCTGCAATTAAGACAATAGCAGCAAATCTTGCCGCTTTCGGTTTCAACGCCGTCTTCCTCATTGATAACCAGATAGCGCTCTGCGTAGGGAATCACTACTCCGCAGTTATCGCACTGGACATTCCCCAACGAGATACAACCCTGTCGCACCGCTCATTCCTCCCTTATATATTCTTACGCATCGTATACTAATCAAACCAGCCTGAGCCAGGCCTGGTACAGTTCCTTCTTTGACAGGCGTGTTTCCCCCGCCACCTTGGCAATCGCTTCCCGGGCTGGCAGGCCGGAGCGACGCATTTGCTTCAGCCACTGCTCAATATCGTCGGTTAACCGGGGTTTTTCTTCAGCTCGCTTACCTTCTATAACCAGGGTGAACTCTCCCCTGGGCCTGGTGAAGTACTCCAGGGCCTGGCTGATAGAGCCTCGAAAGACCTCCTCGTGTAGCTTGGTAAGTTCACGACAGACCGCTAGCTTCCTGTCCCCGAGGATGGCAAGCATGTCAGTCATTGAAGCGGTCAATCGGTGGGGGGCTTCAAAGATGACCAGCGTGGACGGTTCACTGGCAATTCTTTCCAGAAGGCGACGGCGGCTGCTCGCCCGGCTGGGCAGAAAGCCCAGGCAGGTAAATCTGTCCGTAGGCAGGCCGGAGACGGCCAGTGCTGCCGTGACCACCGACGGGCCCGGAATCGGGACCACCGGGAATCCTCGCTGGATGGAGGCAGTCACTATCTCATAACCGGGGTCGGAGATTCCGGGCATGCCAGCTTCCGAGACCAGAGCGACATCTCCTTGTTCAAGATGCTCCAGGATGCGGTTGATTTTGGGGGTCTTAGTATACTCGTGAAAGCTGGTTAATGGTGTTGTGATGCCGTATTTGCTAAGCAGACGCTTTGTCTTACGGGTATCCTCGGCGGCAATAAGCTTCACCTCACGAAGGGTACGCAGAGCCCGCAAAGATATATCCTCTAAATTACCAATGGGAGTCGCCACAACATAAAGGATGGGCATTATGTATTCCCTC
>CAZTBG010000057.1:0-12279 GCA_964611805.1 uncultured Dehalococcoidales bacterium | reverse complement strand
ATGTTGGCCGGGTCCACGAAGGGCCCGGCACCAAATCTGGCAATACCGACGTTCTGCATTCTGGAGAGGACATCCCACTCACCTGAAGAATGTCCTGCTTTCATGAAAACGACAATGTATACCCTCAGGCCATTACCAAGAGCACGAATAACGCTTCCTATCGCTGCCGAAGTCTTGCCCCTACCTTCACCTGTGAAAACCTGGAGAAGACCTTTACCTGAGGACGTAGTGGAGGGCACATCAGACTGTGGTGTTTTTTCAGTCAATGAAACTCCCAATCAGAATGTGTTGCCAGACAATCGGAGGTTAACTAAGGTTGGATTAATCAAATCAAGTTTAGCAACTCACGCTGGCGGTGTCAAGGCAAAAACCAGATATGCTGTTCTCTTCGTTGTAGCGTGGCCTTGCGGGTATCCCCCTCGCGGTGGTAGAATGCAAGTCAGCGGTGGAAAGAACACTTTTTCTTTCCCGACCAATGAAATGTGAACGAGCCAAGGAGCCTTGAGTGATTATTCGCAAGCTGGAACTCGGACCATTCGCGGCAAACTGCTATATTGTCGGGTCGGAATCCACTAAAGAAGGAATGATAATTGACCCCGGCACCATGCCTGATGAAATACTGAAGAACGTTGAGGAGCTCGGCCTCAAGATTAAAGTCATCGCTCTGACCCACCACCACATGGACCACGTTGGTGCCCTGGCAGCAGTCAAGGAGGCAACCGGTGCCGAGGTGGCCATCCATGCTGATGACGCCCGCTATCTCCGCGGAGGAGGTCCTATAACGCAGATTTTCGGCCTGTCCCAGGAATCACCAACCCCAGACCGCCTTTTAAAGGAGGGCGACGTTATTGACATCGGCGAACTTCACTTCCGCGTCCTGCACACGCCGGGGCACAGCCCGGGTGGTATCTGCCTGCTGGAAAAAGACGAGGGGATAGTATTTAGCGGCGATACGTTGTTCCAGTTCAGTATTGGCCGGACCGACTTCCCCGGAGGCAGCCATGAGAGGCTTATTCAGAATATCAAGGATAAGCTGATGGTTCTGCCGGATAACACCACGGTATGTCCCGGACATGGCCCGGACACCACGATTGGAATCGAGCGCCGGGTCAACCCGTTCCTTTAGATATGGCCGATACTCCTACAAACAAGAGGGGCCCTCTATTTAAGTAGAGAGCCCCTATGGATTTCCAGACCAGTTAGCCTATCCAGCGGGCAAACAAAAGACTAGCACTACCAGCGACTCCAGCAAAGACAATCGATACCATCGCCATGAGCTTAATCAGGATGTTCAGTGACGGACCGGATGCGTCTTTAAGCGGGTCACCGACAGTGTCACCGACGACACTGGCCTTATGGGCATCCGAACCCTTACCGCCGTGAGCGCCAGCCTCGATATACTTCTTGGCGTTGTCCCAGGCACCACCGGCGTTAGCCAGCATGATAGCGAGCACAAAGCCCGTGGTCAGGCCGCCAAAGAGCACCCCCATGACCGCTCCGGGACCAAGAATAATACCGACCAGTATGGGGACAATAATGGCCAGCATCGCCGGCAGAATCATCTCCTTCTGGGCAGCTCTGGTGGCGATAGAAACGCACTGGGCATAGTTCGGCTTGGTCTGCCCTTCCATCAATCCGGGTATCTCGCGCCACTGTCGCCGCACCTCCTCAACCACCCTGCCAGCATTACGGCCAACCGCCATGTTAATCAGGGCGCAGAAGACAAAGGCAAGCATGGCACCGATAAAGACGCCGGCCAGGACCTTTGGATTCATCAGGTTAATATCATACCAGGTGACAAACTGAGCAATGGTAGCCTCTTTCAGCTGCTCCGCATTAGCAAAGGTGCCAGGTATTATCTCTGCCATACCATCAGCGCTATGCTCGGCAATCCGGATGAGGCCAATCCTCACCTCCTCGATGTAAGAGGCTACCAGGGCAAGTCCGGTGAGCGCCGCCGAGCCAATGGCAAAACCCTTGCCAGTGGCGGCGGTGGTATTGCCAATAGAGTCGAGCTTGTCAGTGCGCTCCCTCACTTCAGGGTCAAGTCCACTCATGGTGGCATTACCGGAGGCATTATCGGCAATGGGACCATAGGCATCCGTTGCCAGAGTAATACCCAGGGTGGAAAGCATTCCTACAGCCGCCAGGCCAATACCATATAGACCCTGTATCGGCGTCTCGAAGCCCCCGGCAAGGCCGTAGCTGAGCAGGATACCGACGGCAATACTCACTACAGGAATGCCGGTAGAAAGCTGACCGATAGACAGACCGGCGATAACGACGGTGGCCGGGCCGGTCTCGGCCTGAGCAGCAATTCCCTGGGTGGGTTTATAATCGTATGACGTGTAATATTCAGCAGCTTTCCCGATAATAATACCTACTAGTAGTCCTACCAGGATGGCCACCCAGATACGTATCGCCATACCTGTGCCAAGTCCTGCCTGATTACCCAGCAGATAGACCACCAGCCCACCGGAGGCAAGGGCAATCAGCACGGCACTGACGTTGACCCCCAGACCTAACGACTTCAGCAGGCTGGCAGTGGAGGCTCCCTCCTTGGTACGCACCAGGTATATCCCGAGAACGGAGAAGATGACACCGAGGGCAGCAATCACCATCGGCAGAACAATGCCGTAGATACCAAAACCGGCAGCCACTCCCAGCGCCGCCGCCGCCAGAATCGAACCGGCGTATGACTCATAGAGGTCTGCACCCATACCGGCGACGTCTCCGACGTTATCACCGACGTTGTCGGCCAGAACAGCCGGATTTCTCGGGTCATCCTCAGGAATACCGGCTTCCACCTTACCGACTAGGTCAGAGCCGACATCGGCGGCCTTGGTATAGATACCACCGCCGACACGAGCGAAGAGGGCCTGGGTACTGGCACCCATACCGAAGGTCAGCATAGTGACCGTTAATTCGGCGAGCTCCATATGTACGACATTGTTCAGAACCACAAACCAGATGCATATGTCTAGCAGAGCAAAACCAACGACAACCAGCCCCATGACAGCACCACTGCGGAAAGCAACCTGCAATGCCTTGTTTAGAGACGTCCGGGCAGCCTGGGTAGTCCGGGCATTGGCATAGGTAGCCGTCTTCATACCCAGCCAGCCGCAGAGACCGGAGAAGAATCCGCCGGTCAGAAAGGCAAAAGGTACCCATCCATTCTGTAACGGCGGTTTTACTACGAAGGCCAACAACGCCAGCAGCACCGCCAGAATAACCAGAAAGATAGCCACTACCGAGAACTGCCGTTTCAAATAGGCATTGGCGCCTTCCCGCACACCCTGGGCAATGGACTTCATCTCGTCGGTACCTTCGGACTCGCGCTTCATCCCACGGTAAAAAATGAAGGCAAAGGCAAGGGCCAGGACAGACCCGACCGGAGCCAGGTACCAGAGACCGGGAATACCCTCACCCCCACCGGTATCAACACCCTCGCCGGCCTGGGCTACAGCCGCACTCCCTCCGATAAAGAAAGAAATGACCAGCACCATAGCAACGATGAGGCAAAATCCCAGCAGCATCAACCCCTTCTTGGTGCGTATCGGGAAATATCTCACTCTTTCTCCTCCTTCTCAGTATCATATTTACGCAGTCGCTTCTCCAGTTCACCCTGCCTGATAGTCAATGTAAGGTCGCTACGCGTCCTTTCAAGGACACCACGGACCATATCAGTCGCCCGGCGCAGACCACCGGTCAGGGCATCAGGAAAATCCATGGTAACCAAGATATTATAAATATCATCCATGGCCGACAGAAATTCCTCACCACGCGAGAGGTCGCCTTTTCTCATGCTGTCCAGCATATAACGCCTCAGCTCCCCAACCGCATCACCTAACCCGTGCAGGTAGGCCACCGGCTCCACTCCCAGTTCCTCGGGGCTCGGGGGCTGCTTCCCATTGACCAGAGCCAGGACGACGTTCCCTTCAACATATTCCTTCTGCGCATCCCTGACTATGTTCATACGGCCAAGGTCACTCTCAGCAGCCACAATCTTCTCAGCTTCGCTAATAAGGTCACGCGCCAATCGCAGTTGAGCCCTGGCCTCATCCATCTCCTGGCGGTGTATCGCACGGATGGCGTTGCTGCAATGTCGGATAGCATCACGGCACAGGGGTAACAGCTTCTCCCTGGCAGCGTCTCTAGCCGACAGGGTTGCCCGGATACGCTCGGCAAATTCGTCAAGGTTGTCAGTCAGTCTGGCCATCCTTTACCTCCAGCTCGCCTACTATCCGCCGGGCGGCTTCCTCAGGAGATTCAGCATTTACTACCGCCCTTATTACGGCCACTGCATCAGCCCCGGCGGCAATTACTTCAGCGGCATTCTCTCTGGTAATACCACCGATAGCGACCAGCGGCCGGGAAGTTGTCTGCCTGACCCGACGAAGTGTTTCCAGACCGACCACTACTGCCGTCTCCTTGGAGGGCGTGGGGTACATCGAACCGACGGCGATGTAGTCGGCACCATCGGTATCAGCAGCAACCGCCTGCTCGACACTGGTCACCGAGCAACCGAGAACCATATCCATCGGCAGCAGCCTGCGTGCCTCAGCACAGGGTAGGTCTCCCTGACCGATGTGCAGCCCGTCTGCTCCAGCGGCAATCGCCAGGTCGAGATAGTCGTTCATAATAAATAGCACCCCGCTTTTCCGGCAGAGCGCCACCAGTTCGCGGGCCAGTGACAACAACTCCCCCTTGGACATGGTCTTATCACGTAGCTGGATAATGCTGGCACCGCCACTGATTGCCTGCCGGGTTACTTCGACATGAGTTCGCCCGGCGAGTGAGGCGGTATCGACGATAACATAGAGCCCGCGGATACACTCCGTCTTGTCCTGACGCAGCAAACGGGCAAATAGTTCCTTTTCGATTGTGTATAGCTGGAAGCGGGCGTGCTTGAATTTCTCCGAGTCCAGTTGGGGAGCGACCTCCGGCAGCTTGGCCAGCTCTTCAAGTGTCCTCAGCGACTCCTGTACCCTCCTGGCATTGGCCACAACGGTAGTCGGCAGGTCACGCTGCCTGTCTTCTCCGGCAACCTCAATATCAACGCCGACATCACTGGCCGCATCCCGCGATTCGAGAAGCCGCTGTTGGAAAGGCCCAGCTGCTCGTACTAATTCGTGGCGCATCACCTTGAGCTGCTCGGTCAGACCAGCATCGCCCATCAGCAAACGGGCTACGTCCTCAAGAAGGCGCAGCCCTTCGCCAATCCGATCCATGCTGGCGTCAATGATACGAAATACGCGCGACATCGCGTCCGAAGGAGTCATGTCTCAAACTCGCAACGTTTAATTCTATCATGACTGGCGCAACAGGGCAAGGCTCTCCTCACTCGGTTTTATTTGCATCTGGTTGGCTAAACTGTCATTACGAGGAGCGCAGCGACGAAGTAATCTCGTCGGGTAGAAATGAGATTGCCGCGGGGGCTTTAGCCCCCTCGCAATGACGCTTACAACTAATACTGAATAGTACCCCTCACTCTTCCCCAACGGCGTTCTCAATAAGCTCAATTCTCACCGGCTGTCGCCGGCTCAACTCCACGACGACAACATCAATCCGCCATTGTTCCGGCAGGTCATCGTGGGCTTCACGATAGCGGGCCGCTGCCAGCCTCAGCCTTTCCTTCTTGACAGGCGTAATCGACTCCTCCGGGCTGCCGAACTGCCTGCTCCGCTTCGTTCTCACTTCAACGAACACAAGAAAATCGCCATGCCTCGCAACGATGTCAATCTCACCCTCGGGACAGCGATAGTTGGTCTCAACAATCCGGTAGTCCCGTCCCTGCAGGAACTCCGCAGCAAGCTTCTCCCCGAGGATACCTGTTTCCCTTCTGCTCATCCCTTACTCATAGCATGCTTTTGACCGGCTCGAAGGAACGGCGGTGGATAGGACATGGTCCCAGCCTCCTCAGACAACGAAAGTGCTCCGGCGTGCCGTAGCCCTTGTGATTCCGGAAGCCGTACCCCGGATAGACCTCATCAAACTCAACCATCATGTGGTCGCGGGTTACTTTGGCCACTATCGAGGCACAGGCAATCGAAAGGCAGAGACCATCGCCATGAGTAATCGGTTTCTGAGGCAATCTGATACCGGGAAGCGTCATGTAATCTATCAGCAGAGATTCCGCTGGAGGTCGGAGCTGGTCCACGGCAGACTTCATGGCCAGTCGAGTCGCTGTAACAATACCACGTCTGTCAATTGTCGTTGAATCACACATGCCCACACCGAAACCCAAGGCCGCCTTAGTAATATGCTGGAAGAGAAACTCACGGGCAGGGCTGGTCAGCTGCTTACTATCCCTTACGAGTCCCAGCCAGGGGGCTTTTAAATCCGGGGGCAAGATTACGGCCGCCGCAACTACAGGGCCAGCCAGTGGCCCCCGCCCGGCCTCATCAACTCCGGCAATACGGTAATAGCCTTGCGCTGCAAGCATTCTTTCCTCAACGAATGTTGGTGCCCCTTTTGAATAGGTCAATCTTATGCCTGCCAGAACTCAGTTCTAAACTAAGCACCACCCATTCCAACACCACCCAATAGCTGGCTCACCCTCCCCCAGACAATCTGCGCTATTCTGGTGCGAGACTGGCAGCCATCCACAACGAGCCAGCGTTCCGGCTCAGCCTGAGCCAGCTTAAGATAGCCTTCCCTCACTCTCTGGTGAAAGGCGATATCTTCCTGTTCAAAACGGTCCCGCATCCTGACTCCCTTGCGGGTAAACCCTACCTCCACCGGAACATCCAGCAGCACCGTCAGGTCTGGAACAAGTCCACCGGTAGCAGCACCGTTAGTGCTCCGGACAACCTCCATGTCAAGACCACGCCCGTACCCCTGATAAACAACTGTAGAATCGGTATACCGGTCACAGATGACAATCTTCCCGTTCGCCAGGTCTGGCCGGATGACCTCGGCCACCAGCTGGGCACGGGAAGCGTTAAAGAGGAAGAGCTCGCTGAAGGGTGAAATATCAACCTCACGAGCCCACTTCAGCCAGCGGGCGATTCTATCTCCAAGCGGCGTTCCCCCAGGCTCATGGAGGAGCACTACCGGCACATTCAGACGAACCAACTTGCGGTGTAAGGCACGGGCCTGCACCGTTTTACCACTACCTTCTCCCCCTTCGAAAGTGATAAATAAAGACAATCAATAGCCACCTGAAAGTGCTGGTCACAGTTTATCACGATAGAATCGCCGGGGCAAAGGGGATAGAGACTTGAGTGAATGTGACACTATTTAATTTTGTTGCACAATCTGCCCTTTTGTCATTTCTAAAATAATTACTTACGGTTTTTGGGATTATGCTCCTATTATATAGACAGATTTAAAGCTTCCTCTACTCTAGTCGCCATCTCATGAACAGTCATTGGTTGCTCAAGTCTAAGTAACTCGCATGGTAGCTTGTTCATCCATTCCTCATGAAGGGCTCTACTCCGCATATCTACTCCGGCTTTGTCATATTGTGCTGCCCAGTCAATGAACTCTAGGTGATTTTCATAAAACCAGCCACCGGGTGAAATAGCATCTAACCCAAACCGTTCAATTTCTCTTTCCCTAAGTCTTGCCATTCTAACTTTATGTGGAATCCAGAGGAAAACAACCATAGTGAACATTGGAATAGCAAAATCACCCCAGCCACATAAGGAACCAGAAAGGATCCACGACGGATACTTCTGGAGGTCAGCTTTCAGTAATTCAATCCGCTCATTGACTTCCCTCTTCTTTGTGTATGGGATTTCTGTCTTTATCCAGTAGTAATCGTCAGTATCGAAATGGGGAATTCTAAGTTGTTCTCCGAGAAGACGGCCGAGTGTTGTTGTTCCCGTTCCCGAAGCTCCGAATATATGTATCTTTTTATCCATTATCTTTTTTAGTGTTTTATACCACAAGGAATCGTCAAGTACTCCTATAAGAGAAATCAAAATCCTTGATCCAACCATGTTATTGAAACGCATTAGATTCTATCACGTGTTAGGTGAGTTAACAATCCGCTATAAATCGCAATATGGACTATTGCTGGGTCTCGGGGTAACGAGCAACGTTTTTGGCTGCTATTAAGGCGCTTCCCAGTTGAATACGGACTAATTTTTGAATAGGGATTACTTCATAGTCGATTTCAGTATCAAATTCCTGAATCCGCCGTGTGAAAACATCACTAACAGTAGAATATGTTGACGAAAGAATTGATGATTTACCCATAGCTTCCATTTCACTTTCAAGAAGACGAATGAACATGCTTAAAGGAAACAACTGATAAAATCTTCGAATCCACGTACTATCGAACTCTTCGGCCACTGTAGCTTTTTCATTAGTCTTCGGGTCGGTACTGACCCAATTCTCTTCAGCAGAAAGATTGTATTCAAAGGAACGTAAAAGCTCTTCTACCGATTGCCGGAACGGCGATAATACTTCCAGTACCTCCTTGACCTCCTCGTATTGCTGCTTCAAGAAATTGAAGGCTTCCCTGTCCCGCTCTATTGCGTTGAGGACAGCTTCTCGGCGCGATGTATTCGAGACAGAATTGTCTCCGATTGCCGGATGGTAGAAATACGGTACCTCACAAACAAGTCCAAAAGGCTCGCAGAATCTTAAAGCATATGTAAAGCTGTCCGTACCTGCCTTGAAGATATCAGCCGGGTCTTCACTGGTATGTCGTTCCAGATAATCATATTCTTCCTGAGCACCTGTCATCTTGAATATGGCCTCGGAATACTTAGGAATATGGGGCGCTTCTGGCTCACCGAGATGCAGGGGTAGACCCTGGCTGGCGACCAGTTGGTGAAAACCATTGTACAAAGACGGGGTTTCTTCCGTGATGTAGAAATAGACTCCTCCGAAACTCGAGTTATGTATTGAGTAGAGGAAGTCAGGCTTTATTTCACGTATTAAAGACATCAGTGCCTGAGTCTCGGGCAAGGGACTGTTAAAGTGAAGACTCTTATAATCAATAGGGAATGTCCACTCAATCTGCTGGAAAGAAGCAGGACGATAATAGTGGCGAGCGTAGTTCTCGATTGTAAACGGTCCTTTAAACCAGCCCTCATTCAGGCTAGCACCATCCGGGTCAATACATTTAATCAAATACCATGTATGGTCAAGGGATTGAAGAAGTGAATTATCTTCTACCAATCTCGACGATAAGTACTCTAAAGTCAGACTGCCGATAGGCTCATTCGGATGCGGCATGGCAAACAGTATTGCCTGTTTTGGTCCATTGCCGATTTTAAGCGCCTCAATCGGCTCACCTTGCCTCGATTGACCGATGTTCAGAAGCTCCACACGGTTAGAATATTTACGGGCAAGCCTTTTAGAGCTGGCCTTCAATTCATCTACTGTAGAAAAGGTCTGATAATTCGGGACATCCCCAACCACGTTGAGAATGTCTTCTATAGGATAGATAACATCTTCTACCATATTCTCGCCCTGAAACGCTCGTATGCTTGGTCGATTTGCGGAATTGTACCATAAACCGAACCCGACTGTGTAACAAATAAAAGTCTGAAGGGTTGACAATTAACGAATAATTCGTTAATATACTCATCATGAACAATCAGACTAACTCAGCAGAGCAAATCATTAATCGCTTCGGCGGCCAATCCTCACTCGCTAATATCTTAGGAAGGCGTCAGAGCACGGTGCAGCACTGGGCGAAAACCGGAAGAATCCCATCGCAGTGGCACGGGCCGTTGTTGACGCTCGCCCATGAGAAAGGAATCGCCCTCGAACCAAAGGACTTTGTTACAGAGGAAACGCCCATAATTGAGCCAGCCGACGGGAGACTCGGTGTGCTACTTGTGGGATTGGGGGCAGTCAGCTCTACTTTCATTGCCGGTGTCGAGCACATTCGACGCGGTACGGGTAGACCTTTCGGCTCAGTTACTCAGATGGCGACGATACGTCTCGGCAAGCGGCCAGAGAAACGGACGCCTCTGATAAGGGATTTTGTTCCGCTGGCAAGTCTTGACCAGCTTGTATTCGGAGCGTGGGACCCAATCCCAGACAACGGATATGAAGCTGCTGTCAAGTGTGGCGTACTGAACCGGTATGAAAATATCGAGCCTATTGCAGACTTTCTGAAAGCTGTCGAACCCATGCCAGCCGTGTTCGACAGCCAGTACGTCAAGCGAATCAAGGGAACCAATGTAAAGAAGGCAGGAACCAAGCTCGAACTCGTTAACGCCATCCGTGACGACATACACCGCTTCAAGGCCACCAATAGCTGCGACCGGCTTGTCATGGTCTGGTGCGCTTCTACCGAAAAATTCATTACCGAATCGGATGTGCATCAAGACCTCGAGAGTTTCGAAAGAGGGCTCGAAGAGAACGATGATAGAATAGCGCCATCCATGCTCTATGCTTACGCAGCCCTGATGGAAGGCATTCCTTTCGCAAACGGTGCGCCGAATCTAACGATAGACATCCCGGC
This sequence comes from uncultured Dehalococcoidales bacterium, assembly GCA_964611805.1. Lineage (GTDB taxonomy): Bacteria > Chloroflexota > Dehalococcoidia > Dehalococcoidales > Fen-1064 > W589. Next base: position 1,847 of record CAZTBG010000057.1, on the reverse strand, counting down.
TTTCGTGAAGCTGGCCAGCGATAAAAATATCCCGATTTGCGGAAAAGACTTCAAAACCGGACAAACACTCGTGAAAACGGTTATCGCTCCAATGCTTAAAGCAAGGATGCTTGGTGTAGACGGTTGGTTTTCGACGAACATACTGGGTAACCGGGATGGTGAGGTCCTTGACGAGCCCGAGAACTTTCAAACAAAGGAAGAATCAAAGCTCGGCGCCCTGGCATACATTTTGCAGCCCGAGCTGTACCCTGAGCTCTATGCCGACGCATATCACAAAGTCCGCATCAACTATTACCCGCCTCGTGGAGATAGCAAAGAAGGTTGGGACAACATAGACATTTTTGGCTGGCTGGGTCGACGTATGCAGATTAAGGTCAATTTTCTATGCTCAGATTCCAGCCTGGCCGCTCCATTAGTGCTTGATTTGATACTTTTTATGGACCTTGCGAAGCGGGCTGGGTTGGGTGGAATCCAGGAGTGGCTGTCTTTCTACTTCAAGAGTCCTCAGCACGCGCCTGCCGTATACCCCGAGCACGACCTATTTATACAGCAGACAAAGCTCAAAAACACTCTCAGGTGGTTGATGGGCGCCGAGCAGATCACACACCTCGGAATGGAGTACTACCTTTAGAACTGATTTGCTGAGAAGGTGAAGCATGAGCAATGCAGTGCAGGACAAACATGAAGAATTTTTTCTCTATTACTTCTTCAAATCCCACGTTCTGAGTATTTGTGACTCGTTAGTATCTTAAAGCGGGGCGATACTTAGAACTCCTCGGCATTCCAAAGACTGGCCGAAGAGAGTCTTTTCAATTACATTCCAGTAGGTTTCCTAAAAGTCAGGTTATTAAAGGGCTCCAAAGTGGAGATTGACAACCAAGTACCATTTATGTATTATCGGGGACAAAAGCAACGAGGCTTAGGATGCCTCATTGTGAGTTAATTTGGGAAATCCTAACTAAGTTCTTGGCTGGGGGGTGTCACTGATGAATGGGCCTTCAAATGCCAACGAAATCGCTGGGCTCCAAAAAGCCTTGGTAGAGAAATTAATTAGTATGGGCTGCATTCGTTCCCCTATGGTTGAGGAAACCTTCAGAGCCGTCCCACGTCACTTGTTCGCGCCAGGAGTCGCTTTAGAAAGAGTATATAGTGACAATTCAATTCCTACCAAACGCATGGATGGGAAACTTGTAAGTTCGTCATCGCAGCCCGCCATCATGGCGATAATGTTAGAGCAGCTTCACCTACAACCAGGACACCGTGTACTGGAGATAGGTGCGGGAACAGGCTATAATGCGGGACTCATGATGCATCTGGTGGGCGACTCAGGACTGGTCGTAACAATAGACATCGACGAGGACCTTGTTGAGAGCGCACGAGAGCATCTTAGGTCAGCGGGTCTAGATAGAGTAAGCGTGGTTTGCGGTGATGGTAGTCTGGGGTACGCCGAATACGCGCCCTACGACAGGATAATCTTGACGGTAGGAGCTTGGGACATCGCCCCCGCGTGGTGGAAACAATTGAAACCCGGTGGGCGACTGCTGCTGCCCCTGGAAATAAAGGAGGGCATTCAAAAATCGGTTGCCTTTGATAAGAGCGATGAATATCTAGAAAGCGTCTCGGTCAAAGATTGCGGGTTTATGACCCTCCGGGGCGCTTTCGCAAAGCCAGAAGACTCCTTATCTCTATTCTCCCTCGGCCCGGAACCTGGCTTAAGTATCTCAGTTAACGATGGAGTCAAGGTAAATAGGGATGTAGTCTATGGGCTGCTGTCCGGCCCAAGTGAAGACCAGCCCTCTAGTGTACATGCAAATCCTGGTGAAGTCGTTTTCGGAGGTTTGGCTCTC
>CAZTBG010000056.1:0-12386 GCA_964611805.1 uncultured Dehalococcoidales bacterium | reverse complement strand
TCCCCTTCCATCTCCAAACCCAGCACCACCGAGGTCTCAATCTGGCGCCGTGGTATGTCCCAGTAGGTCTCAAGCAGCCTGTCCTTGTCCGGCAGGAACCGGAAGCCGCGCCTCTGGTAGAAATCGAGCGCCCAGGTCGCATCCGCCCACGTGCCCACGAGCAATTGCGGGGTCTCCGTCAGGCCCTTCAGGTGCTCCAGCAATCGGCTGGCTATCCCCTGCTTCTGCCACTGAGGTAACACGTAGGCATGCCGGATAAGGGTAGTATCTATGATAGTTTCAAGCCCCATTACCCCCACCAGCTCACCATCCGCTTCCCATCCGTAGAAAACGACCCGTGCCATCTCACGCCGCAACTCGTCGGCGGGCATGTAAGGCTGGTGATAGCAGTCATCGGGGATAGCGCCTTCGTAGGCTTTAGCAGCCTCGTTGATTATCTGATATATCCTGTCGGCGTCTTCGTGACAGCATTTTCTGAGCATGTTATGTACCCCTGCCCGCCACACTACTGGCCACCCCTCCTCATTTCCCCGATTTTGGCCGGGATGCTGTACTCGCAGGGGACATCTGTCTGGCACAGTCCACAGCCTGCCACACTGGTCTCATCATCGTACGTTTCCGGCATCGGCAGGTAGCCAATCTGGCGCAGGTAGCCCATGCACCTCATCTTGTCGTGCCCCTGCTCCGTGATAGCCCCGGCAGGACAGCGTTCGATGCATGCCCGGCAGCTACCGTCCACGTAGAACAGGCAGTTCGAGAACGGCCTGTCATAGACCCTCGGACTTGGGGAGAGGGGCAGGTCGGTGACAACACTACCGCAGCGGTGGGCGATACCACGCTCGGTGATAAAGCCATCGGACAGACTGAAAGTGCCGTGACCGGCCACATAGGCACTGTGCCGCTCTGACCAGTTGGAAAAGAGACCGACCTTCTCATTGGCCGATGTCCGGAAATATGGCTGAAGCATCGGCGCTACCGCCAGTGCGCCCACCTCAGTAAGGACCTCGACGACGTGCCTCCGAACCTCGTTATTGAACTTCTCGCCGTAGTACCGGGTATGTGACCAGCGCCGCGAAGGCACTCGCGTCTCACGTCGATTCGAGATGCGGGTCTTCTCCATAATCGGCAGCACCCAGCTCACCACAAAAAGACTTGACGGCAGGACACCGGGGCTCTTACCCAGGGATTGTGCCAGTGCTTCGTGAGGAGTAAGGTGGCTGGGGTCGATAATTGTTTTATACTCCGTATAGAGAGGGTCATTGCCATCGGCAAACCTTATTAGCGGCTCGTCAAAGATGGCGAGTTCACGGGTAGCCGGCATCCGGTTCAAGGGGCTGTTTCTAACAAAAGCCTTGATTACCTGTTCGAGCGTCGTCGCCGGGTCCTTGCGAAACCGCTCCCTTTCCTCCGGCGACAGCATTACCTACCCTCCCTAAAGCAATATCCCTACCAAAATAGATTAGGCTGGTAATACCAGCCTGAGGTCTACAAATGACCAAACGCCACTCATTTATTCTGGCTAACTGAATTCTACATTAGAATTCGCTGGCGCTTCAAGTAGGCCTTTATGTAGCTCTGCTCGGTAGTGGTTTATCCGGCTGGAATCGCAAGAAGCATGATGAAAAGGTGAACAATCCTAATATTATTGATATAATTATATATCGAGAAGCGAAGGGGGTTAACGGTGCCAAAATTCGACTTACAGCAGTTCGCTCAGACTATTGAACGAATCAGAACAAAAGCGCAGGAAGAAGGGCGGTTGGAGCACAATCCCGGCGACGAGGAGCTTGAGCGGCTGACTGAGAGGGAACCCGATGTCCGACGCACCAGGTACGGTAGTCTGGTGGCCAGGAGCGAGCCTTCTTCACGGGCTGCCATGTTTACCCACAACAGCGTTGACCATCCCTTCGGCAGGGTCGAACGAGAACTGCTAACACAGGCCGAGGAGGTCCTCGGCCTGAAAAAGCTTATCTCAATAGACAGAATCGTTGGTAATAAAGACAGTAACACCGTGGTCAGGCTGACAGTCCCCGAGGAGTTTGCTCATGTTGCCTTCGGGGGGAAGAACCTGTTTATCCCAACAAAGGGAGAGGTCAAACAGCCAGATTATGAAATCGTTATGTTCAAAGACAAGGCCTTTGAGAAAAACAAGTCCAAACCACTCCCGGAGAAAGACATCACCATCAGACTGGCTATGCTCGAAGACGGTCGGGTTATCAAGATTGTCCGTAACAGCAACTATATCGGCGAGTACAAGAAAGGCGTGTTTGCCGCCGAGGACTGGGTAGCCAAAACAAAACGGGGCGGCATCTTCCTGCACGCCGGCTGTCGTGAGGACTTCTTACAGTCTTCTCACGGTGACTATCGGAGAACGCGTTCACTGCTGGTAGCCCTCAGCGCCAACGGAAAGACCACCACCACCGGACGGGCCCTGGCACGGAAAGGGAGGGAGCAGTCCTGGCTGGTGCAGGACGACGGCGGTACCTTGATGCCGGACGGCTCCTTTCACGGTTTCGAGCTTGGTGGCCTTTATGTCAAGACAGAGAACGTCAACCCCGGAGAGCAGGAGGAGATATATTACGGACTGCTCCGGCCGGCGACGTTCGGTGAGAATATCTTTGTGGGTGACGACGGCGACTTCAACTTTTACGACTTGAACAGTACCTCCAATGGCCGGGCTGTCATTCAGAGAAGGGACTTCATGCACACCAGCCCGTTCATCGATGTCGAAAAAGTGGACAACCTTATCCTCATTACCCGGCAGCCCTCCATGCCAGCGCTGGCCAGGCTGAACATACGGCAGGCGGTCGCCTTTATGGTACTGGGGCAGGCCATGGAATCATCGGCTGGCGACCCGACCAGGGCCGGAAAGCTACGCACCGAGTTCTTCTATGACCCGTTTGTCGCCGGCAGCTGGGCCGACCACGCCAACCGGTTTTATGAGATAATACGCGGTCTGCCCAACATGCAGTATTACATACTCAACACCGGCGCCATCAGTCAGGGGAACAGCTATATCGACATCAAGCTGGAACACACCCTGGGCATCCTGGACTCCCTGCTGAGGGGAGGGCTGGAGGACTGGGTCAATTCTCCTACCGGATTTCAGGTGCCGGCAGCAGTCAGAGCGGTAGACGATATCTACTTTCATCCCGAGCGGCTCTGTTCAGCAACTGAGTTCGAGGATGAGATGATTGAGGTAAACAGGCTCCGCCGGGCCGCTATCGAGAAGGTGGGTGATGCCCTGCACCCCGATATCCGCAAAGTCTTTGAATGAACCCACCGGCGGTAATTTCCACTGGAAGCAATAAATAAAGCGGGCCGGAATTCCGGCCCGCTTTTGTCGTTATGAGCCGTTGGATTTACGCTGGTACTACTTCTTCTTCCCTTTTCGCTCGGTCTTCTCCGCCTTGGCCAGCATCTCAACCAGCTTGAATACTGTCTTGGCTTTTCCCTTTATCACGAAACTCTCCATGAGTTGCCTCCCTTACCCCCCTAACTAAACTTACTCTCAATCTAACACGCAAACATAAAGACGGGCGTAAAAAATCTAAATATTTCATAAAGGTTTCGTTAACGTTTAATAAAGATTAGTGGCCGTTCTCACGTTGATACTATGCACGGCAGGTGCTACAATTTGCCCAGCCTCGGTGAAGAATTCGGTGAATCAGGAGTTACTAATGACAGACCAAAGAATTGAGAAACTGGCCGACCTGCTGGTCAACTACTCCGTGGCGGTAAAGCCTGGGGACAGAGTACTTATAGATGGCGATACCAACGCCGGGCCGCTGGTGAGGGAGGTCTACGGCAGGGTGCTCCAGGCCGGAGGACACCCCTTGCTAATACCGCGACTTACCGGGATAGATGAGCTACTCTTCCGTTACGCCTCCGATGAGCAGTTGCAGCATGTACCCGAGCCCCTGAAGCTGATTATGGAGACCTATGATGTCCGTATCGCCATCTCTGCCGAAGAAAATACCAAGGCGCTCTCCGCTGTTGACCCTGCCAAGATGGTATTACGCAGTCAGGCACGCACCGAGCTGATGCAGACGTTCATGCGACGCTCGGCGGCCGGCGAGCTGCGCTGGACGGTAACCATATTCCCGACCAATGCCTGCGCCCAGGACGCCGAAATGAGCCTCAGCGAGTACGAGGACTTCGTCTACGGCGCCTGCATGCCCGACATGGACGACCCGATAGGGTACTGGCGGCGGTTTTCTGCCTGGCAGCAGAAAATAGTCGAATGGCTCAAGGGCAGAGAACGGGTACATGTCATCGGACCGGAGACCGACCTCCGCCTGAGCGTCGCTGGCCGCACCTTTGAAAACTGTAACGGTACCTATAATATGCCGGACGGCGAGGTCTTCACCGGACCGGTAGAAGACAGTGTCGAGGGGCACGTCTGCTTCTCCTACCCGGCTATCTACGGTGGCCGGGAAGTCACCGGCGCCCGACTCTGGTTCGAGGGAGGGCGTGTTGTCAAAGCCACCGCCGACAAGAACGAGGACTTCCTCCAGAAAACAATCGATACCGATGAAGGTTCCCGGCGTGTCGGGGAGTTTGCCATCGGCACCAATGAGGGTATCACCCGCTTCACCCGCCAGATACTGTTCGACGAGAAAATCAACGGCAGCTTCCACATGGCGCTCGGAGTCGGCTACCCCGAGACCGGCAGCCAGAACCAGTCGGCCATCCACTGGGACCTCATCTGCGACCTGCGTGATAGCGGCGAAATCCGGGTGGATGACGAGCTGCTTTACAAGGACGGAAAGTTTGTTATCGATTTCAAATAAAGTCGATATGCAGGGCTCCGCTAACCGGAAAAAGGAGGGCTGAACAGTGGCCTGGCAAGGCATGGACCCCCGGCTGGAGGGGCACATGATACCCTTGATGAATGGACTGAACCGCTGGCTTTCAAAACACCCTTTCAGGGGACCTGTTATCTGTTTCATCATCGGTGGTATATTAGTCGGGCTGTCTTTTATGCCTGACATGGGCAGTCTAATCTATTCTGCCATCTTCCCGTTCCTGATTGGGTTCCTCTTACTCATCTATGCCTTGCTCCGGAAGGCTTTTGGTATCACCTTTGTTGAAGACGAGGGCATGCAGGAAGAACCACCCCCTGAAACATATATCGAGGTAGACGAGCGGGCCAGACAGCAGGCGCTGGCCAGTTGGCGACGGCGGGCAAGACAGGATAAACATCGGCGTCGGAATCCATGCGGACATTGAACCGCTCTATAAGGATGGACAGCCTATTATTAAGTTGTGAAAGGATTACATGAATGGAAGTAAAAGAACTCCTCATAAGGTCTCTTAACGAGAGCTGGAGGTATCTGACCGAGGCAACGGACGGCCTGACCCAGGAGGAGATTGCCTGGTCACCGGCACCGCACTGCAACAGCATCGCCTTTATTCTGTGGCATGTTGCCCGGGTGGAGGACGTCTGGATAAACTCCGTTATCCGGCACACAACCTGGGTCTACACGACCCAGGGCTGGAAGGAGAGGCTGGGTATCCCGGCCAGAGAGATTGGTTTCGGCTATACGGAAGAACAGCTAAAGGCCTGGCCGGTACCAAAGCTGGAAGACCTCCGTGGTTATGCCAGTGCAGTGCATGAGAATACACTGGCCTTTCTTGAGTCCCTTACCCCGGAAATGCTGCCTGAGGTACCCCGTCCCGACCGCCCTGAACAGACAACGGGCAAGATTCTGGCCCACCTCATCACCGAGGTTGCCCTGCACGCGGGTCAGATAGACTACCTGCATGGGGTGCACCGGGGACTGGACACTCAAAAAGGCGGGAACTGGGCGTAGGTAGCAGTTCTACTACCGAGATTAGCGTCCGACCGCTTCAGTCCCACCCCGCCGAAAAGCCACAAATATACCCACCAGAATGAGCACCCCGCCGACTATTTCACTCCAGGTCGGTGCCTCGCCCAGTATCAGAAATGCCAGTATTGTGGCTCCAACAGGCTCACCGAGGACGGCGATGGTCACCAGCGTCGCTGAGACAAACCGCAGCGCCCAGACGAGTGACATGTGCCCCAGCAACTGCGGCACCAGCGCCAGCATGACCATCCACAGGTAGGTCTCCCCTGAATAATCGAAGAGAGGATAGCCTCTGACAAGCGCCGCCACCAGCAGCATCACGGCCGCCGAACTGTAGACCAGAAATGAGTAGCTGAGCAGACTGATTTCCTGTCGCAGCTTCCGCCCGATGAGCAGGTATCCGGCCACGGCCAGGGCACCCAGCAAGGCCAGCACCCCCCCGAAAAGCGACTCTGAACTGATTTGCCAGTTACCGTAGCCGATGAGGACTGCCCCGGCAAGGCAGACGACAATACCCGCCATAACCTGCCAGGTCAGCCTCTCCCGAAAGAGCAGATATGAAGCAACAGCCACAAAAATAGGGGTGATGGTCACCAGCACCACCGAAGTGGCTACCGAGGTATAGCTCAGGGAAGAAATCCACAGGGCGAAGTGGAGCGCCAGGAAGGCCCCGGATGCCACCGCAAGGACGATGCTCCTTCGTGCCAGGCGGCGTATCTCCTGTCGTGAACGCATCAGGGCCGCCGGGGCCAAGATTAAAGAGGCCACGCAGAGGCGGTAGGCGGCTATCACCAGCGGTGGAGCATCTGCCAGTCGAATGAGGACGGCAGCAAAGGAGACTGCAATCACCCCCAGTACCAGGTCCCAATGTTGCCGGCCCATGATGTTTACTATACTAACCGAAGGTACGTCTAAAATCCACCCGCCTGTCTTCTTTAAAGATTGCTTCGCTCCTGCCGGCAGTCCCTCCAGCCTGCCCGCTGTCCCTTCGGGACTTTGACAGGCGGGCTGCCCGCAATGACAGGTGGGGGAATAGCCACACCCGGCCGTGTCATTGCGAGGAGCACCAGCGACGAAGCAATCTCATCACCAGACTTGCACCCTGCACAGGCATACAGTAAACTAGGCTGGTACGACACATGTGGGATTGGTAAAAAAACGTGGCTGATATTCACCCCTTCCGCGGCGGGCACTATAACCAGTCACTGGTCAGCGACCTCTCGAAAATCATCTGCCCCCCGTACGATGTCATTTCCCCACAGCTCCAGCAGGAACTCCACGCCCGTAGCGAATACAATTTCGTCCGGCTGGAGTTCGGCCGGGAGCTACCACAGGACACCGTCGGTGACAATAAGTACACCCGCGCGGCGACTCTACTGGAGCAGTGGCTGAGCCAGGGTATCCTTCAGGTGGACGAGACACCAGCCATCTACCTGCACAACCACTATTTTCAGTTCCAAGAGAGAAAACACCGGCGGCGCGGCATAATTGTCCGTGTCCGTCTGGAAGAATGGGAAACGAAGATAGTCCGCCCCCACGAAGGCACGCTTCCCGGACCCCGCCGCGACCGCCTTGACCTGCTCTGGGCACTCCAGGCTAATACCAGCCCGGTACTGGCGATGTACGAGGATATTGACCAGCAAATTGTCCCGGTGCTGGAACGGGAAACAGCCAAGCAGCCGATAATGCGCGCCAGCGGCCCAGACAGCGAGAGACACGATGTCTGGGCGATAACTGATGAAAACATCATCCACAAAATAACCAGCAGTCTGGCCGACCAGCCTCTCTACATCGCCGATGGACACCACCGATATACCAGCGCCCTGACCTACCGCCGTGAGCGGCGTTCCTTTTCCGAATCGGCGGAACCGGGTAACGAGCCGTACGATTTTGTCATGATGACACTGGTGGATATTGCCGACCCCGGTCTTGTTATACTGGCCCCTCACCGGCTGGTGCGGGGCATCTCAAGACCACTATTAGACGGACTCATGGCCAAGCTAGAAGCATTCTTCGAGATAGACCGTCTCCCACTATCGACACCCGGTATCTGGCAACGAGTCGATGAACTCACGGCAGACGCAAATGAATCCCCGCTGGTCTGTTTCGGCCCGGAGTTAAATAACATCCTGATACTCCGCATACATGACACCGCCGCCATCAGTGCGATGATGCCTTCATTCCATACCGAGCTCTTTCAGCGACTGGACGTCAGCATTGTTGACCATATCATACTGGAGAAATTGCTCGAGATTGATGCCGCCGGTGACGAGACAAAGGTACACTACAGCCATGACCGGCAGAGTGCCATAGAGCGCGTACTGGACCAGGAGTACCAGATCGTCTTCTTCCTGCGGCCGGTGAAACCGCAACTGGTCAAGGTCGTCGCCGATGCCGGAGAGAGGATGCCCCACAAGTCTACCTACTTCTACCCGAAGACACCAGTCGGCCTGATTTTCAATCGTTTAGTATAAGACGGCACCACCGAGCATCTATTTTCATATATCACGCAATGCCTGCATCACCACCTTTTTGGCAACCGGCGTCCCGTCAGAGCTAAAAGCGGCCACAAGGAGGTATATCCCCCCAGTATACTGTGCGGCTCTTCCAATCCATGCGACCAGGCCTCTGACGTCGCCCAGGAAAAGGAAGACCGAGCCCTGGGTAAGGAGCAACAAGCCTAAGGAATACCAGAAATGAAAGGATGTCCGCGATTTAGAGTACATCCGCAGGTAGATTAAAGACGAAACAAGAAAGAAGACCATCGCTGTTGTTTCGACGGCACTCCTGAGAAGAGAGTCATTTTCGGGTACGTAGAATGGGGGAATCACGTCTCTATATGCAAGCAGGGTAATCACAGCGATACCAGCGATTATCCCCAGGTAGTACAGAAGGACAGCCCCGGGCTTTCGCCAATACCCTGAGCCGGGTGGACGCGGCCTAGCTGTTGCCAGGACAGCGCCGGTCAAATGCAAGGCCGCAGCTATCAAGGTCGCGCCCTCACGTGCGGTAATACGGGCATTTAACTCGTCGCCTGGCAGCCACCCGTAGAACAGAATACCGATCCAGAAAGCCAGCACACCGCAGCCCAACCACAATACCTGTGACGGAGCGGTGACTGCTGATTTCCTTGCCACAATATAGACCAGAGGTACGGTAACCATGGAGATAAACACTGTGTTGAGTACATGAACCGGTAGAGGGAGTCCGTAGACCTCCACGATATCAAGGATGTCCAGGCCGACGAAGATGACGCCAAGCGCTGCAATAACAAGGACTGGTCCGATTGCCAATCTCTTCAACATGTCTGTGTATCGCGGAAATGCCAGTACAGACTCCGGGCGGATGACGATGCTCCTGGCTGAAAACACCCGCCAGCCTGAGTTTCAACCGTCTCGTGTTAACCGGCTAGTAGCCCTTATACCTGGGAGGCGGCTGTTTGTTCATGAAGGCCTCCACGCTCGCACGAAAGTCATCAGTCGCGGAGCATATACGTGTGCCCCAGCTCTCCATGTCTGCCTGACGGGCCAGGTCATTGAACCGGCCGCGCCATACCATTCGCTTAGCCAGCTCAACAGAAATGGGAGGCTGCGCCGCAATCTTTAAGGCCAGTTCATCGGCAGTGCTCATCAATTCATCAGGAGGAACCACCTTGCTGACAAGACCAATCCGCTCTGCCTCGGCGGCACCAATAAGCTCAGCGGTATACATCAGCTCAAGAGCCTTGGACATTCCCACAGCAATAGGGAGGTAATAGGTCAGACCATAATCAGGCACCAAGGCACGGGCCACCTGGGCTACGCCAAAGCGGGCACTCTCCGAAGCGATTCGAATATCACAGCTCATCGCCAGAGAAAGCCCACCGCCGACGCAGGCGCCGTTTATGGCAGCAATCACCGGCTTCTCAAGCTTCGGGAAGACATCATAATGCGGTTCGCCAGTTACCTGAAGACGCCGTAGCCGGGACGGTATCTCAACATCAGCACCACCACCAAGCCCTCCCGCCATCATGGAAACATCAGCGCCGGAGCAGAAGCCTCGCCCGGCACCCGTGACAATTACAACTCGCACGTTGTCGTCCCTGGCCAGTTCATCAGTAGCCAGAGGGAGGTTCATCGACATTGTGCTGGTAATGGCGTTAAGCTTCTCCGGAACATTCAGGGTGAGGATGGCAACCCCATCCTCTCTCTTCTCCAACAGCAAGTCCTCATAGGTCATAACTTCACCCCCATCGTTGTAGCCAAAGTGCAACACCCTCCTAACAAGGAGGGTGTATTAGCTTAGTCCGATGATTTCGTGATTGTCAACCGTCACAACCGCACCAGCCTGACGGTATTGATGTCAGGCAGGGCCAGCATCTGCTGTATTTGCTCCTCAGGCAGCGGTTCGTCCAGGGCGAGTATCATCAATGCCTGTCCCCTCGGCTTGAGTCGGGAGAGGTACATATAGCTGATATTGATATCGGCATCACCGGTTATTTTGCCAACCGAGCCGATGAGACCCGGACGGTCAGTGTGGTCGCTGAAAAGGAAGTAGCTGTCGCTGGGCACAATATCTATCCAGTAGTTATCAACCCGGATAATGTGAGGCTCATCCCTTATCACAGTAACGGTGACAGTGGTGGTGCCGGCACTAGTGGCGGCCTCCAGGGTAATCAGGCTGGCATAGTTCTCGCATTTCTCCTTCTTCTGCTCCACCACTGCTATACCACGGCGAGTTGCCAGCAGGTTGGCGTTAACGATATTGACCCGCTCTTCAGTAACGCCCTCAAGTAGACCCCCCAGCATCGATGCTTTCAATGCATTGGTATCATAAGCCGTAATCTCACCCTCGTATCTTATCTGTACAGAGTTGACCTGCCCCTCCACTAACTGACGCACCAGCCTTCCACCAGCAGCCGCCGCTGTCATATAGGGTCCAAGCACGGACATAGCTTCCGCAGAGACAAAGGGGGCATTCACAGCATACCTGGGTGTCTGCCCCTTAAACACGGCGACTATCTGCCCGGCAACATCCCTGGCCGCCATCGTCTGGGCTTCGGCGGTGGAGGCCCCCAGGTGCGGGGTAACAATAACCTCGTCATTACCAAAGAGAACGCTCTCCGTAGCCGGCTCCTTGGGAAAGACATCAACGGCAGCCCCGGCTATCTTTTTCTCCTGAATTGCTTTAACAAGTAATCCTTCATCAATCAGCCCACCCCGGGCACAGTTGATAATGCGGACTGTTGGCTTGACCATTGCCAGCTCCTTCGGACCGATAAGACCCTTGGTCTGCGGCGTCAGCGGCAGGTGCAGGGTGATAAAGTCCGATTCCTTCAGCAACCGTTCTATACTAACCAGCTCTACCTGCAGACTGGCAGCCATTTCTTCAGAAACGAAGGGGTCCTGGCCGATAACCCTCATCTCAAAGCCGCAGGCACGCCGGGCTACCTCGGAGCCAACATTACCCAGCCCGATAATCCCCAGAGTCTTGCCCCTGAGCTCCGTGCCCATAAACTTATTGCGCTGCCAGACTCCACTCTTGAGGGCAGCATTGGCCTGAGGAATATGCCGTGCCAGAGATAGCATCAGGGCGATGGTATGCTCAGCAGCAGAAACGGTATTGCCGGTGGGGGCGTTAACGACCACAATACCCCGGCGGGTCGCCTCATCTACATCGACGTTGTCAACACCAGTACCAGCCCGACCGATAACCTGAAGTTTGACACCGGCAGTGATTACCTCAGCCGTGACCTGGGTCTGACTGCGCACCACCAGGCCCTCATAGTCACCGATTACGTTGACCAGCTCCTCTGGCTTCAGACCAGTCCTGACATCCACCTCGGCAACGGAACGCAGGATTTCGATGCCCTCATCAGCGATAGGGTCAGCGATTAGAACCTTCATTACTGTTTCCTCAATCCCCAATCAGTATTTCAGGAAATGGCACTACCCTGCCGCTCTAGACTTTGACCTTCGGCAGGGCTACTTTCAGGGCCAATATTACCGCTTCAATATCCTGCTGGGTCACCATACCCAGGTGACCGATACGGAATATCTTACCATCCAGGCTCTGCTGTCCACCACCGAGCACTATCTCATGCTCGCTCAGTAGAATCTTACGCAGGTCGTTAGCATTCGTCCCATCAGGCGCATTTACGGCAGTTACCGTATTGGAGGCATACTTTTCATCGGCGAAGAGAGACAGTCCCAGTGATTTGACACCCTGACGGGTTAGTTCTCCCAACCTGGCATGACGGGCGATGATGTTGGGAAAGCCCTCTTCGAGCATCATTCTCAGTGCGGTGTCCATGGCAAACACAGTGGAAACGGCCGGTGTCCACGGTGTCTGACCCCGCTCCAGGTAGCTCTTTGCCCGTGTGAAGTCCCAGTAGAAACGTGGCATCCTGGCCTTCGCGTGTGCCTGCCACGCCTCCTGGCTGACACTGACCATAGCCAGACCTGGCGGCACCATCCACCCCTTCTGGGAACCGCTAACAACAATATCACAACCCCACTCGTCCACCGGCAGATTAAGCGAGCCAAGACTGCTGATGGCATCGACCAGCAGCAGCTT
>CAZTBG010000055.1:0-12707 GCA_964611805.1 uncultured Dehalococcoidales bacterium | reverse complement strand
TCATAATCTGATATTTCGCTGCTGTACGCTGGTTTTCATCCACATTAATCATGCAGAATTTAAATTTGCCTTCATACTCCTCGGAGAGTTTTTCGTATATTGGTATAACCATCTGGCACGGGCCACACCAGGGTGCCCAGAAATCAACCTCTGTGGGCAGGTCTGACCCTAGGACCTCTTCCTCAAAATTTTGGTCTGTGATTTGCACTATCTTGCTCACATTGCCTCCTTTTCTTTCCCGCCAATAATTATTGCCCTAAGAGAGCATGTATTTCTTTCTGAATAGTGCTGTAGACTCTCTCCTCTAAATCGTTTGAAGGTAACTGTTTTGCCTTTCTGATACCAAGTGCCGAGGTAAGCTCGACATAACGGTCTACTGTCATTCTCTCCCTCTCGATTAGTTTTGCACCACATCGCACACCACAGGCATCGATTAAAATTCGTTTCTCTGACTTCATGATTTCATTTAACTTCCATGGCACTATTACAGCCGGTAGGCATCCGATCTTCACATCTCCCGAGTTTTCCTCCCATAGCTTGATACAAGCTTTGGATGCTGCAACCCCTGTTGCGCATCCGCCATAGCAGGTGAAAATTAAAAGTTTATAAGGCATGTTTTACCCCTCTCTTAAAACCTCTTCCTCAAAGTTTTGAAAAGTTATGATCTGTAAACTTCTACTACTTTGCTCACAGTGCCGCCTTCTTCATTAATTGGTGAGACCACAGCTATCATAGGAACATGTCGGACTTTCCCGAAACTCAGAATTCTGCGCGTTTCGATATTCTTATTACCATCAGTAAGTGTCTCAGGAATCTCCTTTCCCAAATGAAAGTCTGCATTTTTTATCTCATCCTCAGTCTCTGTCTCTATCAGGTTCGGCCAGACTGAAATAGAGAGAAAGGCGGAGGGTTTCATTACCCTGCGTATTTCACCCAGCAGTCTTCCTCTTTCACTTGCCTGCGGGAAATAGAATGAATGAAAGACATCAAAGAGAAGAACCACATCTACAGTCTCATCAGCTAGCTCGATCTCCGGTTCCCCTGATGTTTCCATCCTTTCTATGTTTATCAAGCACGCTGACCTAGCTTTTTGCATAAGAGTATCCAGGGCTTCCTTATCTTTGTCCAAGGCATACACTCTTCCCTGCTCACCAACTATCTTGGCAACCGGAATAGTATATATTCCATAGCCACAGCCAAAATCCAGTACAGTCTGGCCTCTCCTAATCCCTATTCTTTTTAGTACCTTGATGGCTAGCGACTCAATTTCCATTTACGGCTACTTCCAGCCAAACCTCCCCATATTCTTTACTTTCTTGCCTGGCTTGAGTTTATTCTTCCGCTTCGCCCACATGGTACTGTCCTCGTCGACTCTCTGCTGGATTGGATTCTCACGAACTACTTGACCCTATTCATTACTACTGCGCCTCAGTCGTTCCCAATTTTCTGCCGGGGAGCCTATCACTTTCGCTTATTACACTATTCAACAGGGGTCTCAGTGACCATTTATCCTGAAAACCGAGGAGCGTTTTCACCGATTGAGAGTCCTTGAAAATCATAATGGTAGGCACCGCAATAATGCGATACCCGGCTAAGACATGGGGGATTTTCTCCACATCGACCTTCACAAATTTCACTCTGCCCTCATATTCATTCGCCAGGTCATCACCTAGAAGACAGGTGGGATAACAAGAATGGCACCACCTAGTCGTAAAGCAGGCGAACACAGGGAGTTTACATTCCAGCACTTCCTTGTCGAAATCTCGTTCGTTGACCTCAATCATCACGCTATCTTCCTTTCGGCAACAAGGCTCCCTTAACCTCAAATGCTCGTAATTGTCTCCTGTGAAAGCAGTTCGCGGTTTACTTTGTTGCAAAGGCCCTGACGAACACATCCGGTACTGGAGCCCTGTCGTCAGGCAAGCCCAGCTTTTTTCTGGCTTCGTAATAATCGGCGGTTCCGAATGATTGCCTGGGGCCAAAGGAGAGACTTAGTTCCAGCTTGAGGTCTTCGAGCGCACGGTTAAGCTCAGGAGAGTTCGCTATCGGAATCACCAGTGAGTATGTTGTGTATTCTGACGCAATTGCCTCACCATAGTTCTTTCGTAGCCAACTCTGGCAGAGTCTATCAATCTGGATGCTGCTCATGATACTGCTTTCCGCGGTCAGGATTTCACCGTGTTTTCTCCTCCTCCTTGCACTCTGAACAGTAACCCTCAAGATATAACTCAGCTTTGGTTACCTTGAACCCTTGTTCCCTCCGCACCGCCTTGATCAATTTCTGGAAGTGGGGATTTTGAAATTCCATCACTTTGCCACATCCACGGCAGACCAGGTGCTGGTGCCCCGGTGACTGCTTAATCTCGTAATAACAGCGAATCTTGCCCAATCTTATCTCGTCAACTAGCCCTAGTTCCTTAAATAGGTTGAGACTGCGATATACTGTCGCTGGACTAATAGATTCATCAATGACACTGGCACGATGGTAAAGCTCCTTGGCGTCGACATGACCTTCAGCATCACGTAGCAGTTCCAGAAGCAGGCGCCGCTGGTTTGTTAGCGGATGACCTTGAATTAGATTGTTGGGCTTGAGATTGCGACTCATTATCAACTAAAAATTGTATACCTTACTAGTTATTTTGTCAAGAAACCGGGCGCTCTAGGTTGGATAACGGGAAAAAATAATCTGGCGGTTTTCACATATACGTATATAACAAAAGAAGTTTGAATGGACGTGAGATTTCCTTTTCCTGTTATTTCAAGAATTTCCACGTTTATCATCACATTCTAGAGGTAGAGCAAGCTCATCATTGGTGTATAACTGTAGAAGCAAATTCATTCTTGCCTGTAACAATTGACCGTCATTTGAACCATAACCTAAAATGTAATAAATAATGCGTTAATTAGTACCGAAGTAGATATCCGGTTAGTAAGTACCAACGATTGGAAGCAAACATATGTCAGATAGTAATGCTCTATATCAAAAACCTGTAGAAGAAGTGTTTGAAATTCTAAAAACAAGAGATGAAGGTTTATCCAAAAATGAAGCAGCCAGGCGTCTAAGAAAATATGGCAAGAATGAACTGAGAGCTAAAATAAAACTCCCGGTATGGCTGATTCTTCTATCGCAATTTAAAGAGCTTCTGATTCTAATATTGATTATCGGAGGCATCCTCTCTTTTCTTATTGGGAATCCTAGAGATGGCATAATTATCTTCATTATTGTTTTAGTGAATGGAGTTATTGGTTTTTTCCATGAATACAGGGCGGGGAAAATTATTGACAATTTAAAAAGTCTGATTACATCGCCTGCAAAAGTCATCAGGGCTGGCGATTTAACTGAGATATCCCAAGAGAATATTGTTCCAGGAGACATCATTAAGATAGATGAGGGAGATAAGCTGCCAGCAGATGTGCGACTGATTGAAGTGAGCGGTCTCAAGACCAATGATTTTGCTTTAACCGGAGAGTCTGTACCTCAGGAAAAGCAAGTTGAGCCCATAAAAGAGGATGTCACTATTGGTGACAGAACGAATATGGCTTATGCTGGTACCACAGTCGCCATTGGAAATGCCACCGCTGTTGTTGTCGCGACTGGCATGAATACCGAAATAGGCAAGATTGCCGGAATGACCGAAGAAGCGGGTGCAATAAAGACGCCGCTTCAGAGAGAATTACGCCGCCTTGCTAACCAATTGACTATTGCAGTGGTTATTCTCGGTGTTGGATTGTTTATATTGGGCCAGATTCAGCATTTCAGTTTGTATATGAGTTTGGTCTATGCGATTGGTGTGGCTATGGCAATGGTGCCCCAGGCATTACCAGCCCAGGTAACAGTGGCGCTTTCTACCGGCAGCAATCGGCTTGCCAGTAGAAATGTAGTGGTAAAAAGTCTGCTTTCGGTAGAAACATTAGGTTCCACCACGGTCATTTGTACCGATAAGACTGGTACATTAACGCAAAACGAAATGACGGTCAGAGCGATATGGTTCAATGGCGAAAAATATATGGTAAGCGGTGTCGGATACGAGCCGAAAGGGGAAATACTCAATGAGAATGAAAAACCCTTGAGCAAAAAACAAATCGGGGAACTTGAAGTCATTATGGAAGCGGCAACCATGGCATCTAATGCCAGAATACATAAACCGGATAAGGCCCATAAATCCTGGCATGCTATTGGTGACCCGACTGAAGCAGCCTTAATTACCGTATCCACCAAAGCAGGTTTTTGGTCGAAAAAAGAAGATAAAGAAAATCCCGAGATTCAGGAGTTCCCCTTTGATTCGGAAATCAGACGGATGAGCTCGGTGAGAGAGATTGATGATGAGGTAACGCTGACTTTGAAGGGGTCCACAAACAGTATTCTCTCCATCAGCAGATATATCTATAAAAGCGGTAAAGATATCAAAATTACAGCCAATCATAAGAAAGAAATTGAAAAACTAAATGAGCAATATTCGGAAGATGGAATGCGTGTTCTGGCGATTGCCCGGCGTTCATTAAAATCCCAAAAAAATGAGTATGAAAGAGAAAAAGCAGAAAAGGATGTAACATTTCTGGGACTTATGGCAATGATCGATCCAGCCAAAAAAGGCGTGAAGGAGGCAATTCAGGATGCTCAAAAAGCCCACATTCGGGTTTTTATCTTAACGGGAGACCATCCTGAAACTGCACAGGCAGTCGGTCGAGAAATAGGTCTTCCAGACCCCGGCAGATCGACGCCAGTGATTGTCGGAACGGAACTGAAGAAAATGAACGAAAGAAAGCTGAAGAAGTTGCTACAGGAAAATCAATACATCATATTTTCCCGGGTAGATCCGGGAGATAAACTCCGCATCGTTGAGACGCTGGAAGAACAAGGAGAAGTCGTTGCTGTAACAGGAGACGGCGTGAACGATGCACCCGCTCTCAAAAAAGCTCATATCGGTGTTGCCATGGGCCAGCGGGGAAATGATGTTGCTAAAGAGGCATCGAGACTTGTTTTGCTAGATGATAATTTTTCCACGCTCGTTCGCGCTGTTGAGGAAGGAAGAACGATATATGCCAATTTGAAGAAAACAGTCTTTGCCTCGCTAACAACCAATGTCGGGGAGTTGGCGGTGGTACTTTTGGGTTTGCTGGCTGCTGCACTGGGTAATTATCCGATACCTATTCTGGCGGCTCAGATTCTGGCTGTTGATTTATTAGGAGAAATCGGGCCACTTACTCTGCTTACGTTTGACCCGCCGGGAAAGGATACTATGACACGACCACCACGAAGGCTTAGGGAGCACATGTTAAACCTGAGCTCCGCTTCTGAAATTACATTCATGGGAATTGTCATCGGCGGACTGGCGTTCTTGAATTTCTTTCTATTCATGAAGCGCGGCGGTATATCGTTAACTGTTGACGATGTGAACACGATACAGTATTTCAAAGCGACCGCATTAAGTTATGCCACGATCGTGTTTTGCCAGTTCGTCAATATTCTCGAGCGAAGGGAAGTGCGTATTTCGTTGTTTAACAAAAATTTCTTTTCCAACAAAATATTACTTATATCAATTGTTATTTCTATGGGGCTGGTTGTTTTAATAATATATGGCCCTTATATTAGTACCTTTCTTGCATTCGGGCCAATTAGTTTTACTGATTGGATGTTTATTATTGGTTCAGCAGCTGTTTTTTTGGTGATATTCGAGGGTTTAAAGCTTTTTAAACGGATTAAGAGCAAATCATAATTACGTTTTGCCTTGGATATATGACCCATTTATTCTTGAGCAAACGCAGAAAGAACAATGATTTAGAGAAGTTGAAAGAAAGGGATGTAGGACTTTAAGAGGCTTGAGGCGAAAGCATACGAAGAACAGGCAGACACCAGGCTGAATATCGTCAGCTGCTATCCAGAAATGGTTAAACACAAGGTTATCGGCGAGAAGGCAATACAAGCGTAACCATCGTCCGTGGTGCGTAACAAACTAGTAGAATGTGGCACTCAGACCATATAACTTGTATTGTTCAATGAGTTGCGTAGTCTGCAACAATGCTGCAACACCGGCCGTCCCGCTGCTACAAAAAGACTATCTTGATAGTCTTGGCGTACAACAATGACAGTCGTTATATTGTAACCTCAAGCAAAGCATCAACCGGGTGTGGTAAAGTTATGCTTGGTAGGCCGTGCAGGTCTCGAACCTGCGACACCCTGATTAAAAGTCAGGTGCTCTATCCTCCCCCACACACCACGAAAAAGCTGTTCTCTTAGAGAAACCAAACTACATCCTCATGGTAGTTAGTGGATGTCGAACTCGGTTAGGAAGGGTATAGCACTGGCCGGATTATCAGTTCGGCAAGGGGGACACAGGGGGATGGGGCCACCACTACTAAACAGGGCGTGTGAGGTGAATAACAGAATGTCAGGGTGTCACCCTCTGAGATTGCTTCGTCGCTGGTGCTCCTCGCAATGACGAGACCGGGGCTGGTTGTTACTCACCACAATGACATGGTCGGGGCTACCCGTTACCCTCACTGTCATCGCAAGCCCTCTTTACTGTCATTGCGAGCGACCCGCCTGCCATAGTCCCGAAGGGACGGCGGGCAGGAGCGAAACAATCTCCGGGGCAGAGGCTTTAGTATTGACTTTACCTGCACTCATGAGTACAATGCGGCTTGTAATGAAAGCTCCCAGACTGGCGGCGGTACTCACTTTATTAGGCCTGTTGAGCTTAATCTGGACGCAATACTGGACTACCCCCGCCACGACATCAGCCATTTCGGAAGGAGTCGGGTGGGCCAGTGTCAATATCCCGGCCGGGGGCGAGGTGGGCGGTTGGGTGCTGGCCAGCGGCGCCAAGCCCCGCCACCTGACAATAGCAGCTAACGGTACCCTCTACTGCTACGCCACCCCTCCGGGGACCACCTCCCGGCTGTTCAAGTCCACTGACGATGGCAATACCTGGTCGGAGACCGGCACGGCCCAGGATGTGATAGCCGACATTGCCACCGGCCCGAATAGTAGCCTCTATTACGCAACTGAGGCCACCATCTACAAATCGACCGACGGCGGCAATACCTTTATCCCGCTACCGGGGAACCCGGGCGGGGCGGGGGGCGGCAACATAGTAATTACCTCCATCGATGTCAGCCGGGATGACACCGGAAATATCGTTGCTGCCGCCACCAAGGACGCTGACAGCGCCGAGTCCGGCGGCGTCTATCTCCTCGACGAAAGCGACCCCTCCCCTGCCTGGATGGACACGGACGCCGGTAACTACGATGTCGTCCGCGTGGCCTTCTCCCCAAACTTTGCCGAAGACGGCCAGCTACTGGCGGTAGCCACCGACGAGACGGGCACTTTTGTCCTCGCCAGGAACGGGGACAATGCCTGGGGAGCAAGTACTGCCGCCGCCTCGATTCCGGGCGTGGTGCCGGTATCAGCCGCAATTGCCTTCGCGGAGAGCTATGCCGAAGACGTCACCCTGTTTCTGGCGATTACCACCGGCAGCGACGGCGGTGACCTTTACATGGTAACCAGGGACAATGACACTCTCGTGGCCACCGACCTGGACATCGGTTCCGGCTACGGCCTGGATAACATCGACATCAGCAGCGTAGCCATTGCCGGCGAGGCAGGTAATGCCACACTGCTGGCCGGGGCCGCCAGCAGTGCTGGGGTCTACATCAGCAGCGACGGTGGACAGAACTGGACGGCGGCCACAAAACAGCCGACCGGCCAATCAGAGACTTTTGTCCTTATGGCCCCAAATTTTTCCAGCCAAGGCAAAGCCTACGTGGTTACCGCCGGTGTTGAGAGTGCCTTCTCCCGGACCACTGACTTTGGCGCAACGTGGAACCAGGTAAGTCTGATTGACAGCACAATCGGCGCCATTGTTGACGTGGCGGTACCCTCCACCTACTGGATGAACAACACCCTGTTCATGCTCACCTTTGACACTCAGCACCTCAAGCATAGTCTGTGGCGGAGTGCCAGCGGTGGCGCCACCTGGGAGAGGGTGTTTACCAGCACCCCCACCGGAGTAGATGAACTCAGCCTGGTCGAGGTCTCGCCCCAGTACGGCACCGGCAGTAAGGTGTTGTTCCTGGCCGGCATCAGCCACGGCAGCCCCGCAATATGGAAATCGAACGACAACGGTCAGACTTTCACCACCATGAGCGCACCCCTGCCAGTCGATGCCTGGGCAGTAGCCAGTGACGATGTCCTTTTCATCGGCGGTTTTGATGGCACCGACGGCCGGGTCTACCGCTTCACCAACGGTGCTCTCTTTCCCCCGACGGGGGCAGCCGTCGGCAGCCAGCCAGTCATTTCCGTGGCGGTTTCACCAGCCTACCAGTACGACCAGACCATTCTGGCAGGTAACACCGCTGGACAAGTGTACTGGTCCGACAACGACGGTGCCTCCTTCCAGCCGCTGGGTAATCAACTGCCACTGGTCAACGGTATCGGTGAAGTATCCGTCGCCTTTGACCCCGCATTCGGCAGCAACCGGACAATCTACGCCACCTGTGCCGGTCAAGTGAGCGCCAGCAGCAAAGAGCGAATCTTCCGCTTTATCATCGGCGGGAGCGGTTCCTGGCAGAGTATCGACGGTAGCCTGCTGGATGGCGCCGAAATCAGCCAGGTGGCAGTCTCGGAATGGGGTACGCTTTATGCAATCAACTCACAGGCGGTAGGCCCCACCGGCGCGACCGGAGGCATAGAGCGCTCCCTCACTCCGACCTTCCCTCTCGGGCAGACCTTCGAGACGGTAACCAGTGGCCTCGTTGATGGGGCCGTGCTGAACGGCCTCTGGGTATCGCAGAACCAGCTGTGGTCAATTGACAGTCAGAACACCCGGCTGGTGAGCTATCTCGATACCCTGTCCGCACCGGCTATGCTGTTATTGCCAGCCAATGGTTCGACGGGCATTAACCCCACCAGCACTACTCTCTCCTGGTTCCCGCTGATGGGGGCAACGGAATACCGGTGGCAGATTGACGATGATGTCAACCTATCAACTGTTCCCGGCGGCTTCGAGGGCAAGACCGGTGCCAGCTCCGTCCGGCTCCCAGCACTGGAGACAGGCACCACCTATTACTGGCACGTGAGGGCCACCAGGCCGATATTAAGCCCGTGGTCAGAAATATGGTCATTCACCACCTTACTCGACGACGGTGTCAACATCCTCGAACTCCTCACCCCCGAAGCCGGTGCTTCCGACGTGCCGCTGAGGCCGGTATTCCAGTGGACGGCCGTTTCCGGTGCGGAAAGCTACGAGCTTTTGGTAGCGACCGATATCGATTTCACCGACCTCCTGATTGAGAAGACAGCAGCTAACGCCCTTCCTGCCACCGCCTGGCAAAGCGACGTGGACCTGGACTACGAGACAACGTACTACTGGAAAGTTAGAGGGCTTTCTGAGAACAGCTACGGCACCTGGAGCACAGTTAGTGCCTTCACCACCGAATCACCACCTCCGCCGCCAGAGCCGGAGACAGAAACCGAAGAAGAACCTAATCCGGTACCACCCGAGCCTGAAGAACCAGACCCGGTGCCCGTCCTGATGCTGGAGCCGGTGCAGTCAGAGATACTGCCCGAACAGACTCCACCCTCCATATCACAACCAGTGGATACAACCATCCCCAACTGGGCAATCTACGTGGTTATCGCCCTGCTCTCGGTGATAGCGCTGCTGTTGATTACTATCCTGGTGCTGGTTATCGGGATAAGACGGCTCTAGACGGGCCTCCGGAAAAGGCATCACCCAATCCAGTTAGATAGCCCGGCACCGTCAGCAGTTCAATATTCAAGCTGGACAACCTGGACACTAAGAGGTAAACCAGTCCTGGTCAATGAGAGCTTGGGCTGGGCAGTGATTTCCTTCAGACCCATTTCTTTGAGGAAGCCATCAATCGGTGCCAGCCCCCGATTCAAGGCATTCGTCCGATAGTGCATCGGCACCACTATCTTTGGCTCAAGCTGGCGGACTACCTCAGCCGCCACAGCGGCATTGATTGTGGACACCCCGCCTACCGGAAGCAGTAGCACATCGACCTCCTCTATCTGCTCAACCTGGTCGGTGGTGAGCACATGCCCCAGGTCACCGAGATGACAGACCGATACCCCGTCAACATCTATCAGGTAGACGGTGTTTCTACCCCTCTTGGCCCCCTTCTCGTTATCATGAAAGGTACCCACACCGATAATAAGAACACCGCTGATTTCATACTCGCCGGGGCCTCCGACCAGCCTCGGGTCACCAGCGACGCCCTGAATATAAGAGTGCCCCGGGTGCTGATGACTGACAGTGACAATATCAGCCGAGGGCTTGCCCAGAGAATACCCCAAATCAGGAGGATAAGGGTCGGTAATAATGGTGGCGCTTCTACCCTTGATACGGAAGCAGGAATGACCCAGCCAGTTAATATCCATCGAGCTTAATATAGCACAGACGAGATTGCTGTTCAATCGGTCATGGTTCCTCTTGACAAGTGAGGGTGGAAGGTGGTAATTTAAAACTGTTAGCAGTCTCGTGCTTAGACTGCTAAAGGGGGAGGAAATGCTTCCACTCAGGACAGAAACGATACTAAAATCAATCGTCGGGCGGTACATTGTTAATGCGGTGCCAGTGCCTTCGCAGAGCATCATGCATGACTACGGCCTGGGAGTCAGCTCAGCCACCATCCGTAATGAGATGGCACGCCTGGAGCACGACGGTTACATCATCCGTCCCTACACCTCGGCGGGGAGCGTACCCTCAGACATGGGCTACCGCTACTACGTAGAATCCCTGGAAGACATTGAGCTCCCGCTGAACCAGCAGCACCAGATAGAGCACATGTTCCATCAGGTCGAGACCAGACTGGAGGAGTGGCTCAGTCTGACGGCGACACTGCTGGCACACCTGGCGAACAATACGGCGGTGGTCTTCATACCAAGACCAGCCAACTGCCAGCTAAAACACATTGAGATGGTCAGCCTGCAGGACATCACGGCATTATTAATCTTGGTCCTTCACGGGGCTAAGGTCAGACAACAACTGGTGGTTTTTGACCACCCCACTTCGCAGCCGGAGTTGACAGCCATAAGTAACAAACTGAACACGGCCTATGCCGGTCTTACCGCCGAGCAGATTTCAGGCAGCGAGGCAGAACTATCCGATATCGAAAGACGACTGACCGATTGTATCCTAAGTATTATGCAGGCCGAAGACAAGGAGGACCGGGACGAACCTTATCTCGATGGCCTGCACTTCACACTGGACCAGCCAGAGTTCGCTGGTGGCCAGCAGATGCTGACTCTGGTGGAACTGGTCGAGCGGAGGAATAGATTAAAAACCATCCTACCCCGGCAACTGCCCCCTCACGGAGTGCAGGTAGTTATCGGTAAAGAAAATGAGGCCGAGAGCATCCGGGACTACAGCGTCGTCCTCAGCCGGTACGGCCTGCCTGATGAGGCTGTCGGCACAATAGCCATTATCGGCCCTACTCGAATGCCCTATGCCCGCAGCATTGCGGCAACAGACTATCTGGCCTGGCTGCTGAGCCGGCTGATTGCCAGGTTATACGGTAAAGAGGCACCACCCCAAAGAGACCGTTCAGAAAACTAGGGAGGCAAGGCTGCTAGGATGATACCGAGAGACCCGGATACCGAGCCAACTGCAGAAGATATTGAACTGGAAGAGCCAGAAACAATGAAACAGGCTCTGGCAGACGAGAAAAAAAGGGCAGAAGAATATCTCGCCAACTGGCAAAGGACCCAGGCAGACTTCGTCAACTTTAAGCGGCGCATCGAGCAGGAACGGGAAGAGACTATTAAGATGGCCAACGCCGAACTGGTACGCGCTATCCTGCCCACTCTGGACGACTTCGAGAGAGCCTTGGAGCATGTCGAACCGCCGATGTCCGAGGATGGTTGGGCGGAGGGAATACGTCTTATCGAGCGGAAACTGAGGGCCGGTCTGGAATCACAGGGAGTACGAGAGATTAGGGCACTCGGCGAAAAATTCGACCCTAACCTCCACGAAGCCGCCCTGCACAGTAAAGGCCCCGAAGGGATAGTCGTTAAGGAGTTGCAGAAGGGATACATGCTGCACGATAGAGTAATCCGCCCGTCGATGGTTGTCGTGGGTAATGGAGAGACAGAATTGGAAGAGGAGGTCGGGCTGGAAGACGATTAGGACAACCCGGCCAACTTTGATACTAGTAGATTAATTGAAGATTCCCTCAATAGGTAAAGGAGGACTGAATTATGGGAAAGGTTATTGGCATTGATTTGGGGACAACCTTCAGTGAAGTAGCAGTCATAGAGGCAGGTGAGCCTGTAGTTATCTCCAGCGCTGAGGGAAGTCATCTCATCCCCTCAGTAGTCGCCATAAGTAAAAATGGTGAGCGTCTGGTAGGGCAGATAGCCAAGCGTCAGGCGATAGTAAATCCTGAAAATACTATCTACAGCATCAAGCGCTTTATGGGACGCAAGTGGGGAGAGCCAGCCGGACGAGAGCTGCCGGTGGAAGAGGATGCCAAACGCAAAGCCTACAAGGTCACCAAAGCCCCCAACGGTGATGTTCGCGTGGTGATGGGCGACAAGGAATACAGCCCTCCGGAAATCTCGGCGATGATTCTCCAGAAACTAAAAACTGACGCCGAGGCCTACCTGGGCGAGAAGGTCACTGAGGCTGTTATCACCGTGCCCGCCTACTTCAACGACAGCCAGCGCCAGGCGACCAAGGACGCCG
>CAZTBG010000054.1:0-12966 GCA_964611805.1 uncultured Dehalococcoidales bacterium | reverse complement strand
TAAATTACCAATGGGAGTCGCCACAACATAAAGGATGGGCATTATGTATTCCCTCCAGTTATTAT
The DNA here is from genome assembly GCA_964611805.1 of uncultured Dehalococcoidales bacterium. Classification (GTDB taxonomy): domain Bacteria; phylum Chloroflexota; class Dehalococcoidia; order Dehalococcoidales; family Fen-1064; genus W589. The sequence continues at coordinate 12,901 of CAZTBG010000054.1, read as the reverse complement.
AACCCACACTGAACGGGGCAGTCCAGAGCAGCAGTCGGGTGTGACAATATACTGGAAATCCCACCGGAAGGTTCTGTTTGGTTTTGGTTGCTACCAGGTAGAGAACAGTAGTGTGTCATTGCGAGGGGGCTTTAGCCCCCGCGGCAATCTCGCTTATACACTCGACGAGATTACTTCGTCGCTACGCTCCTCGTAATGACAGTTTAACCAACCAAATGAAAATAAGTCCCCCTGGAATTTTCCTTGACGGGCTTAGTATGTTCTGGTATATTATTGATTAAAAGGAGTAGGAAAATGACTGCTCCCCGCTTCAAGCAGCTTCGCCGTTCCTACGGCTTTGATGAAGTTGCTCTGGTCCCCGGCGACGTAACGATTAACCCCGACCAAGTAGACACCGACTTCAAGATTGGCGACCTCACTTTTTCTATCCCGATTCTGGCTTCGGCTATGGATGGCGTGGTCGATGTAAACTTTGCCATCCTGCTGGGTAAAATGGGTGGACTGGCGGTGCTGAACCTGGACGGCGTACAGACCCGCTACGAAAATCCGGAAGAGGTGCTGGCTGAGATTGCCCGGGCCTCGAATGCCGAGGTCACCGCTCTGATGCAGAAGATATATTCCGAGCCAATCAAGGAAAATCTTGTTGGCAAGCGGGTGCAGGCCATCAAGCAGGGGGGAGTAGTCTGTGCTGTGTCGGCAGTGCCCGCCAACACCAAGTGGTTCGCCCCACTGGTTGCCGAGGCCGGGGGAGATATCCTTGTCGTCCAGTCTACCGTTACCAGTGCCCGTCACATCTCCAAGAGTGAACGTGGTCTCATTTTTCCTGAGCTGATTGAGTCGCTGCCGATACCGGTGGTCGTGGGAAACTGCGTCAGCTATAGTGCCTGCCTTGAGTTGATGAGAACAGGGGTATCTGGAGTCCTGGTCGGTGTTGGGCCGGGGGCGGCCTGCACCAGCCGTGCGGTTCTCGGCATAGGGGTGCCTCAGATAACAGCCACAATCGATTGTGCTGCCGCCAGGGAGCAATACTTAAAGGAATCGGGCCGGTATGTACCGATAGTGACCGATGGCGGGTTCCATATAGGGGGCGATGTCTGTAAAGCCCTGGCTGCCGGTGCCGATGCCGTTATGCTCGGCTCGGTCTTTGCCCAGGCTAAGGAATCGCCGGGGCACGGTTACCACTGGGGCATGGCAAACCCGCATCCGAATCTGCCCCGGGGGACCCGAATCAAGGTTGGCACCACCGCTCCACTGAAGCAGATACTCTTCGGCCCCACCTCGATGACCGATGGCAGCCAGAACTTTGTCGGGGCGATTCGCACCGCTATGGGGTTCTGTGGGGCGGCTACTATCCGGGAGATGCATCAGACCGAGATGGTGATTGCTCCGGCGATTACCACCGAAGGGAAGTCCTGGCAGCTGTCCCAGTCATAGCCATTGCCATTTCGACAGGCTACTCGTCTTCGTCTTCTTCTTCTTCTATTTCGGCTATCGTCTCGGCATCACGCTCGGCGCGAGGCAACAGGGCATCCATCTTCTGCCGCTTGCGGGCGGCTGGTATTTTCATTCCATCAATGACTTGGCGCAGTCGGGTAACCTCGCCGGGTGGCTGCTCAGGTCCGGTCTCAACAACCACTCCGTCAATGCCGGCCTCCCAGAGGAGTTGCAGTTCATCACTGTCGGTACCGGGTGGAATCAAGACCAGCAAAGGCTTGGTCACCAGGCTGGCAAAACGCTGAAAGAGCATCAGCTGGTGCCAGGTGAGACGGCTGTTCCCTTCTGGTTGGGAGGCAATCAGTACGGCATCCACCGGCAGTTCGTTAACTGTGCGCAACAGGCCTTCAACGATTGATGTGTCTACCTGGATAATTATACCGGCGCCATCATCCGGCGGCACGACCAGGGTGGTGCTGGCAGCGTGGAAAATGACAAAATCAAACTCCAGCTCTAGTGCCTGTTTCAGTCCCTCTTGGGCGGCTCCCTCGAGCCAGACACCCCAGGGGATGTCCGGTGTGGGCGGGGCCAGCTTCTTCGGGGTTCTGGCACCGGAGCCTAGCTTGGAGACTCGCAGTAGTCCAGCGTCAGCACCGGTGGCATAGTCGGCCGGGGTGCCGGTACCGTCACCTGCTGACATGGCGGCAACGAGCTGCATCTGGTGTTTAGTTTGGGTCGCTTTTGACGCTCGGAACCCTATCGGCTGCGGGGCAGCCTGCGAAATCCGGTTCAGGTTATCAATAAACTTGCTCACGGTTATCACCATAAGAGAGATTGTGACTGGGAACATCCGTCGGTGGATTAGACCTGATTAAATTTTAGTCCAAACCACGGGCTAATTCAAGGTGATACGCTTACATTCAAGGCACGTCAGGTGAATTCCCGGTCCGGAAATGCCAATCATTGACAATGCCTGAACTAATGGCTAGAATGACCACGCCAGGAAACGCATGAGTACAGAAAGGAGAGAACAGATGGCGCAGCAGGAGCCACAGAAAATAGAAGTCAAACTACCCGACAATCTGATAGGTGGTGTTTACTCTAACAACGCCGTGATAACGCACACAAAGGAAGAATTTATTATGACCTTCCTGATGGTTTCCCCTCCGACAGGGATTGTCACTTCCCGGGTCATAATGAGTCCGGGGCATATGAAGAGGTTTATCAGGGCACTGCAGGAGAATGTCAAGAGGTACGAGGGCAACATAGGCAAGATTGAGGAGGCCTCAGTACCAAAGGCTAAAATGGGATTTAAAACGACTTAATATATGTGGGATGCTGCACGAATACGAAATATAGTGAGATTTGAAGGCCTATTCTCGTCTGATTCGGGAGACGCGTGATACAATCATCAGAGGGACGTCAGGATACCAGCCAGGACTATAGTCTGGATAATTACCCTGACAAGATAAAGGAAATTAATGGAGTTCAGAGTTGTAAGCATAGACATGTTCGGGACGCTGGTAGATATCGGCAGTATCAAGCACGTTGTCTGGCGGACATTCCTGAAGGACGGATATACCACCGACCTGGCCGAGAGGTACTGGAATCGTGCCACGGACATTCTATTTCAGCTGGTTGATGACCAGATTACTAAAGAAGAGCAATATACCCCGCTAAAGGCAACATTCGAGACCACTTACTCTAAGCTATTCCCGGAGATTGGCCTCGATTTCGACCCGAAAGAGGCAGCACTGGTGCTGGCGCATCAACATGCTTTCAGCATCCCCCATGATGATGCTATGCCGTTTCTGGACTCGGTGGGCAAGGAATATCCAATATGCCTTGCCAGTGATACGGACGATGACATGCTCGGGCCACTAACACAAATGTACCCTTTCGACAGAGTCATCACCTCTGAACAGATGAGGTCATATAAGGCAAGCGCTGACAAGAGGTTCTTTTTAGAGATTATTGACTATTATGGAATCAAGCCAGAGCATATCATCCATATAGGAGATTCAAATTACGACATTACTGGAGCCAGCGAAGTAGGAATCACAACGTGTTGGCTAAATAGAAATAACAGAACATGGTCACATGATGCAAAGCCGGACTACGAAGTCAGTTCGCTAATCGAAGCCGCCTCAGTCCTGGGCATAGACATCGATTCTGCGGCATTTACTCCTTGAAGGTCTCGTAGCAGACTATCTCGTCCAGTGACTTGCGTGTTTTCTCCCTCCCCGGCAGCCGGGGGAAGCCCAGCGGGAGCACCGTAACAATTCGATACTTTTCTGGAACCCCGACCACCTTTCTGGCTTCGTCTTGAGAGAAGGCGCCAATCCAGCATGTCCCCAGTCCCTCATCGGCGGCGGCCAGCGTCATATGGTCCACGGCGATAGCCAGGTCAACTGCGTACGCCGGTATGCCGCACCTCATGACATACTCCGGCATGGTCGCCACTGCCACAATCACGACAGGGGCTTCGGCCAGATGGGCCTGCCCTCCCGCCGCCCGAGACAGTGCCTTCCGTCTCTCTTTATCCTTCACTATAATGAACTTCCACCTCTGCCGGTTACTGGCTGACGGGGCCAGGCGTGCCGCCTCGAGGACTTTCAGCAGCTTATCCTCCGGTACAGGCCTGCCTTCATAGCTGCGTATACTGGCTCTCTTTCTGATAGCTTCCATCAATTCCATTTTTCTCTCCCATGCAGTCCATGTCACACTAAGAACGGTTAAAGAATATCATATCACTACTCGTGTCTGTACTCTACGGCAGGAGCGCGGACATCTATTTCAATTGACTAGTATAACGTCCCCATTTAGAATTACGAATATACCGATGATGATTGTGAGGTGGTTAAAATGAGCGCAGCCACTAATGCCCTGAAGATGATGTACAATATGGAGCGCCTTGCCACGGCGTTATACAAAGCGCAACCCCGGGCTTTTCATGAAGAAGAAACGCTCAACAGGCTTGCCGCTGCTGCTGCCAACGAGCAACAACACGTCGACAACCTGAGTAGTCGCATAATAGAACTCGGCGGGTCTCCGTCACGCGTCGGGTTTCTTTTTCAGACCGCCGGGGCGATATTTGGTTTTCTTGTCACATTCGCAGGCAGGGTGTTTGTTCTCCGGACCAGCGTCTGGTTTGAGAAAAGGGCCATCAGAGACTATGGCAACTACATGCAAAGGCTCAAATTTGATGAGGACACGGTAGCGATGCTGCAACGAATTGTTGCGGATGAAGAAAGGCATGTTACTACCTGGCAGGACTCAATAGCGCGGATAAAGCCCGGCACTGATAAGGCCTGACCTTCCCTCAAGTCATCATCTGTCACGAGCAGGCCTGCCGTCTCCAGATAGTGAGACCCGCGCTTTGCTTATTTAGCAAAAAGGGCAGTAGATTACAGGTGGGCCTCCAGCCACGCCTCCATGTCCGCCATAACCTGCGGGTGCTCCGGCTCATTAAATATCTCGTGTAACAAGCCTTCATAGAGCTTGAGCGTCTTGTCTTCGGAGCCGATGAGCTCATAGAGCACCTGACTGCGGGCGCCGTCCGGGCCGCCATTACCCGCCATTATCAAGACGGGCAGCTTTATCTCCGATACCCGCTCCGGCAGTGTGCTCCTCATATCCGCCACCGCCGACCTCTGAGGTATCGGCCCCCGGTAGACAAGCGGGTCATTCTCGTAGGCTTTAATGACCGCCGGGTCATGGCTCAGAAATGCTGTGTCGAGGGGCTGGCCGACTGGTCTTGGTGGTGGCGGTGGGTCGCCCGGCCTTGCCAGACCTCCGCCGGAGGTTATCAGTCCGGCCAGTTCATGCTGGTACCGTAGAGTATAGACCAGGCTGATAGCCGAGCCCATGCTGTGTCCCACAAGGAAAATCTTGTCATCAGGGTTCTCCTTGCGGACGATATCGAAAAAGGTCTTTAGGTCCCTGGTGTAGTCGCTGAAATGTTCAACCTGGACACGCTCGCCATCCGACCTGCCATGTCCCCGATGGTCGAGGGCATAGACGGGGTAGCCTTTGGGAACAAAGTGATTTACCACGTTTCCATAGCGTCCGCTGTGCTCGGCGAAGCCGTGGGCAACCAGTAATACCGCCCTGGTATCTCCTTCCGGCAGCCAGCACTGGTAATAGATGTTGAAATCCTGATAGCCTTTGAAATAGCCTTCCCTGTGTTTCATGGCTCCGTATCTCCTTCTTAAACCATCCACATCCTGGTTCATGATTGTTGCCTGAATAACAAATATACGCCAGTAATGCCAGAGCCGTCAATTGCGTGTACTCGTTTATATAATTAATGACACTCTGACATTCTATTATTCACCTCCTATGCCCTGTTTGGTAGTGGTGGCCCCATCCCCTTTATCCCCCCAGAGAAGAAGATAGCAAGAGGGGCGCTAGCCCCTCTTAAACTCCCCTTTAACAGTGTCTAGAATGCTTATCTACTCCAGAGGCCTCGCCTCTCTTGGACTATCTGCTGTCTTCACGCCCAGGCTCTTGATAGAATAGTGCGGTAATCTCTAAGGTGCGAACGACCCCTGCCAGGGAACTACCCCCACACCGTTTTGGGGTGTTCAAGACAAATCCCTCTCAATCCCCCTTGGTTTTCATTATTTCTGAGGAGAAGTGGAGCAAAACCAAGCGAAGTCTGTTAACAATCAGTGCCACCAATCTATCTGAACTAGCTCGTTACGCAAAGCCCGATATTGAACAACCCCTGTCATTTGTGACACTATTAATGCGAAAGAAGCACCATGCTGAGACTATTCAAGACAGAACTTAGAGAGCTCTACGCCTTCCTCCAAAGGTATAGCCGAGAGACCATCGTTACTTGCATAGCCGCTCTGTGCCTGGCCCTTGACGAGTACCATCCAATCCAGCCTGAGTGGGTCAACTCGCTGGTTTACTATGCAATCATACCCATTTTGTCGATTATATTCCTGCTGCGGAGGAACCCCCTAAACTTCGGCTTGAGACTGGGGAACTGGAGGCTCTGGGGGTTCCATTTGGCGGTTATAGTCATCCTGGGACTCCCAATCCTGTATGCCGCCTCCCGCATACCCTCAGTGGCAGACTACTACACGCAGGTGGAATTCAGGCTGGTAAGGTACTCGCTTGAAATAGCCGCTTACCTTTTCGGCTGGGAGTTCATACTGCGCGGCTTCCTTCTCTTTGGGCTAAAGGAAAAACTCGGAGAGGCCAGTATACTGGTACAGATGATACCGTTTGTCCTGCTCCACTTCGGCAAGCCGGAAATAGAGATGGTCAGCACGATAATTATGGGAATCTATTTCGGCTACGTGGCCTACCGGAGCAACTCCTGCTGGCCGGCAGTCATCATGCACGTCTTTATCAACATCACAGCGCGAGTCTTTGTGAATTTACTGTGACCGGCAAGGCTAGCAGACCGTCGAAGACCTGCCAGCCTTGCACTCTTGGACATCTTCTTGACCTCACGGTAAGAAGGGCACGCTGGTGCTACCGGATGAAATCCTCTCTACTACCCACCTAAGGATTTTATAACCTCCGCCAGCTCATCTGCTGTCATTACCTGATGTACCTCGAAGGTAACAAACGGGTAATACTGCTGCAGGGTTTTGGTAAGGTCTTTCTCACTCTGTTTACCGATTGAATACCCTTTAGCCTCGCCGACAAAGCATCCCCATTCAGTAGTGGTGCCCTCTTTCATTTGCTGCTTTATCATCTCCACCATCCCACCCCACAGCGCACTGCGTTCCTTGAGGTCGGTAGGTACTCTGGTTGGGTCTACTTCCCAGGTCATGAAATACTTTGGCATTTTCTCCGACTCCTTTCACTATGTTGTAATATCCTGCTGTTGGGCATAATAATTGCTGCAAGCTGAGTAACAAAAAGAGCACCGATTATCACCGAACGTGCTGGCGATACTGATACTCTTAACTATTCTCCGCCACCCCACCTCCTTCCGGGGCTCATCCCCTGTAGTGAGGTCGGGTAGATACGTGTTAGCAATGTACAAGGATGTTTATCTTACCCCAGAAAACGGCCACTGTCAACACTTTGTGTTCGGTCCGAATGACTAGCGACCCTTCGGCATTACCTTGTTTATCGCGCTCCCCTGTTCGGTAATAGAGGCCCCATCCCCTGTGTTTTAAATCCTCCCCCTGCCCGCCGTCCTTCCGGGACTATGGCAGGCGGGCCTCGGTTCCCCTCCTTTAGCAAAGGAGGGGGAAGAAAAAAGAAGAGGGGCTGGCGCCCCTCTAGGACTCCCCGCTGTGGTGGAAACTCAAATCCCTCTCTCTTCGACAAAGTGGGTTCTCCCTGAAGAGGAGCAAGGGAGATTTCGTGGGTGTCCCTCTTGGGTCGTCCCCCACAGATAATGACGAGATAAGCCCGGATATACCGGCAGGTTGAGCTATGGAGTTAGTCCTTATCAGGCAGAATGACCACCTTACGGAGGTCTCCCTCGCCGATACTCTGGGTGGTGACGTCGGGGTGGTCTGCCAGGGCGAGGTGGATGATGCGCCTCTCGTAGGCAGGCATTGGCTCCAGGGTGAACGGCGTTCCCCTGCTTCGCACCTGCTCCGCCAGACGCGCCGCCAGCGCCTGCAGTGCTTCGGAACGGCGTTGCTTGTAACCCTCAACGTCTACGACAATTGGCGTCCAGACCTTCAGCTGGTGGCTGACCATAAGCCGGAGTATATACTGGAGCGTGGCTAAGGTCTGGCCGCGCCGACCTATCAGGATACCCAGGTCCTCTCCTGTCACGTCGAAGGCAAACGGGGATACAATACGTTCTTCCCCATTGGTGGTGTGAAAGGTCTGCGGCTGAACGGTTGCCTCCAGTTCCATCAGCTCGAGCAGCCTTTCGAGGATGTTTCTGGCTATTTCGAAAGCATTATTTTCTGATTCAGGCACTGATACCAATCGCTCTACTCTGATTACCGCCTCTTCAGCCCCGAGGCCGAGGAGACCGGATTTACCTTCGCTTACGACGTTTACTTTTACTTCGTCTCGACTGGCGTTTAATTGCTTCAATGCTATCTGGATAGCTTCTTCCACTGTCCGGGCGCTTATCTCGAGAGGTTCCATTGTCCGTTCCTTCTTCCGTAGATTCCCTTGGTATAACGATATCAGCGTCAACGACTTTTTCTATTTTCTGTTTCTTCTCTACCGGGGCAGGACGTCTCTGGGCCTTCTGGTCGGCTTCCGTTTGCCTCGGTCTGAATACTGTTGCCAGGCCACCCCACCCGCCGATGAAATACTGCATGACGATTCTGATGATGTTCGAGGCGACCCAGTAAAGGGCCAGGCCGCTGGGGAATGACATGGCAAAGAAGCCGAACATTATTGGCATCATCCACAGCATCATCCGTCCCTGGGCCTGCTGGTTAGGGTCGGCGCTCTCCGGTGTCACCATCTTCTGTGACATCCACATCGTGACACCGACTAAGATGGGCATAATTAGCAGGCTGTCCGCCCTTGCCAGGTCAAGCCAGAGGAAACTGCTCTCAAGGGGCACCTGTGAGAATACCGTTGACCACGGTGTGTAGAGGTGATGGGACAGCTTGAGGAAGTCCTCCGGCACTACCGCCAGCACGCGAATTATCGACTGGTAAAGGGCTATCCAGATGGGCATCTGGATTAGCATCGGCAGCAGGCAGCCTGCCGGGCTTACGCCCGACTGCTTCATCAGCGCCATCTGTTCCTGGGCCAGTTTCTGTTTGTCTCGGGCATACTTTTTGCGGAGCTCGGCAATCTTCGGCTGGAGCTCCTGCATGCCTTTGCTGGCCTTCATCTGGCGGCGGGTCAGCGGGAACATGGCCCCGTGGATAATGAAGGTGAGGACGATTATGGTCAGCCCGAAGTTGTTAAACAGGTAGTGTGAGAGCACAACGAGCACGTTTATCATCGGGCTCAGTAAGACCGTGTCCCATATTTGTCCGATTACTTCCACGAAGACCTACCTCACTAGCTGTCCCCGGAGGTTAATGACTTCTTCCACAGCACCTCTCCGGTCTGCACATTAATAGCGTAGAGATTGTCCCGGAGGGTATGTACATATACGACGCCGTCGCCAGCGAAGAGCGGGGCCTGTACCGTCTCTTCATATACCTTCTCCCCTACCACATCCTCGAGGTGAACTAGCAGCGTTTTGTGATTGTCCGTTGTGTTCAGGGAGTAGACATCTCCATTTTCGGTAGCAACGATAATCAGCTCGCCAACCATGACCGGTGAAGAGCTGATTGGCCCTCCCAGGTCAAATTCGGCTACGAGGGCACCTGTGTCGGCGTCAAGAGCATAGACCTTGCCGTCGAGGTTGGGTGCATAGATGGTGCCATTACTGGCCAGCGGATTCGCCCAGAACCAGTTTCTCGGTTTGACCTCATCACTGTCAGTGGCCGGAAACCGCCAGACCTCCTCTCCTGTGGCGGTATCCGCTGCGTAGAAACGCCGGCCAAAGGTGCCGAAATATACCTTGTCCTCGTAGACCACTGGGGCGGCGATGATGGCTCCCTTGGTCTCAAATTGCCATCGCTCACTACCGTCAGCAATATCGAGGGCATACAGCTTCTTGCCAAAATTGCCGATGAAAAGGGTATCATCAGTAATGGCAGGCGATGACCAGATTTCATCTCCGGTATCATACTCCCATATACTGCGGAGTGTTGCATCAACCGCATACACCTTCCCATCCGAGGAGCCGAAATACACCCTGTCTTCCTGGTCAATGGCCAGTTCACCAACAATCGACCCTCCGAGATAGCCCTCACGTGGGAAATCGTACTCGCTTTCCGCCGAAAGACTCTCACCATCAAATAGAAATGCGTAGACCTTGCCATTGTAGCCACCTACATACACCAGGTCGTCCCTGATAACAGGAGAGCTATAGATGGCTACCCCGGCACTGCCGCCGGCCGAGCAACCGAAGCCGCCCGACGGTACCTGGGTGACGAGGACAACGGGGTCGCCCTGAATGGTGCCGTCCTCAGCGTTGAGTACTATAATCTTACCTCCCCTGGAGCCGACAATCACGGTATCGTCGGTAACCGCGCCGCCGGCCCAGCCCTGAGCGACACCACGACCTAACGCACCACTACAACCAGCCGCCGTGAGTATCACTGCCAGCAATATAATCGCAAGCGGCAGTATCCTGTGGCGACCATGCAGCAGTCCTCTACACCCAGTCTTCAATCCGCTCGCTCCAGGGGGGTATTTGCCGGGCATAAAATGGGTCTTCGTGATTGCATAACTCCAAAGCCATCTCTCTACCGCCTGCCTGACAGGACAATTCCCGTCTCCAGACGGGGGTGTATATGAATATTATTCATTATAAATGAGAAAAGGGACGTAACGGCCAAAGTATCACGGTACAGGGTCATAACCACCGGGATTAAACGGATGGCACCGGGCAATACGCTTTGCTCCTAACCATATTCCTTTGCACACACCGTATTTGGTAATAGCTTCGTGAGTATATTGAGAACAGGTTGGAACGAAGCGGCATGACGGAGGCATAACCTGTGATATCGTTTGCTGGTATATTCTAATCATTCCTAGGGCAAGTCTTTTCACTTTTTCCAATGACTCAGACCGCAAAAGAAGCGGTTTCTACCAGATGTGCTCGGGTCAAGAGGCCTTCTGTCGCTCGCTTGAGACCGGCGTAATCAGCACTGGCTGCCGCCGGCCTAGCGATGAAGACGATATCCCATCCCGGTTTTAGCGGCACTATCCGCAGGATTTCGCGAAGTCGGCGTTTTACTCTATTCCTGACTACCGCCTTGCCGATTCTCTTACTGACCGAGATGCCATAGCGGGATAGTGGTAGTTCGTTGGGTAAGGCCCTCATCACCAGCAGTTCACATACCCACGACTTACCCTTCTCGTATACCAGGGCGTATTCTCTTGGCTTGGTGATGAATCTACCCCCTGTCACTCCGCCTCCGGCCAACTTCACCCTCAAACCACGGTTAATCGCTTGCGGCCTTTGAGACGTCTTGCTCTCAGAACCGCCCGACCACCCCGGGTGCTCATTCTCTTTAGAAAGCCATGCTCCCGTTTTCTTGGTATTTTCTTTGGCTGGTAGGTCCTTTTTGGCACAGTAGCCGTAACCTTTCTCTCAATTGTCTCAGGAGGGAGACAGTGTCACTCGGTATGCACACGGAGTATTTGAGCTTTCCGAGTGTGAGCTGCGACATACGGCAGCAATGCCAGATGCCGCGCTCTCTTTATAGCGACTGCCAAGGCGCGCTGATGCTTGGCACAGGTTCCAGTCCGCCGGCGTGGTTCTATTTTGCCCCTGTCAGACACATAGTTACGCAGCTTGTCTGGCTCCTTGTAGTTAATCGATTCGTTCTTGTTGGCGCAGAAGAAGCATACTTTACGCCTCGGCGTGTACTTTCCTCCCCGGCTCCACCTTGTGCTTCTTGCTCCACTGGTCTTCTGTTTGGGCACTGATTATAAACTCCGTTAGAAAGGAATATCTTCCGGGACAAACTCGCCGGAATCACCCTCATCTACTTTATCGGGGGAGGGGGCAGTACTCTGCCGGTCAAGGAATTTCACCCTGTCGGCGACGATTTCATTTCGGGCCCGCGTTTGCCCGTCCTGACCCTCCCAGCTTCGCATCCGCAGTCTGCCCTCAACGTAAACCAGCCGACCCTTGGACAGGAACTGATTGCATTGTTCAGCCAGCTTACTCCAGCATACCACGTTGAACCACTCTGTCTCCTCTCTCCGCTCGCCATCTGACGTAGTGTACCTCCAGTTAGTGGCCACACGAAACGAGGTCACCGGTCTGCCGTTGGGAGTAAAACGCATTTCCGGATCGCTACCTAGATTGCCGATGATTGTCATTCTGTTTACGCTAACCATTGTCCCAAACTCCTCTTGCCTTCCCGAACATCCGGGGAAGTGGCATCCACCCCATTTTAACCCAACTTTATCAGCAGGTGGCGAATCACGTCTTCGGAGATTTTCAGGTTTGTCTCCAGTTCTTCATTGTATTCGGGCTTCATCTGGAAACGGGTCAAAACGTAGTACCCTTCCCCGTATTGTTTTATCGGGTAGGCTAGTCTTCTCTTGCCCCAGCGCTCAACTTCTGAGACAATACCACCTTTTCCAGTAACAAACCGGCCTATACTCTCGACTGTGCTTTCAAAGTTCTCTTCATCAGCTTCAGGGCGGACAACAACGACCAGTTCGTAATTGCACAGTCCTCCACCAACCTGGCTTGACACGTTCTCAGATACCATTACTCCTACCAGCAGATGTTTTAACGCACAGCATCATAGTATACTATACGCCCGTAAACAATACAAGCAGTGTCCTTTGCCGAAGGTAGCGGGCTTAAAGCGCCTTGACAGCTATGGGACGTCTTGCTAGACTCTATCTAGGTAATACCTGCCAGTTTATATTTCTATGGCCCCGTGGTGTAGCGGTCTAACATGCCACCCTGTCACGGTGGAGATCGGGG
>CAZTBG010000053.1:0-13236 GCA_964611805.1 uncultured Dehalococcoidales bacterium | reverse complement strand
ACGAATACTTCATCAAGCAGGTATTCCCCAGAGAAGGCAGGGTCAGGACATCCGACGAAATAGTCTCGGTATTGCAGAATTCGTGAGATTAACATATAAAATTATAGGCTAAATCTGGTACCCCTGGTGCGCCTCGAACGCACGACACACGGTTTAGGTAATCACTCTACGGGTTGACCACTTAAGCCATTGATCAAGAGTCTGTGGAATGGCGAAGAGATACCTAACTACCCGAGAGATATGACCACATCCAGGGTTCATATTCCCACAGCGACGATATCAACCGGGGAATCATCGCCATAACCGAGTCAGGCGGATATAACTGTAAAGGAGTTCAGATAATGGATTATCAGGACATCATCTATACCGAAGAAGGTGGCATCGCCACTATGACCCTTAATCGACCAGATGAAATGAATGCCCTCAGCCCCGGTATGCGAGACAGCATGTACCAGATAGTCGAAAATATTTCGAAGGATAAAGCGGTGAGAGTGCTGATTATCACCGGTGCCGGTCGTGCCTTCTGCTCTGGTGCCGATGTTAAATCACTGGCCGAGAATGCTAACCGTCCAATCAGTCAGGAAAGACCCGGTAGAACAGGCAGCGGGCGCGTCTCAGTTCACGTCCTTATGCAGAAATGTGAGAAACCGATAATTGCGGCAATTAACGGAGTTGCCGCAGGTGCCGGGCTCGACCTTGCCATGGCTTGTGACATCAGGATTGCTTCGGATAACGCCAGATTCACAGAGGTCTATATACGTCGAGGACTTCTCCCTGTTGAAGGAGGCATTCACTTATTACCAAGGCTTGTGGGAATAGACAAAGCCTGTCAACTAATCTGGACAGGTGACATGATTGATGCCAGGGAAGCCGAGCGCATAGGGCTTGTAACTATGGTCGTTCCCCATGACGAACTGGAAATCGCTACCAGAGAACTGGCCGAGAAGCTGGCCAAAGCAGCCCCGCTAGCGATTCAAAGGGCTAAACTTGCTATATACGCCGGGTTGGACATGAATCTGGAATCAAGCATGAAGTACATTCAGCCACTAATGAGAGAAATCATGCAATCGGAGGACCATAAAGAGGGAACACAGGCATTTCTGGAAAAGAGAGAGCCAATATTCAGGGGGGAATAGGCAGCGATGCTAGAAATTGCATCTCCTACGCCACTCGACATTGGAGGGATAATTATCTTCGTCAGGACATGCAACAGTAGCCTTTACCCTTGATACCTATAGTCACGTATTATTAGGACTACAGGAGGCAGCTGCCAAACGGTTTGACGAAGTACTTGTCCGAGATAGCGTAACTCAGTTACAGGTATCCTAAGTTTTACACTAATGTTGTCATCCCGATGTTCGTCCAATGGTGACCAAGTACGATTTCGTAATTGTTAAGGCGTCTGGTAGTAATCGGGCGCCTTTATTGTTTAATCTTTATAAGCTGTTATAACATGTAGTAGCCCATCCCTAAAGATTGGCCGGAACGAACCATGTCCCTGTGGGAGTGGCCTGAAGTATAAAAATGCTGCGGTGCGTAGAATTGACATTTTGTGCTGTTAAAACAATAATACTCTAAGCACCAGGGATAAAATTGGATTTATAAAAGCGAGAAGTCAAGGATATGGCAGAGATCAACATATCTCAAGCTGAAGCAGATTACCTTTTCGGTATGGAAAAGATAGCTGCGAATAAAAACCGGTGGGATTTTCCTACTATGGGAGTGAAAATCGAGATACCGCTTGTTTCTAGGGATAAAAAGGGAAACTTTTTATTAGATATAAACCGTGGGAGAATTGACCTGAAAAGAATAACATATCAAAACCGTGCGAGACAGATAGTGATTCTTGTAAGACTAGATTTGTCAGGACCACCTCACAGAAATCCGGATGATTCGGAAATTCCACCACCTCATATACATAAATATAAAGAGGGATTCGCAGACAAATGGGCTTATCCTATCCCAGAAGAAATATTTAGAAACACAGACGACCAATGGCAAACATTACAGGAATTTATGGATTACTGCAATATCACAGAACAACCCGATATTAGGAGAGTGATGTTTTAATGTCGAGTGAGATTCGTGAGTTAATGGACAAGTATTTAACTTGGCTGAAAGACAAGACTGCAATTAGGCAGATGGGGGAGTATGTCGAGATTACAACACCTTATCTTGACCGCCACAATGACTACCTTCAGATATATGCAAGAAAAGAAGATGACTCTTTTTTACTAACAGACGATGGATACATTTTAAATGATTTAGAAATGTCAGGATGTAGAATAGATACCCCAAAAAGACAACAGTTACTGAAACTCACATTGAATGGATTCGGGGTACAAAATAAGGGTAGGGAAATTCAAGTATTAGCAAATTCAGATAATTTCGCATTGAAGAAACATAACTTGGTACAAGCCATGCTAGCCATAAATGATATGTTCTATCTTGCAGAGCCCTTAGTATTAAGTATCTTTTACGAAGACGTGGTTATGTGGTTAGATATCAATGAAATAAGGTATACACCAAGAGTAAAATTCACGGGAAGGACAGGCTATGACCATAGCTTTGACTTTGTTATTCCGAAATCTAGAAATAGACCTGAAAGAATAGTAGAAACAATAAATAGACCGAATAAAGATTCGGCAATGTCGATGGCATTTGCTTGGTTAGATACAAGGGAAGTAAGGCCTCCAGAATCAAAGGCATTAGCGTTCTTAAATGACAAAGAGCAAGCAATTCCATTAGAGGTTATGGAAGCGTTAAGAAACTATGAAATAACTCCCGTAGCTTGGAGTCAGCGCGAGAATATACGGGCTGAGATTGCAGCCTAGAAACCATAGGATATCAAATAGGTACAATACTGACAGCCTCTTTGTCGGTTAGAATTATCATAGTACAACTGAATCAAACATCCCGATGTTTGTTCATACTAAAATATCAACTACCATTTCGTATTTCTAAAACTTCTATTAATTACCACTCTGAAGTAGATTGTTAGCAATTTGTTAGCAAAAACATGAAAACCCTCGAAGTATCCAATGTCTTCGAGGGCCTTCTAGTCTCGAAATCTGGTACCCCTGGTGCGACTCGAACGCACGACACACGGTTTAGGAAACCGTTGCTCTATCCTACTGAGCTACAGGGGCATATTGACCGGTTCCGGGCAACCTCACCACATACTTGCGCCGCATGATGCCCACGCTCACCGCACAGGTGATTATAGCACGTTCCTTCCTTGTCAGTCACCACCGTTATTGCTATACTAGACTTCGCCCCGAGCGTGCCACGCGTATTCCGCAAACAATCTCAATACGAGGCACTTTCACGAGAAGAAGGGAGGAGAGATATGGTCTGGCAACCAGAGATTGACGAACTGAAACACCGCAAGGAGCTTGCCGCCCAGATGGGTGGCCCGGAAGGCATCGAGCGGCAACGCAAGCGGGGCAAGCTCACCGTCCGCGAAAGAATCGAGGCAATATCCGACCCCGGCTCTTTCCAGGAGATAGGTGGTCTGGCCGGTTCTGCCAAATACGAGGGAGAAAAGCTGGTCTCATTTACCCCGGCCAACTCGGTAATGGGTCTCTGCACCATCAACGGTCGCAAGGTAGTCCTCAATGGAGGGGATTTTACGGTGCGGGGCGGTGCCTCCGATGCCTCTATCGCCGACAAGCGGGGCCGTGCCCAGAAAATAGCCATCGAGTGGAAGATGCCCTATCTCCGTCTCCTCGATGCCACTGGCGGCAGCGTCCGCACCTTTGAACAGATAGGGCGCACTTACATACCCATCAACCCGGGCACATACGGTATCGAGAAGGTGCTCTGCCAGGTACCGGTTGTTTCGGCAGTACTCGGCTCGGTGGCCGGACTCCCGGCCGTCGAGGCCTGTCTTTCCCACTTCAGCGTGATGGTAAAGGGCATCAGTCAGGTCTTCCCCGGCGGCCCGCCCGTGGTCAAGGCCGCCCTGGGTTACGATATCACCAAGGAAGAGCTCGGTGACGAGCGGACACAGGCCACCAGCGGGGTAATCGACAACGTGGCCGAGACTGAGCAGGAAGCCTTCGACATGGTCCGGCGCTTCCTGGGCTACCTACCGCAGAATGTCTGGGAGCTACCACCCCACACCGAGCCGACCGATGACCCCGACCGCCGTGACGAGGAACTGCTGTCCATCATTCCTCGAAACCGGAGAAAGGGCTACGACCCCCGTGCCATCCTAAAACACGTCCTCGACCACGACTCCTTCTTTGAGATAGGCCAGTTCTCGGGACGCTCCCGGCTTTTGGGACTGGCACGGGTCAACGGCTACCCCGTAGGTGTAATGATAAACAATCCCATGTTCCTCGGTGGCTCGATGGACGTTGCTGCCGGGCTGAAGGTAATCCGCTTCCTGCAACTGTGTGACACCTTTCACCTGCCGATGGTCTACTTCGCCGACGAGCCGGGGTTCATGGTCGGCATCGAGTCACAGAAACAGGGCATCGTCCGCGCTGGCGCCAAGATGGTCTGCGCTACCTACCAGACCAGAATGCCCTGGATAACATTCGTCATCCGCCAGATATATGGCGTTGCCGGACAGTGCCACGACCGGCCCGGCGGTATGTTCAAACGCGTGGCCTGGCCTTCGGCTAACTGGGGCTCGATGCACATTGAGGGAGGTGCCACCGCCGCCTACCGCCGCGAAATCGACAGCGCCCCCGACCCCGAGGCAAAACGCCAAGAGATAGAGCGCAGACTCCAGGCCCTGGCCTCGCCGTTCCGCACCGCCGAGGCATTCAACATCGAGGACATTATCGACCCGCGTGATTCGCGGCCGATGCTGTGCGATTTTATCGAGATGGCACAGGGGGAATTAAAGACACAGCTTGGACCTACCAGCGGTCCGAGCTATATGCCCTAACCGGGATTACCGTGATTAAAGCGAGGAGGTAAGCAATGATAGTTCTTATAGCTAACCTGAAAGTTGCCGAGGGTAAGGGCAACGATGTCGTCGAAGCATTCAGGAAGGTCGTGCCCTTAATACGGCAGGACCCGGGAACGGTCGCCTATAATATTCTCCAGGCGGCGGACAACCCGGACAAGATAACCGTCTTAGAGAAATATGAAAACCGCGAGGCCCTCCAGTACCACGGCCAGACCGAGCATTTTAAAGAGTTCGGCCGAAGTACCCGGGATTTATTCGCCGGGCGTGGAGAGATAACGCTATACGAAGAGGTCGTCTGAGAGACCCGGATACCTCATCAAAAAGTGAAGGTTTATCTTCTCAGGAGGTAATATCATGGCTGAGAGAAGACTCGGCTTCAGAGTGGTCGGTACCATAAAATCAATTAAAGGGACCTGCAGTGCCGGGCATAAAGTCGGCGACACCATAGAGCTCAGCGCCCACGACACCGGCGGTTTATGCGGATTCCTGTATCACGACATCTTTCCTTACATCATAATGCTCCAATTCGGTGGCGGCTTCCCGCCGGAATGGGGAGACCCTGACAGGGTGGAGCTGGATTGCATGGACAAGTGGAATCTGGCCACCATAGAATTACGCCGTGTTAAAGAATAAGACCGCCATCATATCCTCATAGCAATCTAATGTCCCGCCCTGTATAATGATGTGGAAAAATTACGGGAGCACGTAACTTGGACGACAAGGGCATTAATCGGATTCAGGAGATAGGGGCCAGGGTTAAGGAGAACGTCGAGAGGGTAATTGTCGGCAAAAGCGAGGTTGTTGAGCTGGCGATAGTAACCCTGCTCTGCGAGGGGCACCTTCTTCTCGAAGACGTGCCCGGCATCGGCAAGACGATGCTGGCCAAGTCGGTGGCGCGGTCACTCGGCTGCAGCTTCCGGCGTATCCAGTGCACCCCCGACCTGCTACCATCCGATATTACCGGGACCTATATCTACAATCAAAAAACAACGGACTTCGAGTACCGGCCGGGTCCGATTATGGCCCAGGTCATTCTAGTTGACGAGATAAACCGGGCGACCCCGCGCACCCAGTCCGCCCTCCTCGAGGCGATGCAGGAACTCCAGGTTACTGCCGAGGGCGAGACCAAACCGCTGCCCCGGCCCTTCATGCTGCTGGCTACCCAGAACCCGATAGAGCTCGAGGGTACCTTCCCCCTCCCCGAGGCCCAGCTCGACCGCTTTCTCCTCAAGGTCAGTATCGGTTACCCGTCAGCCGAGGATGACCGCCTTATCCTGTCCCGCTTCCGGCAGGCCGACCCGCTGGAGGAATTGACACCGGTCGTCTCTTCCGAAGAGCTCCTCCAGATACAGTCAGATTGCCGTGCGGTCCACGTTGCCGAGGACGTGGAAGGCTATATCATCCGCCTAATCCATGCCACCAGGGAGCATCAATCACTCCAATTGGGGGCCAGCCCACGAGCAATGCTGGCACTGTACCGAACGGCCCAGGCGCTGGCTGCGCTTCGTGGGAGGGCATTTGTCGTGCCGGATGATGTCAAGTACCTCACGCCTTTCGTCCTGGTGCACCGGATTATCCCCCGCGCCGAGAGCCACCTGCGTGGCCACACCGTCGAGGAGGCGCTGAGAGAGGTTATCGACTCAGTGCCGGTACCCGTCGAAGAAGAAGTTGGCTGAGGAAGGGTGAGGAATGAGGGGTAGCTACTGGCCGTGGCTCGGTGGAGGCCTTTTTCTCATCGGAGTAATTATCAACCAAGTACCCCTGATGCTGGTAGCACTGTTGCTCTTACTGGTGTGGGGTGCCACCCGATTGTGGGAGCGCTATGCCCTAACACGAATTGAGTACCACCGCCACCTCAGCGCCAAGCGTGCCTTCTTCGGAGAGGAGCTGCTGCTGGAACTGGAGGTAGCCAACCGGAAGCTCCTGCCGCTGCCCTGGATGGAAATCGAGGACGAGATGCCAGAGGGAATAACCTTCCTCAAAGGCAAGACAACCTCGTCACACAAGACTTCTCGCGTGCACCTGACCAGTCTCCTTTCCCTGAGCTGGTACCACCGTGTGAAGCGACGCTACCCGGTATGCTGCGACCAGCGGGGCTATTTCATTTTCGGACCGGCACGCATTCGCTCCGGTGACCTGTTTGGCTTCTCCAAGCAGGAGATTGAGGTCAGTGACCTCAACCAGCTCATTGTCTATCCCAGGATTGTACCGATAGAACAACCGGGTATACCGTCAAAGCAACCCCTCGGCGACATTCTCGTCAAGAGGTATATCTTCCAGGACCCGATTCTCACCATGGGTGTTCGGGACTATCATTTCGGTGACAGCCTGAAGCGGATTCACTGGAAGACCACCGCCCGCCTTGGTAAGCTACAGACCAAGGTCTATGAGCCGACTACCTCAGTCGATATGGGCATCTTCCTTGATGTTCGCACTGTTCAACCACCTGCCTGGGGAACAATACCGCAGCGCCTGGAGCTGAGTGTTATGGCAGCAGCATCGATTGCCAATCATGCCATGGCCGCCGGTTACCGGGTGGGCCTGTACGCTAACCAACGGCGACAGCCCATCGGCGAGCCGGTGAAGATACCCCCCAGCCAGCACACCGAACAGCTGGTGAATATACTTGAGGCCCTGGCGCAGATTCACTCAGCCGCCGAGTCCATGCCAATAGCCCGGTTCATCTCTCTGGAAAGCCGGAACCTGCCGTGGGGCAGTACCCTGGTACTGATAACCGCCATGCCAACGGAGACCCTTCTGGCCACGTTACTCAGGATGAAGAAGGCCGGACGCCGGGTGGCGCTGGTCCTTATCGGTGGGCCGGAGACACCCAGCATAGATGGCCTGCCCACGTACCGAATTGCCGACGACGTGCCCTGGCGCGAGGTGGAAACGCTCACCTTACAGGGAGCGAGACAATGAATGTTATGGTACGCCGGCTGACGAGGCTGAACTGGATAACTACGGTCGTTATACCTGCGGCGGTCATCCTTATGGAGGTGTACTGGTTCTACCCCTGGTTCCTCTGGCTGGGGAAAACAGGACTATTCTCTGTGCCGCGTGCCCCACTCAGCATCGGGGGCGTCATTTTCCTGCTTGGTGGTGGCTTTGTCGCCACCCGGTATCTGCTCAGCCGGGATTGGCCCCTCAGCTGGGTCCGCTGGGGCATTATCCTCTGCGGGCTGATAGTAGTCTTCACCGTAATCCGTAGCGAATACCACGCCGGGTACGGGCTGCTCGACGGGGGGTGGTTTGGCTACACAGGCGGAATACTGCTCGACTTCAGCCAGGCCCACACGCTAATGGTCGCGCTACCGGCCGGTGCCTACCTGTGGTGGCGAGGCATTAGGTATGGTCGGGCCCCTATGTATATCGACACCATTTACCGGAACTTTATAATTGGCGTCATCTCCTTTGTCCTTCTCATTATCGTCTGGCGAGTAAGCCTGGGTGCCGGCTCCCTGGAAGAACTTGCCGCAACCGTTGCTCCGCACGTGGCTGCCTTTTTCTTCTTCGCCCTGGTATCCCTGGCCCTCATCAACCTGCAATCAATCCGGCAGCAAATGACCCCGGAGGACATGGGGCCATCGTTTAACCGCCGCTGGTTACCCATCCTGATAGCGGTGATTGGCGGTATCGTCCTTATTGGAATCGGCATCGCCAGTATCTTCTCACCCGAGTTCCTTGCCTTTCTGTCGCGCCTGCTCGGCTCTATTGGAAACGTTGTCCGTACGGTAGTCGGCTATATATTAATCCCCCTCGGCTTCATCGCTGCCGGCCTGTACTGGGTAATGGCATTCATAGTAAACCTTATCCGTGGTGAAAATATCCCTGAGTTCGAGGCGCCGAGCTTCGACTTCGAAAAAGAAGCGGCCGAGGCTACCCAGGGACAGCCAATTTCTGAGGTTATTATCTTGGCGCTGAAGTGGACATTCTTCGCCATCGTTGTCATCGCTGTCATCTACCTGCTCGCCAAGACGGTATCTCGCTTCCGCGCTTCCCGGGCAAGGATGGACGTCGAAGAGGTCAACGAGTCACTATGGAGCTGGGGAGGCTTTATGGCAGACGTTCGCCTTTTCCTGAACGCAATCTGGCAACGTCTCTGGCGCAGGAAAAGGGAGACAATCACGGTCAGCACGGCACCACGGCGGTATCTGAAAGAGGATGAGACAGACACAGCAGACATCCGCACGATATACCGATACATGCTACGGCAGGCATCCCGCTTCGGCATGGGCCGGCGGAATTTCGAGACACCTTACGAGTACCGAGGGCGGCTGGGGCAGATGGTACCTGATAGTAGCGAGCCCCTGACGGAGCTCACCGACCTCTACGTCAATGTCCGCTACGGCGAGACCGAGCCTCAAAGGAGACAGGTGAACCGGGCCAACAGTCTGTGGCAGGCCCTGAAAAGGCTGCTGAGGCCACCGGTACCGAGCCATCCGCAGATATAATCAAACTTTAATTGTAGAGTCAGGCCCTGATTATGGATACATTACTTGAGGAGACGTTCCAGCAGTGGACGGAGGGAAAGGACGCTGTCCGGGCACGAATCAGTATCTACGAGAAGATTCGGGACATCCCCTATGCCCTTATCCCCGAGCTGGTCGATGCCGAAAGGTATATTGACATTCTTACGCTAGGTCGGGGTTCCTGCACACCGAAGCATTTCCTCCTGTGCAACCTGTTCCAGAGGCTGGGACTGCTGGTCCTCTTCGCCGTCTACCCCTTTCGGTGGATCGAGAACGCCGAGGTTGTGGACAATTATCCACAGCCACTGAAAAAACTGACTGAAGGATTACCGACGAGCCATCACCTCGCCTGCAGGGTGGAGATAGGCGGCAGGCTCGTCCTGGTGGATGCCACCCTGGACCCGCCCCTGGGGAAAGCAGGCTTACCGGTCAACAGTCAATGGGATGGCTTCAGCGATACGTTGCTGCCGATGACACCATGTGGGGAAGAGGAGCTTTATCACCCATCCGAGGCACACCTCATGGAACCCCACTCCGGCCAGCCGTGGCTGGAGTTCTACGCCGGGCTTAACGCCTTTCTGGAAGAAGTGAGACAGTCCTGAAACCCGACTATTTGCCTCTAAATACTTTAAGGGGAGCCAAAGAGGGGTTGCGCCTCTTTTTATTTAGTCCCCTTCCCACATGGGCAAGGGGACACAGATGAGGACACCACCACCAAAACAGGAGCAGAGCCTCGTATAAACTAACACAGGTACTTGACCGCTCCGCAAAGCATCGGGTATCACAGACGAACACTGCCTCAGGTACGGCAATATAACCCAGTCCACAACGGGAGGGAAGCTGTGACCACAAAACGTGACTCAGGAAAGGTGACAATTATCATGCACAGCGGCAGCTAATGTGATTTATAAGAAAAAGGGGATTTCTCTCAAAGTGAAATCCCCATGTAAAGTTTAGATTAATAAAGGGCTGCTTGCTTTAACGGATATCGGGCAGGTAGTCCATGCCGATGTGACCCTCTTCTTCAAGCTGTCGGTACTCCTCATCGGATACCCCGAGAAGCTCTTTGTAAACATATTCATTATGCTCACCAAGACGGACTGGCGGCCGACGGATGCTGTTGGGCACCCGTGAAATCTTAAAACCCAGACCAGGGTATATATGTGTGCCGCACTCCTCGTGGGTAAGCTCCTGGAAGAATCCCCGCTCTCTGAGGTGAGGGTCAGTATAGGCGTCATCCTCAAAGATTATCGGTCCGGCGGGGACTCCCTCCTTCTGCAGCAGGTACATCAGGTCGTAGTGGTTGTTCTTTATGGCCCACTCTCCGATATGCCTGTCAAGCTCGTCCTGATTATGCTCCCGGCTGAGGCTGTCAGCAAACTTCTCATCCCGTGCCCACTCCGGATTACCCATAGCGCGACAAAGTCCCCGCCACTCCTCATCAGAAGTAACGGTGATATTTACCCAGCGGTCTTCTCCCAGACAGCGGTAACAGCCGCAGGGGGCTGCCCCGGGCATGCGGTTTGCCCTGCTTTCCTGTACACGGTTATTCATGGTGTAGTCCATAATAGCCTCCCCGAGATGGGGCATCGTGGCCTCGGCCTGGGCCATATCAATGTGCTGCCCTTTGCCGGTGCGGTTACGGTAGTGCAGGGCCATCAGCACCGCCAGGGCGGCGGTTGCCCCGGCGGCTTCATCGGCATGATAAACAGTGGACGTGGTCGACGGGTCACTATCGGGGTAACCTCTTAGAGAGGTATGGCCGATAAAGCCCTCCTGATGGACACCCAGCGCCCGATAGTATTTGTAGGGGCCGGAGCCGCCGAAGCCGGGCATGGAGAGCATTATCAGCTTCGGGTTAACTTCTTTCAAAACATCGTAGGTCAGGCCAAGGTTTTCCTTGACATGAGGGGCATTGCTCTCAAGAAAGACGTCACTCATCGCAATAAGTCGCTTGAACATCTCCTTGCCTTTAGGTTGTGTCAGGTCCATGGTACAGCCTAGCTTGTTCCGGGCATGGGCATTAAAAAGGGTCCAGCGATTCCACGGCCTGAAACTAACATCCCGGTTGCAATAGGTGGCTATCCCACCAGTCCTGATTGGGTCGGACACTATATCCTGGTTTGGGTGCGCGGTACCTCCCCTGGTGAGGACCTGAAAATGCTTGATTGACTCAACGCGGATAACCTCAGCCCCCCAGTCGGCTAGGTTCATGGTAGCGAACGGCCCGGCGTAGATAACCGTAATATCAACAACCCTGATTCCTTCCAAAGGCAACTTAGCCATTCCTATCTCCTCTCTTCTACAAACATATAGTTATCGGAAACGACTTCAGATTACGCCCTGCTGTCTAAGCAGCATCAGGTCTTCACCGGAGTACCCCAACTCGCCGTAGACCTCGGCGTTGTGCTCACCCAGTCGGGGGGCCGGGCGGCTTGCCCGCCAGGGAGTCTCATCCATCTTGAAAGGTGCGCCGGGGTAGGTAATCTTACCGGCAACCGGGTGCTCTATTTCCTCCCAGAACCCCCTCGCCTTCCAGTGAGGGTCATTCACCAGGTCGCCGGGGTCGTTTATCGGTCCGCAGAGTACCCCGGCCGCCTGACCGGCGGTAATAATCTCCAGCTTGGTATGCTCGGCAATCCAGGGGTACCAGATAATACTGAACCGCTCCAGGTTCTCCGGGTCCCGCTGCCCTTCCTGAGTGCTGAACCCGGGGTCGTCTACCAGTTCAG
Source organism: uncultured Dehalococcoidales bacterium (assembly GCA_964611805.1). Taxonomy (GTDB): domain Bacteria; phylum Chloroflexota; class Dehalococcoidia; order Dehalococcoidales; family Fen-1064; genus W589. Next base: position 1,108 of record CAZTBG010000053.1, on the reverse strand, counting down.
GCATATCCATCATCTTGCAGATTCGTGGCCAGAAGACGAAGCCCCCGCTAAGTTGGAAGAAACCATCCTTACAAGCATAAATTCCATAAGGGAATCCGGGTGGCTCAAGCTCAGGGTCCGGCCTGTAGCTGGTCTCATTGTTGTACTGATAGGTGATAAGGTGGCTCATGCGACGGTCGATGGTGCCCATCTGGCTTTCAAACATGCTCATGTCAACATGCTGGCCAGCACCCTGAGCCTGGCTGGCAAAGAAGGCAATCATTGTGGCAAACGCCGACATCGTCCCTACCTGGTACTGTATTACGTTGCCCGCCTTCTTCAAGGGATAGCGGTCGAACATACCAGTCTCGTTCATGGCACCACCCATCCCGTAGATAACCAGCTCCGAAGCCTTGAAGTCCCGGTAGGGGCCGGACTGGCCGAAGTTGGATATTGATGTCATCACCAATTTCGGGTTTATCTTCTCCAGTTCCTCGTATGACAGTCCTAACGACGGCATTACCCGGGGACTGAAGTTCTCCACGAGGATATCCACACCTTTCACCAGCTCCCGGAAAATCTTTTTCCCGGCCTCGGCCTTCAGGTTGAGGGTAATGCCTCTCTTGCTGGTATTCAGATGGAGAAAGAGGCCACTCTTGTCAGGATGAGGGTCATCCCCGAGGAACGGGACCATCCTCCTTGCCGGGTCTCCTCCGTCTGGCCTCTCTACCTTTACGACATCAGCACCGTAGTCGGCAAGAAGCTTGGTGCAGTAAGGGCCAGCAATGTAATGGGTGAGGTCCAATACCTTGATGTCAGACAGCGCCTGCTCCATACAATTCTCGCTTTCCGGCTCAGGGTATCTTCAATGCGACATGCGGTTCCGCGGCTGAGCCTTTTATTGGATGTCGTGATTTTAGTCTTTCGCTGGTGGGAGTGTCAAGAAAGTTTACTCGTTTAGATAGAACATTTGCCCCTATTTGACGGTAGAGGCCCCATCCCCCTGTGTCCCCCAGAAATCCATCCCCCTGACCCCCTTCCTTTACCAAAGGAAGGGGGAAGAAAGAGATAAGAGGGGCTGCCCCCTCTCACACTTCCCGCTAATTGACTCTCAGTAAAGCCCCAGCCC
>CAZTBG010000052.1:0-13465 GCA_964611805.1 uncultured Dehalococcoidales bacterium | reverse complement strand
CTGCAAAGCCTCTTTCGAGATTAACCCCACCGGACCCAACCAGCCGGTGGAGAAGGGTGAGACACTAGATACCAAACTTGGGCAGTGGAAGGGTGTAAACGACTTCGTCTTCCAGGCCTCACGTGGTAAGATTGACCACTACAACTTCTACAGCATCGTTTATGACCCGATGACCACCTGCGGCTGCTGCGAGTGCATTGCTGCCATTCTGCCGATGTGCAACGGTGTGATGACGGTGAACCGCGAGTTTACCCAGATGACACCCTGTGGCATGAAGTTCACTACGCTGGCCGGTACAATTGGTGGTGGTATCAGCACCCCAGGCTTTGTAGGTCACGGTAAATATAACATCTGCCAGAGGAAGTTCCTCATCGGCGATGGTGGTCTGTTGCGGATGGTCTGGATGCCCAAGATGCTGAAAGAGGAAATCGCCGAACGGCTTAAGGCCAGGGCAGAGGAAATGGGTGTGCCCAATCTGCCTGATATGATTGCCGACGAAACGGTTGGCACAACTGAGGAAGAGATTCTACCCTTCCTCACGGAAAAGGGGCATCCTGCCCTCACTATGGAATCGATAATCGGCTGAGAAAGGAGTGTAGACTATGGCACTTACCGGGATACAGATATTTAAGTTACTACCAAAAACGAACTGCGGCGACTGCGGTGTGCCCACGTGCCTTGCCTTTGCCATGAACCTGGCTGCCGGAAAGGCAGAACTCAGCGCCTGTCCACATGTTTCAGAGGAGGCAAAGGCACAACTGGCCGAGGCGTCAGCACCTCCAATCAGGTCGGTCACTATCGGTACCAGCGATGCTGCCGTGAAGGTCGGCGGCGAGACCGTGATGTTCCGCCACGAGAAGCGGTTTGAGAACAAACCAGCGATAGCCGTACTGGTCAGCGACACCATGTCTGACGCCGACGTCGATGGCCGATTAAAGAGGTTCAAGGAACTCCGCTACGAACGGGTCGGCCTTAATCTTCGCCCGGAACTGGTGGCTGTCCAGGGCGACGATGCTGCCAAGTTCGCTGCCCTCGTCGGCAAGGTCGCCAAGAACAGCGACGGTGGCATAGTCCTGATGAGCACCAACCCGGATGTCCTTGCAGCTGGTCTGAAGGAGTGCGCCGACAAGAAACCGTTGGTTTACGGGGCAACCAAGGATAACCTTGACGCTGTCGCCAAGCTGGCTAAAGAGAATTCTTGCCCGGTTGGCGTAAAGGCTTCCAACCTGGAAGAGGCGGCGGAACTGACCACGAAACTTACCGAGGCCGGGTTGAACGACATTGTTATTGACCCCGGTTCAAGAACAGTCCGCCAGGCCTTCGAGGACGAGGTCGTCATCAGGAACTCAGCCCTGACAGCAAAGTTCCGCCCCCTGGGGTTCCCCACGATAACCTTCCCCGGTGAGATGACCGATAACCCCTTGAAAGAAGCCCTGATTGCCTCAATTTTTGTCGCCAAGTACGCCGGCGTGATTGTTCTATCTGACCTGTATGGCGAAAGCCTGTTCCCGCTGCTGGTGGAGCGAATGAACATCTACACTGACCCGCAGCGTCCGCTGGCCACTGAGCAGGGCATCTACGACATTGGCACTCCGAATGAAAACTCACCAGTGCTCATTACCACCAATTTCTCACTCACCTACTTTATCGTCTCTGGCGAAATCGAAGGCAGCAAGGTACCCAGCCATCTTCTGGTGATGGACACCGAGGGACTCTCGGTGATGACCGCCTGGGCTGCCGGGAAGTTTGTCGCTGACCTCATCGGGCCGTTCGTTAAGAAGAGCGGCATTGAGGACAAAGTCAAGCACCACAAGTTAGTTATTCCGGGTTATGCCGCTGCTGAAAGCGGGGGTTTAGAGGAAGAATTGCCTGGCTGGGAAATTATGGTGGGACCGAGAGAGGCAGCGCATATCCCTGCCTACCTGAAGTCATGGACACCTTAGGAGGGTAGTTATGATACTTATCGGTGAGAATATCAACGTAATATCCAATACAATCGGACCGGCCATGAAGGAGAGGAATGCCGAGCCGATTCAGAAAATGGCCAAGGCTGCGGCTGCTGCCGGCGTGGACTACCTCGATATGAACATTGGCCCCGCCCGGAGGGGTGGCGAAGAACTGATGGAATGGATGGTGAAAACTGTTCAGGGAGTCGTTGACCTGCCCCTGTCGCTGGATACAACCAACGTCGCTGCTATAGAGGCTGGGCTCAAGGCACATAAGGGCCGGGCGTTAATTAACTCCATCTCCCTGGTGAGGATGGATGAGGAACTGCCGCTGGTCACCAAGTACAATGCCGACTTCATCGGGCTGCTCTGGGGAAGAGAAGGTATGCCGCGTGATGAGGACGAAAGAGGCATGATATGTGCCGAACTGATGATGACCGCTAACGCTCTGGGCATCTCCAACGAGACAATCTGGTTCGACCCCATCATCACACCGGCGAGCAATGTCGATACCAACCAGGTGAAGCCATGCCTTGAGTTTATGAGCACGCTCCAGGATATCGCCCCCGGCGCCAAGTCAGCGGTGGGGCTGTCCAATGTCTCTAACGGCACACCTGATAAACTCAGGCCCTATTTGAACCGGACATACCTGATAATGCTGATGAAATATGGGCTGCACTCGGCAATAGTCGATGCCTTTGATTCGGAGTTAATCGCCATTGCCCGTGGCCAGAGGCCAGAGCGGGTTGCCATGATTCACCGTATAATGGACGGTGACAATCCTGACATCAAGTCACTGGACCCGGAAGAGGCCAAGTACGCCAAGACAGTCAATGTCCTCACTGGTAAATCACTCTACTCACATTCCTGGCTTGAACTGTAATAGCACTCAGGGTCAGGCTCAACGGAAATCTCTGGAGGCCGGGACACCGGGTAAGTACCCGGGAGCCGGCCTCTATAAATTATTGAAAAGGTATTCCGTTTTACTGCATCCGGTAGAGTTGAGGTAAAGCATTGTCTGCTGAAAAAGACCGCTCAGTCTATAATCTGGATGTTGCCTATGCCCTCGTCCGTGAGCGGCTGGCCTCGGTCGACATCGAGGAGCAGTGCCGCCGCAGTGGCAGCGAGTATACGAAGCAGGACTCCGGGGAAACAGCTACCGTCTATTATCTCAATCAGCCTTACCTGGTCACCTTTCCCGAGGCCAAAGTCACACCTGCCGACGACATTGACCTGCCGCTCAGAGAACAAATCCTGATACTTCACTATCTGGCACTGGCCAGGGGCACGGCGGCCGCCAATAATCTCATCACCTTCCGCGACCTGCCCGGTGGGATAGTCTATTACCCGACATTCTCCAAGCGGACGATGGAACCACTGATGAGGTGCTTCGGCAGGGAGCCTGAACTGCTGGTCAAAACCGCCAATAGACTGGGGGCACGCCAGATTGATATAGGTGATACCACAGTGGTTATCAATGCCTTCCGCCACGTCCCGATAACCATGGTGTTGTGGCACGGTGATGAAGAATTTCCCCCGCAGTTGAACCTGCTGTTTGATGCCAGCATCACGGACTACCTCGAGACTGAGGACGTCACCGTACTCTGCGAAATCATCACCTGGAAGCTGGTCGGATACTCACGAGAAGTATGAAACCAAAGCTCTCTTGCCTTTATGTCAATTAAACAGAGAGATTCCTCCTGACCCTTGAAACATAGTCGTCTATCTGCCCCTCAAATTCCTTGGTCTTGTCCTGTACTAAATCAGGCTCGAGGGGTTTAACGATATCCCCCCAGACTGTCGATACTACAATGCTCGATTTAGAGAGAGAAAACGAAGTAGTCCTTGGTGGCAACCAGAACTCCAGTGATGGCACTATATCAATTGCCACGTCGACGTCTTTGCCCTTACCGACTTTGGTAGAGGAGACGCTGATGAGTGAAATATCGGATATCGAGCCTGCAATACCACTAATATAGGCGCCTCCACCATGCAGGTTTACCGCAATCCGCTTCAGCGTTATAGCCGAGATAGTCCCGTTGTGAATCTTGAATATGAATTGCAGTACTGGTGGGTCTGTCCCTGTCACAAAATTTACCCTGAAATCCGAGGTGATAATCGCTCTGGAAAGACGCCTTTCTATCCGGTTTCGCCACGGGCCTATAAACACCTTCCCAAATATACGCAAAACCAACTGGATAGCAAACCTTACAACCATACCGACAATGAACAGTATTTCCATTTGTCGCCCCCTCATACAGATGGCGACATTCTACAACTCAACCAGAACCAATACAACAGAACTACAAACCAGCTACCTCTTGGCTGAGCTACTTCAGATAGATTAGCGACACTAATTTTAATCACCTTCGTTGGTTCTTGCTCCGCTTCTTTACGAATAATGAAAACCAAGGGGGACACCCCCTTGGTATCCCCCGCCAAAAGGGATTTCACCCCTCTTGAACACCCCAAAACGGTGTCGGGATAGTTCCCTAGCAGGGGTCGTTCGCACCTTAGAGCGTGCCGTGCTATTCTATCTGGAGGCTGGGCGATGACTACAACTAAAGAGTCCAAGAGAGGCGAAGCTTTTGGGGTAATAAGTATGCTAGACAGCGTTAAAGAGGAGTTTGAGAGGGGCGCTAGCCCCTCTTTGTTATTAAATTTCCCCCTTCCCCATATGGGGAAGGGGGACACAGGGGGGTAGAGTTTTGGTACATTGGTAACAAAATAGCTCGGGCACATCGGTAACAGATAAGGTATAAGCAAGGAGGTGCTGCTTATGCCTTGGAAGGAGACCAGTGCCATGGAGCAAAAGAAGGAGATGATAGAAGATTGGTTGGCCAGGGAGTTTAGTGTCACAGAGATAGCTGAGATATACGGAGTAAGTAGAAAGACAATTTACAAATGGGTCGGGCGTTTCAAAGAGAGGGGTAAAGATGGTCTTGAAGAAAGGTCCAGAGCGCCATTGATACATCCAAATGCCACATCCCCGGAGCTGGTAGCAATGATAGTAGCCATGAAGCAGAGGCACATGAAATGGGGACATAGAAAAATAGTAGCCTACCTAGAACGTCTGCGCCCTGATGCGAGATGGCCATCTGAGAGTACTATCTTTGAGATTCTGAAGAAAAACAGTTTAGTCAAGTCACGTAAAGTGAGACGCAGGTCGATGCCGTATTCAGAGCCTTTTATCGGCTGTAACCAGCCCAATGACGTATGGAGCGCCGATTTTAAGGGGCAATTCAGGATGGGTAATGGCAGGCTATGTTATCCACTGACGATTACGGATAATTACAGCCGTTACGTCCTGGGATGTTGGGCATTACACCGTCCGAATCACGATAGTTCCAAGCCACAGTTTGAGAAAGCTTTTAAAGAGAGAGGCTTACCCAGAGCCATAAGGACTGATAATGGGGCTCCCTTTGCCTCGGTAGCGCTTGGTGGCCTATCCAGATTATCGGTCTGGTTTATTAAACTTGGTATTAAACCTGAGCGAATAGAAACGGGCAAACCGGAGCAAAATGGTCGACATGAGCGTATGCACCGAACATTAAAAGAGTCAGCCATAAGCCCACCGCGAAGGAATCTTGGAGAGCAGCAGCGGGCCTTTGACCGCTTTACCTGTGAATACAATCATGAGCGTCCACATCAAGCTCTGGGGCAGAAAACGCCGGCATCTGTCTACACATCCTCGGAAAAGCCATATCCCACCAAAATACCCCCAATAGACTATGATACCGATGTCATAGTCAGACAGGTGCATACTAAAGGAGAGATTAAATGGAAGGGAAACCTGATATATGTTTCTGAAGCCCTGGTGGGGGAACCAGTGGCATTGAAACAGGTCGGGAATGACCTGTGGCAGATACGTTTTAGCTTTCATCCCCTAGGCATACTGGATGAGAGAACACTTAAGATAGTGCCTATATAAAGTGTTACCGATGTGCCTGTACTATTTTGTAACCTATGTTCATACTTTACAGGGGGATGGGGCCGTCACTACTGAACAGTGTGCGAGGCGAATAAGATGGTATGTCAGGGTATCACTAATCTTGTGCCCGGTACATCGGATGGTGATGTTTTTGGCTTGCTGCTATAATGGGGGAGAAGGTCTTTTGTGCCGGGACGGTTTTCCTGATGCGACCGATGCTTAACTACTGATTATGCAGGGGGGATAAATATGGCTGGACCCTTAGAAGGCATTAAAGTGCTCGACTGGACCCAGTGGCAGATGGGGACAGTAGCCACCGCGATGCTGGCGGAGTTTGGGGCGGAGGTTGTTCACATCGAAAACCGCCTTACCGGTGATGCTGGCCGGGGATTGACCTTCCCCACCATCGGTGAACTGCCCGCTGGCAGGACTGCCTATTTTGAGACCAACAACCGTGGCAAGAAGAGCCTGGCCATTGACCTCATCAAGCCGGAGGGAAAGGAAATTATCTATCGCCTCGTCAAGAAAGCCGATGTTTTCGTGCACAATTTCCGTCAGGGTGTCCCGGAAAAGCTGAAACTCGACTATGAGACAATCCGCCAGCATAATCCTGATATTATCTACGCCGCTGCTTCTGGCTACGGACCGAGGGGGCCGGAAGCTCAGGAGCCGGCCTTTGATATGATTGGTCTGGCAAGGTCCGGCATCGCCACTGCTACCGGCATCGCCGGCGACCCCAATCTGCCAGTGGGCGGGGGTCTGGCTGACCAGATGGGAGCGATTATGACCTCCTATGGCATACTGATGGCCCTGCTGGCAAGGGAGCGGCTCGGTTTTGGCCAGAAAGTGGATGTCTCCCACCTGGGAAGCATGATGGCATTACAGGGCCTGACTATCGGCATTGGCCTGTACCTGAATCCAGAACCCCGTGAGAAGCTTACCCGAAAGCAGGCCGGTAACCCGTTGTGGAACTACTACCAGTGTGCCGATGACCGGTGGATTGTCCTCGGCATGCTCCAGCCGGACAGGCAGTGGCCGATAGTCTGCAAGGCTATGGGTATCGAGCATTTGACAAGTGACCCCAGGTTTGAGGATGCTGATAAGAGACGGGAGAACAGCGAGGAACTGATTAACACCATGGATGAGATATTCATCACGAAAACGGCCGACGAATGGATGAAAATTCTCAAGGGCACCGGCGACGTCATCTGCACACCGTTGCAGACCATTCGTGACCTGCGTGATGACCCACAGGTTATCGCCAACGACTATATAGTCGAGTGTGAGCATGAAGTCCTTGGTAAGGTAAAAGTGCGAGGTCTGCCTGTCGAGCTGAGCAGGACGCCGGGACGGGTCATACCGGAAGCCCCTGAGTGCGGCCAGCATACCGAAGAGGTACTCATCGAGATGGGCGGCTACACGTGGGAGGATATTGCCGGGCTTCGGGACAAAGAAGTTATATAACAAAGCAAATTCGTGTTTGGAGGACTGTAACGATGACAACGGAAGCTAAACCCAGAGCACTCAACCGGTTAAAGTCAATGTACGCCCTTCGGGCAGAGGTCGACAAGATGTACGAGAGCGGCGTCGAGGCCAGCGAGGAGGGAAAGCCTGTTGCCTGGGTGATGCTTGAGGGCTGGGCCAATCCCATCCTTAATGCTATGGGTGTCAAGACGGTCTATCCGGAAAATTACAGCAGTCTTTGCGCTGCCCAGGGAATGGCCACCCCGTTTCTCGAACGCGCCGAGGCGGAGGGCTACCCGACTCATCTCTGCGGCTATGCCCGTACCTGCATAGGTTACTCGTCCCGCATGGTCGAGCTGGATGACGAAATACCACCGGAAGCACCGGCTGGAGGGATGCCCAAGCCGACCTTACTGGTAGCTTCGGGTGCTGTATGTGACGCCCGGTTCAAGTGGTTTCAGTCCCTCGGTCGCTTCTTTGATACCCCTGTCTGGACAATCGAATCACCCAGCCCCGGCTTACGCGAGAGACTGACCGAAGGTGTCTATGAGCGTAACGTCAAATTCATGATAAGTGAGCTGAAGGCATTCATCGCCTTCCTTGAGAAATTGCTGGGTAAGAAGATGGACTGGGATGCCCTGGAATTCACCGGGGGTGGCACTCAAGAGATAAACCGCTGGCGCTGGGAGATTAACGAGCTACGAAAGGCCAGGCCCGGGCCGATGCATTCCCGCGATTTTTGGAGTGCTGTGACGGCTGCCCTGTTTCGGGGTGCCGCCGACCCTGAGGCTATCACCAAGGGATTCGAGCGCATGTATGATGAAGTCAAGGAGCGGGTAGCCAACGGCATTGCCGGTATTAACAGGGAAGAGAAATACCGTCTCATGTTTGAAGGATTGCCACCGTGGCACAGTCTGGGATTCCTTGACCAGCTCGCCGAGCGTGGCTGGAACTTCGTGATTGAGTCCGTCTACAGTCCGCAGCGGCCGGTGAATATTGACCTGAGCCAGTACAGTGACCCCATAGAGCGCTACGTGAGAAGGAACTACCGCAGCCTGGAGGAAAGCCTCGAGGAGGACTACGGGACCGAAGAGGCGGGACTGATTATCAATGAGATACTATGCGATGGCACGTCACGTCGCATGGGCATGAGACGTGCCCGTGATTATCAGGTTGATGGTGTTGTCCTTCACGTGTTGCTGACCTGCCGGGCGATGTCGGCAGGACTGAACCTGTTGCAACAGCGACTACTCGACGTTCTCAAGGTACCGTCCCTGGTTATCGAGGGGGATATCATCGACATAAGTGCGTTTAATCCGGCTGAAACGTTGCGAAACGCAGAGACCTTCGAGGAGACAATGGAACACTACCGCAAGGTCAGAAAAGAACTGGGAATGCCCTGGTAGACCGGTGAGTGCAGTGCAAGGAGGAAATTGAATATAATGGCCGAACCGAGCAGGGGTCTTCTACGGGCGCAGGAGATATATCAAGACCGTTCGAAACGGGCCCTTGAGTTGCAGCAACAGGGTAAGAAGATAATGGGGTATCTCTGTATCTACCCCGTGCCGGAGATGATGACGGCTCTGGATATCGTTCCCTACCGCATATTTGGTGATATGCGGGAACCCATAACCAAGGCGGATGCTTATATGCCAACGGTTAATTGTGCGTTTCTGAGGAGTTGCCTCGACCTCGGCCTCAAGGAGAGGTATAGCTTCCTGGATGGTATCGTTACCTCTCATATCTGCGACGTTGGTTCGAGCCTGAGCGGCCTCTGGAACTACGCTGTCAAGACACCCTTCTCACACCATATTGATACTCCACATACCCTTCATGATACTGCCCTGGTGCAGGAGCGGGGCTTGCTGCCGGACTATCAGAAGGCCCTGGAGAAGTTTGCCGGTCGGAAAATGATGACCGAGAATCTCAGGGAGGCCATCCGTGTGCACAACGAGCAGCGGGCACTTGTCCGTGAACTTTACGAGCTGAAGAAACAGGATCCTCCGCTGATATCAGGTGTGGAGACCATTCGGGTAATCAAGGCAATTCAAAGTATACTGGCGGATGAAGGTAATGAACTGCTCCGCGAGGTCATTAACGAGGTCAAGGAACGCAGCGACGGCCCACAAATAAAATCGGCCCGCCTGCTAGTCTGGGGTAGTATCCTGGATGACACGGCCCTTCCGGAGATGATTGAGAGTCTGGACGCCAATATCGTCATGGATGATACCTGCGTCGGCAGCCGTCCCTACTTCAATGATGTCGAGATAACGAGTGATTTAATGGATGGGCTAGCCCAGCACTATCTGATGGACATAAAGTGTCCCCGTACCTTCAGAACGAGGGACTATTATGATGTCCGCAAGGACTATATGAAGGACCTGGAGTTCCGCTTTAGCTACCTGAGTGACTATGTCCGCGATTGGAAGGCCAATGGGGTCATTATGGAGTCACTCAGGTACTGTGATACTCACGGCTACGAGGTCGCCGGGGTACGGGACTATCTCGACAGCCTGGGCATACCGAGCATCTATCTGGAGCATGATTATACCGAGGGGGCCCTGGCTCCCTTACGGACAAGGGTGCAGGGGTTTCTTGAGATTATCAGCTAGTACCTGGCGTAGTCCCCTTGCGCTACCTCAGAGAGGGGGTGGTTAGTATCCATTTCGCCGGAATTGACCTTGGGTCAACTATGACCAAAATCGTTATCCTGGACGAGGACGAGCAGATTAAGGCCTCGGTCGTTTACCATACCGGTGCTGAACACCGGCGCCTGGCAAATAAGGTGATGGAAGAGGCGTTGAGCAAGGCCGGTCTTTCCATCGATGATATATCCTTCGTTATGGCTACCGGCTATGGCCGGATAAACGTTCCCTTCGCCGACCGCCAGATTACCGAGCTGTCCTGTCATGCCAGAGGGGTGGCCAGTTTTTTCCCCAGCGTGCATCTTGCCATCGATATCGGTGGTCAGGATGCTAAAGGGCTGAAGATACGGGACGGTAAACTGCTTGATTTCGTAATGAGCGATAAATGTGCCGCCGGGACAGGCAGGTTCCTCGAGGTTATCTCTGCTTCCCTCGGTCTCAAGGTGGAAGACCTGGGCGACATCTCGTTGCGGTCTACTCAGAAGATATCGGTCAGCAGCACCTGCACCGTCTTTGCCCAGCAGGAGGTGATTAAGCACCTGTCTGCTGGCGTGCCTCTGGAGGATGTGATTGCTGGACTTCATGATGCCATCGCTGGCCGTACGGCCCGGATGGTCAACAGGCTGAAGATAGAGCCAGATGTAGTCTTTACGGGGGGTGTCGCCAAGAACATTGGAGTTGTGAAAGCCATGGAGGAGAACCTGAGGTGCCCGGTGCTTGTCCCTGAAGAGCCGCTCCTTAGCGGAGCGATTGGTGCAGCGTTACTGGGTAAAGAGCATGTCTTGAAGGCACTGGCCCGGGGTGAGACTATCCAGACCGGAAAGCGTCGGCTGGAGGAAGCCACCTTTTTTCAGTAGAGAGTGAGTATGGCTTACTACCTGGGAATCGATATCGGCTCGTCGACCAGCAAAGGGGTTATCGCTGAAGATGGTAGCATACTGGCCCGCCACCTGCTCCCCTCCGGGGTCAACTACAGGCTGGCGGCGCAAAAGCTGGTTGATGAGCTGCTGACAAAAGCAGGCGTGACCAGGGAAGACATCGCCTGCACAGTAGCCACCGGCCAGGGCTCCGCTAACGTGGAGCTTGCTGACCAGGAGGTGGCCGATATCCGTTGCTGTGCCCGGGGAATATTCAGTCACTTCCCTTCAGTACGCACCGTCATTGATGTTCAGGGGCAGTCAACTCAAGTGCTCCGACTTAGTGAAGTTGGTCAGGTGGCCGATTTTGCCATCAGTGAGAAATGCGCCAGTGGGAGCGGGCGTTTTCTTGACATAATCGCTAATGTCTTACAGATAAAGTTGGAAGACATTGGCCCTCTCTCTCTTGAGTCAAAAAACCCGGTGACATTTACCACAGGTTGTGCCGTTTTCGGGGAGTCGGAGGCTGTCTCCCGGGTATCGGAGGGAATTGCTAAGGAAGATATTGTCGCCGGTGTTCATCAGGCACTGGCTGAGAAAATTTCGGCTCTGGTGGGCAAGGTCGGTCTGGAGGAACGCTGTGCCATTACTGGAGGTGGTGGCCTGAATATCGGCCTTATTAAGTGGATTGAGAAGAAACTGGGTGTTAAGCTGCTGGTACCACCGGAACCGCAGCTTGTCACCGCTCTGGGTGCTGCCATAATGGCGGAGGAGACCTATAAACAGCGTTAGTCATCAGCCGGGATACATACCCAGCCACACATATAAATATTCAATAACGTTTTTAGTGTCTATCTCAAGAGACGGATAATAGAGTAACTAATCTATACTTTAGGTGAAGTTTACGCAGTCGAAGTACCTATTGAGATTTCTTCCGCACTAGTACACCCCATTTGGTGAAGGGGAATGGATTGTAGTCCATGAAGTTCTCTCCACGTTCCAGATAGGTGATGACCTGCTCCGCTAAGCTCAGGTATTCCCAGTCTCCGAAGAGATCCCTGATATCTCCTTCGCTGCAGAAATGATGAGGCACTCCAGCATCAGCGGAGTCTTCGAGGACCAATGTACCGGGTTCAATTTGTTGTCCACAACCCCAAACGAAGCTGTCTGATTTCGTAGACATAAGCGTGCACATGAAGAGCCCTCCAGGGAGGAGCTGACGGTGAATTTCACTGACTGCCTTTTTTATATTGTCCAGAGTATTGTGATACAGGGAATCCCAAGAAATAGCACCGTGAAAGTCCCTCTCTGACCAGGGGCAGACAGTCATATCAGCCAGTTCCAGGTATGCTTCCAGGTTAAGCGAAGATAACCATTCGTGTGTAAGACGGAGAGCATTTGGGGCGTTGTCACTAGCGTAAACCTTGTGACCACGCTGTGCCATGGCAACAGTATGACGTCCGCCTCCACAGCACACATCCCAGAGACGTAACGGACGCTCTGAGAAGAGCGTCTCCAACACATCGACAAAGTGATGCACTTCTGATTCGGGGATTCTGTTTACATACAGCTCGTTAGTGAATAATTCATTCCATGTTGGCATCGTAAGGGTCCTCCCTGGCGTTCAAATGATGGCACGTACAACTACAGGTGTCAAGGGTTACTTTAGACCGTTATATGATCAAGGATGGAATCTCGTTTAGACATGCGTATATCGTGTGCAAAGGGTAGCACCGACAATGTGGGAAGTCACTTGGTGAAGAGTAGGTTTTAAGCAATAGACGAACATCGGGATGTTTGTCCAGCCATGCGTATAGCTAATTGATTCCGTTTAGCTTCGCTATTGAAGCATGAAAGAGCAATATTTATCCGCTAATTGCTCTACAACCTCTTCAGTGGGTCAGAGCAATTTGTATTAATCCTTATAGGCAGATGATTCTTTATTATCAGATCTATAAACTCTGTGAGCTGTTTGCTTTTCAATGTTGAGAATATCGTGGAAGGATTCCTTTCCAGCTTCCAAATCTGGTGGAGTATAAGAAGAAATCTTTTTGGGGGTTATTTCAATCACCCTCGTGTCTGGACGAGGAAAGTGTATAAGAATGCTCCTTTCATATCTTTCCGGCTGTGTTTTTTGATATACTTCTCTAAATTCGGCATTCTCCTCATCTAGTGGGTGACCTTTCAATGAAGCTATTCCTTCGATCTGAAGGTTGCCAGCGGCTATAGCAACTTGCGGATTTGCCATAATCTGCTTATATTTCCTGCGGTATATACCAGTATAGCAATAAATAGTCAGACCATTAATGATTAGCTGCATTTGCCTAACGGTTACGAAATCGTCTACTGAAGTAGCTAAAAAACCAAGGTGATATTTCTTTATCTCCTCTATCATATGTTGCCGCAGATCTTCGTACGGGAGTTCTATTTGACTCATTTAATTCGAACCTCCGATAGACAGCTAGGTAGAAAATGGTTAAGGTATTGGATTAATGGAGAATTGAAGTATAAGTTATAGCAGATTATATATCAAAGGCAATTAATATAGCAGTTCTTCCAGTGAGTACACATCGTCATATACACCTGCCTGTAATCCGTCATCTCTGCATTTTTCACGCGCGC
>CAZTBG010000051.1:0-13680 GCA_964611805.1 uncultured Dehalococcoidales bacterium | reverse complement strand
AGCCAGCCGGGGCGGACAACCACGTCCCCCCGATGCAACTGGGTCGTAGCGACTCCGACAAGATTAGCGGCAATCCGACTTCCCGGTTGGGCGACATCAATGCGCGATTTGTGCATCTGCAACCCTCTCAGGCGGGACCTGAGCCCGGTGGGGACTATCTCAACTTCCTGCCCGACCGAGAGCGAGCCGTCTATCAGCGTACCGGTGACGACGGTGCCGGAGCCAGCCATAGTAAAGACCCGGTCTATTGGCAGCCGCGCCCGCTCCATGTCCTTTCGCGGTGTTATTAATTCCAGGAGCACGTCAATGGTCGAGACAAGCTCGGGCAAGCCCTCACCAGTGAGTGCCGAAACAGCCACAACAGGTGCTCCAGCCAGTGCGGTCGGTGCCAGCAGCTCATCTATCTCCATCCTGACCAGGCTGAGCAGTTCCTCGTCCACCAGGTCCTTTTTGGTAATAGCGACCACGCCCTGCCTTATCTCCAGAAGGTCAAGAATGGCAAGGTGTTCTCTGGTCTGGGGCATAACACCCTCATTAGCCGCGATAACCAGCAATGCCAGGTCAATACCGCCGACTCCGGCCAGCATGTTTCTCACAAAACGCTCATGCCCGGGCACATCAACAATACCGACCTCCCGGCCGCTCGGCAGCTTCATCCAGGCAAAGCCGAGGTCGATTGTCATCCCCCGCTCTTTTTCCTCACTAAGACGGTCGGGGTCGATACCGGTCAGGGCATGCACCAGTACTGATTTACCGTGGTCAATGTGCCCCGCCGTGCCCAGCACAAACATCTTTCCTGTCCCTCTAGCCCCTCAGCGGTCCTTCTTCAGGTCGGAAGCCACATCCTGCAATGCTGCCAGAATCGTGGCATCGTCCTCCGGCAGCACCGAGCGCGGGTCAAGGAGCAGGCGGTCTTCACTTATCCGCCCGATTACGGGAGTCGGCATATCCCGCAGTCTGGCACTCATGGTCTGCGAAATGTTTGCCCCTTTTTTCCTCTTGCCCTGACCGACAATGGCTACCAGCCTGGTCGGCAGGGTACCTCCGGGCAGACTGCCACCACCTACCATTGTCTCCCCATCTATCACCTCACCCAGGCCACCGAGCACCCGCGCCCACGATTCGGCCCGGCGTTCGATTTCTTCCAGTGGCGTCGCTATCATTCGCCACACCGGTATTTTACTGGTAGTCTCACCCTTCAAATAATGAACGAGGGTAGCAATAAGTGCCGCCAGCCTTATCTTGTCAATCCGCACCGCCCGTGCCATCGGATGCCGCTTCAACTTGTCCACCAGTTGCTTCTGGCCGACGATTATACCCGCCTGAGGGCCACCCACCAGCTTGTCCCCGGAGAAAAAGGTCAGGCCAACACCAGCAGCAACGCTCTGCTGCACCATCGGCTCCGGGTCAAGACCGAATACAGTAGTGTCCAGAAAACAGCCACTCCCCAGGTCATCAAGTACAGCCACACTGCTCCGGTTGGCCACATCGACTATCTCCTCCAGCGTTGCCTGGTTTACAAATCCCACTAGGCGGAAATTACTGGAATGTACCCGCATCAGGGCGGCTGTTCGGGGTGTAATCGCCTCCTCGTAGTCGGCCGCATAAGTGCAGTTGGTGGTACCCACCTCGACGAGCCGCGCTCCACTCTGGCGCATCACGTCGGGAATACGGAAACTGCCACCAATCTCAACCGCCTGCCCGCGGGAGACAACCACCTCTTTTCGTCTGGCCAGTGCGGTCAGACCCAGCAGCACCCCTGAGGCATTGTTGTTCACCACCAGGGCGGCCTCTGCCCCCGTGAGCTGACACAACAGGCCCTCAACATGGGTGTGTCGGGAACCCCTCCGCCCGCTTCGCAGGTCGAACTCAAGGTTGCTATAGTCAGCAGCAATCACGCTTATCGCTTCGGTCGCCTCCCGGCTTAACGGTGCCCTCCCCAGATTGGTGTGTAATAATACACCCGTGGCGTTAACAACAGGACGTAGTCGAGAAGTTTCCAGACTTTGCAATCGGCTACTGACAGCTTCTACAATTTCACCAATAGCAGGTGAAGGGCCTCCGCCAGCAATCGTACGGCGGGCACCATCCAGACTCTCACGCGCCAGACTCACCAGCAGAGAGTGGGGATAACCATGTCCCTCTAAGAGCTGACGGATACGTTCGTGAGCAAGTACCTGGTCAACGCTGGGCAGATTTCGGAACTCACTATTCATCTCTCGTGTATTCTACAATATTCGGTACCGATTTCAAAACTAACACACAGGCCTTGAGCTAGTTTAGGTAGACTGATGACACTGATTTTAATAACCTTTGCCTGGTTCTTGTTCCACTTTTCCTTACGAATAAGCCAAACCAGGGAGGGACATCCTTGTACTCACCGTCCAAAAGAAGGTGGCGGTCCGCGGAGATTGGAGAGAGACGAAGCATTCATGGTAATTAAGCCTTCTAAACACCGTCAAAGGGGAGTTAAAGAGGGGCTGCGCCCCTCTTACTATTTTCTTCCCCCTCCTTTGCTAAAGGAGGGGGACTGAGGGGGAGAATTTATAACCACAGGGGGATGGGGCACCTCTGACCAACAGTGTGGGGAAAAAGAAGGTCACGGTATAACTAACCATATAAACGAGCACCTGCCTTTGCTTTCACAATCTAGATAATGCTACAATGCAGGCTGGATTGTCCTTTTTCACAGGAGGCCGGATGGACGAAGTAGCACGCCCGCACCTGACGCAAACCGTTAAGGGAGCGGGCTGAGCCTCGAAGATAGGTCCGGGAGACCTATACCCAGCACTACGTAATCTGCCCATTATACCGGACTCAAATGTCATCTCAGGCATGGAGAACCTGGATGATGCTGGTGTTTATAAGCTATCGGATGACGTGGCTCTTATCCAGACAGTTGATTTCTTTACCCCGATAGTAGATGACGCCTATATGTTCGGGCAGATTGCTGCTGCCAACGCCCTCAGCGACGTCTATGCTATGGGTGGCAGGCCACTTACGGCAATGAACATCCTGTGCTTCCCGATGAAGACCCTGGGCGCCTCCATCCTGGAGGACATTCTCCGGGGTGGTATGGACAAGATACACGAGGCTGAAGTGGCGCTCATCGGTGGGCACAGTGTTGACGACGACGAACTCAAATACGGTCTCTCTGTCACCGGCATCGTGTCTCCAGAGAAACTGATGACCAGTAGCGGGGCCAGAGTCGGTGACAGGTTGCTTCTGACCAAGCCATTAGGTACCGGTATTATCAACACGGCCATCAAGGCGGGGCTTGTCAGCGACGACCTCATCGAAAGGATATCAAAAAGCATGGCTACCCTGAACCGGACTGCCTCGGAGCTGATGCAGGCAGTCGGTGCCCATGCCTGTACAGATATTACCGGCTTCGGATTGCTCGGCCACGCCGCCCATCTGGCGGAACGCAGTCAGGTAGCGCTGATATTACACCTGGAGTCAATTCCCTACTTTACGGAGGTAACCGGGTTTGCGCAGCAGGGGCTCTGCCCCGGGGGACTGTTCCGCAATAAGGAGTATTATAAAGATAAGGTGCAGTTTACCGGGGAAATACCAGAATACATACAGGACATCCTGTTTGATGCCCAAACATCAGGCGGTCTGCTGATATGCCTTGAACCAACCAAGGCAGAAACGCTGCTGGCCAGATTGCAAAACGCCGGTATAACTGGGGCAGCTATCATCGGTGAAATCGTTGAGGCAAGAGAAAGGGCAATCACTGTAACGCACCAGGCTTAATCAGACCCTTTCCATTTGACAAATACCGTGCCTAACGTGTATTCTACTCACTTATAGAGTCTTATACTGTCAGCGTATCAAGATACTTATTGCGTCATGGCCGAAGGAAACCTGTCGTGTAAATGTAAAGAGGTCTCTGCATGCCCAGTAATTATGCCTGTCGTGAGCCTGTATTAATTCGCAAATCGTGATAGGCTGGCCAGATTATTGAGTGCATTGGCGTGCCTTTGGCGTACAGGACAATAGAAAAGTGAGGAGGAGTTCATGGCAACTGCGAAAACAGTGGAAATTCCAGTAATCTGGTTACAGTGCGCTACGTGCACCGGTTGCTCCGTCTCCGTGCTCAACTCGGTCAGCCCCACCATCAAGAATGTACTGATCGATGAGGTGATTCCGGGCAGGCATGTCAACCTCAGATTTCACGCGACGGTGATGGCCGGGGCCGGGGATATGGTTATCGAAGAGATGGAGTCGACTGCGCAGAGGGAGAAGGGCAAATACATCCTGGTAGTCGAGGGTGCAATACCCACTAGGGGAAATGCCAAAGACTATGGCTCTATCGGCGAGCACAACGGCGAACCGGTCTCCATAGTTGATAGGGTGGAGTCGCTGGGCAGGGATGCCTTAGCAGTCATTGCCCTTGGCACTTGTGCCGCCTTTGGCGGAATCGCCGCCGGTGCACCCAATCCCTCAGGATGTGTTGGCGTCGGAGAGCTCTTCAGACGATTGAATGTAACCACTCCACTGGTCAACATTCCCGGCTGCCCACCTCACCCTGACTGGTTTGTCGGGACGGTAGCCAGTGTCCTGCTGGCTGGACTACCCAAACCTGAGGACGTGGATGAACACGGTCGTCCCAAGGCTTTCTACGGCAAGCTTATACATGAAAACTGCCCCCGCCGTGCTTATTTCGACGAGGGTAAGTTTGCCAGGTCCTTTGGTGAACCCGGCTGCCTCAATGAACTGGGCTGCAAAGGACCGGTGACCAGTGCCGACTGCCCGACACGACTCTGGAACCACGGCGTCAACTGGTGCATCGGTAGCGGGTCACCCTGTATCGGCTGTGTCGAACCCGGTTTTCCCGACCAGCTCGCACCGTTCTATCAAAAACTGACCGAGGAAGCGTTGCCTAATATCGGCAGCAAGTAGAGAGGAGGCTTGATCGTTGGGTAAGATTATAATTGATCCGATGACACGTATTGAGGGTCACCTCAAAATTGAGGCGGTTACTGAAAATGGCGTAGTAAAGGAAACCCGGAGTACAGGTTCCCTTTTCCGTGGCATTGAACTAATTCTGCGAGGCAGAGACCCTCGCGATGCACAAAGGTATGTCCAGCGCATCTGCGGGGTATGTCCCACCAGCCATTCCATGGCCGCTACCCTCAATCTGGACAGTGCCTTTGGCATTGCCGACAAAATACCTGATAATGGCCGGCTGTTACGTAACCTGATTCTGGGTGCCGCCCACATTGCGGACCACATCCTGCACTTCTATCACCTGTGTGCCCTTGACTATGTCGACGTTACCAAAGTGGCAAATTACGAGGGCAATGACCCCACCCTCAATTCCGTCAAAGCCTTTATCCAGAGGGGCGAACTGGGACCTTTCGTACCACGGTATGAAGGAGACTACCGTCTCCCCGACGAGATTGACCAGCAAGCGGTAGCCCACTACGTGCAAGCCCTCGAAATGCGGCGTAAGGCTCAGGAAATGCTTTCCATCTTCGGTGGTAAGATGCCCCACAACTGCGCCATTATGCCCGGCGGCGTAACCGAAGTCCCTACTGTTGACAAGATTGCCTCCTTCCTCTGGCGGCTCAACGAACTCAGGGACTTCATTGATAATGTCTACATAGCCGATGTCCTGGCAGTCGCCGGGGTATACAGCGACTACTTCGAGATAGGACAGGGCTGTGGGAACCTCTTATCCTACGGCAGTTTCGACCTGGAAAACGGCGAGACCGACCTGACAAAGCGGCAGAGACTGCTTAAACAAGGGACAGTCTCCACCGACCTCAAACGGGAAGAGCTTGATACCAGTAAGATAACGGAGGCTGTTAAACATTCCTGGTACGAGGACAGCACCGACGGCCTGCATCCTACCCAGGGAGACACCAGACCCCAACCCGGTAAGGAAGGGGCCTATTCATGGATTAAGTCTCCGCGATATGGAGGCAAAGTCTACGAGGTTGGTCCTTTAGCACGGGTAGCTGTTACTTATGCGTCTGGGAATCCCACCGTGAAAGCTCTGGTCGATTCGGTGTTATCCAAGTTCAATGCCTCACCGGCCGCTTTATTCTCAGTACTCGGTCGTCATGCGGCACGAGCGCTTTATACCAAGCTGGTTGCCGACACCATGCCAGAATGGCTGCTACAACTCAGACCCGGTGAGCCGGTTTGTATGAGCTATGAGATTCCTGAGGAGTCCACTGGCATGGGGCTTGTGGATGCCGCCCGGGGCGCTTTGGGTCACTGGATAGAGATAAAAGACCAGAAAATTGCCAATTACCAGTGCGTCGTCCCCAGCACCTGGAACTTCGGTCCCAGGGACAACGAGGGGCAACCCGGCCCGGTGGAGCAGGCCATTACCGGCACAAAGATTAAGGATGAATCGAACCCGGTAGAGATAGTAAGGATAGTCAGGTCGATGGACCCCTGTCTTGCCTGCGCTGTCCATTTGATTACACCCAAAGGAAGAGACCTGGGCGAGTTCCGCATCTACTGATAAGGAGAGTGTTGAAATGATAATTTCTGAGGCAAAACCTTTCCCAGAAATCTTGAAATCGTTGGAGGGAGAACAGCGCATCTTCATAGTCGGCTGCAAAGGCTGCGCCGAGGCCTGCCAAACGGGTGGGGAGACCCAGGTGCTGGAAATGGCAAAACAGCTAAAGCAGGAAGGCAAGACAATCGTCGGTCACAGCGTGGTTGACTTTCTCTGCGACAAAGCCCTGGTCAAGTTCAAGCTAAAACCCCATGAAAATGCCATTGTGTCCGCCGACTCCCTTCTGGTCATGACCTGCGGCCTCGGTGTGCAGGCAACAGCCGCAGTGGTTGACAAGGTAACCCACCCAGCCTGCAATGTTATCAATGTTGGCGGCTCTCGTGGGGAGTGGCGCGGCGATGAGCGCTGCCTGGAGTGCGGAGACTGTCTGCTGGATTATACCGGTGGCATTTGCCCCCTGACAGCCTGCACCAAGAGCCTCATCAACGGGCCCTGTGGCGGCGCCAAGGACGGCAGGTGCGAATTCGAGCCGGAGTCACGTGAATGTGGCTGGCACCTGATTTACGAGCGACTTAAGAAGCTTGGGAACCTGGACAAGATGAGAGTCATCCTTGACGCAAAGGATTGGAGCAAGATGCGACCCCCTCAGGACCTGAGGTCTACAATAATGTGGGCACTGGAACGGAAGGAGAAGGAGGCCTCTGCAAAATGACTATTGCTGAGCTAGCAAACCAGGGTAAATTTGTCATTACTGCCGAAGTCGGCCCACCTAAAGGTGTTGACATCAGGGAGATGCTGGAGAACGCCGAGTTGATGCGTGGTAAGGTTGATGCCATCAATGTCACTGACCAGCAGAGCTCTGTTATGAGGCTAGGCTCTCTGCCCGTTTGTAGTCTGCTTAAGGAAAGAGGTCTGGAACCCGTCTTCCAGATGACCTGCCGCGACCGTAATCGCATTGCGCTTCAGTCTGACCTGCTGGGGGCTTATACACTCGGCATCCAGAATGTTCTCTGCCTTACCGGCGACTTCGTAGCCCTGGGTGACCACCCCCAAGCCAAGGGCGTCTTTGACCTCGATTCCGTCTCGCTGCTGCGTGCCGCTAAGAACCTGGAGCAAGGGAGAGACATGGTTGGCAATGAGCTTGAAGGAGCTCCCAGCTTCTGCCTCGGTGCTGTTGTCACCCCTGGCGCCGACCCATTAGAACCCCAGCTTATCAAGCTGGAGAAAAAAGTCAAAGCCGGGGCACAGTTTATCCAGACCCAGGCTGTCTACGAACCAGAGAAATTCGAGTCATTCATGAAGGCAGTGGCCTACCTAAACGTGCCGATACTGGTGGGAATCGTACTTCTGAGGTCTGCTGGTATGGCCCGGTTTATGAACAAGAACGTCGCTGGCGTGTATGTACCGGAAAGCCTTATTGACGAAATGGAAAAGGCAGAGAAACGGATGCAGAAGAGTGTCGAGATTGCCGCTCGTCTCATCACAGACATGAAGTCACTCTGTCAAGGGGTACATATCATGGCCATTGGCATGGAGAAGCGTGTCCCCGAGGTTATTGAGGCAGCCGGACTCTGACCAGCTCTGTAAATAGACATTTAGATTAAAAATAATAGGCGGTGTTAAGCACCGCCTTTTCCATTGGGCCAGTAGCATTCTTCACTTAGCTAACATATCCTGGGAAGTAACTCTCCAACAAGCATATCCACTATCCGTGATGCCCCGAGGGAAGTCTTCATGACTACCCTGCCAGGATGCTCGGCCACCACCTCCCCGATGATGACGGCCTGCTTCCCGTAAGAGTTCTTACGCATTATGTCAACTATATATCCCGCTTCAGCCGCCGGAACAATCGCCACCAGCTTACCTTCATTAGCGACATAGAGCGGGTCCAGGCCCAGCAGTTCGCAGGCAGCCCGTACCCCTTCACGGACCGGTATCTTCTCCTCTTCTATCTTTATACCAACCCCCGACTGTCCAGCGAGTTCATTAAGGGTGCTGGCCAGCCCACCCCTGGTGGGGTCACGGAGGCAGTGAATCTGACGGCACACCTTCAGCATATCCGCTACCAGACCATGTAAAGGAGCACAATCGCTTTCTACTGGAGACGAGAATTCCAGTCCTTCACGCTGGCTCATCACAGCGATACCGTGGTCGCCAATGGTACCGCTCAAGATTACGCTGTCGCCAGGCCTGGCATTGGAACCGGAGATGTCCACTCCCGGAGGTACCACTCCGATACCGCTGGTATTGATAAAGAGTTTATCAGCACTGCCACGGTTCACCACCTTGGTATCGCCGGTGATTACATTGACACTCGCCTCCTCCGCCGCCTTTTTAACCGAAGCCAGCACCCTCTGCAAATCGTCCAGCGACAACCCCTCCTCAATAATCAGTGACAGGCTCAGGTAGAGTGGGGTGGCTCCACTCATGGAAAGGTCGTTGACCGTACCGCAAACAGCTAACTTACCGATGTCGCCCCCGGGAAAGAAAATGGGACTGACCACATAGCTGTCGGTGGTAAAGGCCAGCCGACCCTCCGTTTGAAAGACGGCGGAATCATCCAGCTTGTTCAGCAGTTTATTATCAAACAGCGGCAGGAAAGACTCTACCAGGTCGTGGCTCAGCTTCCCACCACTACCGTGAGCCAGTAGCACCTTGTCATTCATCAGACGGTAATTCTCCGAAAAAAGTGTTGAAATCCCCTTTATAGCTACCCCGCTCTGGAAAGTCAGCCTTAACCAGTTGATAAAATTCTGGTGAGAAACCATAGGTAGTTAATTCGTCGACCGGGACCATGCAGATTTCGCGAATTGTTTTCGATGAACTCGAGGCATGCAGGTCTTTGTGTTTCCAATTGGGCGACAATATTTCCTCGCCCACTCTGTCAATCAGGAATGTCATATGCACCACGTGGTTATCTTTTTGAATCCTGTCACATACATAAAGCAATTCTCTAACTGAAATATCCAGTCCTGTCTCTTCCTTCATCTCACGCACCAGGCATTGCTCTATACTTTCGCCAGGTTCCAGTTTACCCCCTGGTAGTGACCAGTGGCGTTTTTCTGTCACGTCCTGCTTAATTAGAAGTATTTTCTGGTTTTCAATCAGTATTCCGGTCGGTCTTACCATTAATATCATATCGGCTCCTGTGCTCTTACGGAACCATTGTCCCCATACAGATAGTAGGCAGAACAGGTACCCTCTGAAGAGACCATACAGGGACCGACCGGGTGTTCCGGATTACATACCCGACGAAAGAGTTTACAGTCGAGCGGGGTCTTGACTCCACGCAGAATATCGCCACAGATACACCCTTCTGCTTCACGCGGAGGCGGTACCTCAATCTCAAAAACACTCTCAGCGTCAAAGCGCTGGTATTCTTCCCTCAACCTCAGCCCGCTGCCAGGGACTTCGCCAATCCCCCTCCAGTTCGCCTCACAACGCTCAAAGACTGTCCACATTGTCTCAAGTGCCCTCTCATTCCCCTCCGGCTTGACCCCACGGCGGTAGGCTATCTCAACCGCCGGCTTTCCCGCCTCAATCTGGGCTACCAGCATGTCGACACACTGGAGGACATCCAGGGGTTCAAAGCCGGATACCACGCAGGCAATGCCGTAGTCACGCGCCAGAAAGTCATAAGGTCGGGAGCCAATGACGGCACTGACATGACCGGGACAGACCAGCCCATCAAGTCGTACTTCACCCGAATCAAGTAGCGCCTTTATCACCGGCGGACACAGCTTGTGCATCGACAGCACATAGTAATTTCCGACGCCTCCCCTTGAAGCCTCCAAGACTGAAGCAGCAATGGTGGGCGCTGTGGTCTCGAAACCGATACCGAGCATGACCACGGCCTTATCCGGATTACGCTGCGCGATATGGATGGCGTCGAGAGCCGAGTAGACTATCCGGACATCGCCACCCTCAGCCCTGACCTCCTGCAGGCTGGAATAGCTGCCGGGTACCTTCAGCATGTCACCAAAAGTAGCCACAACAACGTCGGGAAGTCGGGCCAGAGCTATTGCCTTGTCCAGGTCACCATTGGCGGTGACACAGACCGGGCAGCCCGGGCCGGAGAGCATCTCAATCGTGGGCGGCAGCAGCTGACGGATGCCATGCTTGAAGATGGTGACGGTGTGTCCCCCGCAGAACTCCATCAACCTGACGGGCTTTCTCGACCGCCGGTGAATCCGGTCGACCAGCCGCTCACCCAGCTCACTATTACGGTATTCGTCGATGAACCTCATGTCCTACCCAGTCCAGCTGTCCGACCCGGAAGCCGCTTCTTCCAGGAGCTTGAGGGTCTCCTTGGCCTCATCCTCGTCAATGACATTTATCGAATAGCCGGTATGGAGCAGCACATAGTCTCCCGGCTTCACATCCGGGGTGAGCCATATACTTATCTGACGGCTCACCTCGCCAAACTCAACTTCAGCCGAGAGACCATCCACAGACTTGACCAGAGCCGGGATAGCGAGACACATCAGCCAATCCCTCCTTCCTCAGCAAAATTGGCAATGACCGCCTGTCCCAGCGAGACACCGCCGTCGTTGCCAGGCACTTTACTATGAGTCAATACAGATAACCCGGCCTTTTCCAGCGCCCCCGTTGTCAGCCCCAGCAAAAGGCGATTCTGAAAGACGCCGCCACTTAAGGCTACCCTATTGATGCCAGTCCTGTCAGCCAGGCGCTGGCACATTTGCAACACTACCTGAGCCATGGTGTTATGGAACCTGGCCGATATGACTTCCGCTGAGACACCTTTCTCCAGGTCAGATATAATTGCCGTAAATAATCGGCTAAAGGATACGATATCAACACCATTATCCCCTGTAATGTCAAAGGGATAATTACCACTCTCACCTTCATCAGCGATTGCTTCAAGCTCAATGGCCGCCTGGGCCTCATAGTCTATCTGTCCCCTCACCCCCACCAAGGCTGAAACAGCATCGAACAACCGGCCACAGCTTGAGGTCAGGGGCGAGTTTATTCCACGCGATATCTGTTTCTCGATTATGTCAATTTCCCGACTGTCCACGTACTGCATAAGAGGCAGGTCATCCTTAAGTGCGCCTTTCCCCAATACATTGAGTAGATAGCCGACAGCCATACGGTAGGGTCTTTTGATGGCTGCCTCCCCTCCCGGTAGCGGCACATACTGTAGGTGGCCCAATCTTTCAAAGCCCTTATAGTCCACCAGCAGGAACTCGCCACCCCAGATGCAACCATCGGTACCGAAGCCAGTGCCATCTAAAGCAACCCCGATGACTGGCTCCTCAACTCCATTATCAACCATGCAGCTAACGATATGGGAATGGTGGTGCTGGACCGGTACGAACACCACACCGGGTGACTTACCGGCCAAATCCTTAGCGTACTTGGTAGATAGATACTCGGGATGCATATCGTAAGCAATCATCTCAGGCTGGATGCGGAACAGTCTTTTATAAAGCTCTATTGTGTTTTCAAAATGTTCAAGGGTCTCCAGATTTTCCATGTCCCCGATGTGCTGGCTGAGAAAAGCATGGTCATTCCGCGTCAGGCAGAATGTATTTTTAAGCTCGGCACCGCAGGCCAGCACCTGCTTTGCCTCAAAGGACAGGTGTATCGGATAGGGGGCATACCCCCGTGCCCTCCGCACCAGCTGCGGCCTGTCCCCCTCCACAATAGCTACGCTGTCATCATACGTGGAATAGATGTCGCGGTTATGCAGCAGGAAGTAATCGGCAATTCCCCCCAGCCTCTTCAAGGCCTCATCGTTGTCACGAGCTATCGGCTCTTCACTGAGGTTGCCGCTGGTCATTACTAAAGGCAGTGCGGTCTCTCTCAGCAGGATGTGGTGCATGGGGGTATAGGGCAGCATTACCCCCAGGTGTTTCAGGCCAGGCGCTACCGCCTTCGTAACCTTAGACCCGGCTCTCCACCTCAGGAGCACGATAGGACTCTGGTGAGAGGTCAAAAGCTCTTTCTCAATCGTCGACACATGACAGTGCTCCTCTACCTCTTCCAGGGAAGTCAGCATTATGGCAAAAGGCTTGGAAGGGCGATTCTTCCTCTCCCGGAGCAATCTCACCACCCTTTCGCTGGTGGCATCACAGGCCAGGAGGAACCCGCCCAGCCCCTTGATAGCGACGATATTACCCTCTCTGAGCAATCGGCCTGTTTCCAGTAGTGCATCCTCTGTTATAACCGGGTGTCCGTTACTATCAACCAACTGGAGAGCGGGGCCACAGATGGGACAGGCGTTGGGCTGGGCATGGAATCGGCGGTTCAGAGGGTCTTCGTACTCCTGCTGGCACTCAGGGCACATCTTAAAATGACGCATCGTGGTCTTGGGGCGGTCGTACGGTATATCCTCGATGATGGTAAAACGAGGACCGCAGTTGGTGCAGTTGGTAAATGGGTAGCGGTAGCGCCGGTCAGCCGGCGAGAGCACTTCCTCGAGGCAGGCAGGACAGGTGGCCACATCCGGGGAGACAAGCTGGTATTTACCTTCCTCCGAGACGCTGTGCCGTATCTCAAAGCGCTCGTAGCCGACCGGTTTTTCTATGGTGGTTGATATATTCTCGATACGGGCCAGCGGTGGGGCATTATTTTCCAGCTCAACCAGGAACTTGTCCAGCGCCGTTTGTTCTCCCTCAACATCAATCCTGACATCCTCCGAGGTGTTGCAGACCCACCCTTTCAGACCATGCCGGGTGACAAGCTGATACACGAAGGGCCGGAAGCCAACCCCCTGCACCACCCCCCGAACACTAACTGTCAACCTGACGATGTTTTTAGGGCCTGCCGTTTTCTCTGGCAATGATGACTTATCAGTTTTAACCACATATTAATTTTAGCACGTAGTGAACGTAGCCGACAATTTGCTGTAACTATTCACATGATGTTTCGCCCCTGTTCATTGGTTTAAGCTACTCTATAAGGTGCGAACAACACTTGCCTAGAACTGACCCTCACACCGTTTTGGGGTGTCCAGAGGGGTGTAACCCCTTTGGGACGGGGGATACCAAGGGGGTGTCCCCCTTGGAAAAGGGTTATATTTAAGGCGGTATCCCGCTCTACAGACAAAGATGCAAATGGGGTGTCGCCCGGTCATAGGTGGAAGTGCTGCGATATATTAGCTCCCAGCCGCTGGCTTCACTGCCCATGTTTCGTACCCACCTTACCTCTCCCCGAACTCAAACCCTAATCTCCTT
>CAZTBG010000050.1:8568-14004 GCA_964611805.1 uncultured Dehalococcoidales bacterium | reverse complement strand
CGGGATTGAGAAAGAAGGAGCAGTATGGCATAATCTTGATAGTTGTTCATTCGCCTGCCGGGTTCCCAGCATGTCAGCGAGTTGAGGTAGATTACCATGATTGTCGAAATGAAAACAGGTGCGAGTAAGGAGGCGGTGGATGCCGTTGTCCAGAGAGCGAAGTCGTTGGGTTTTAATATCCAGTTAAATCGTGGTACTGACAAGACGGTGGTGGCTATCCTGGGAGGCAATACCGGGCAGTTATCGACCGATGTATTCGCTGTGCTTCCAGAGGTGGAGAGTGTTACGCGAATTATGAAACCCTACAAGCTGGCGTCCCGCGAGTTTAAGGGGACAGACAGCATTGTCTCAATTGATGGGGTGGAGATAGGGGGTAAGCGTGTTGTCGTTATGGCCGGGCCCTGTGCTGTGGAGAGCGAGAAGCAGCTTTTGGAGGCGGCAAAGGCAGTGAAGAAAGCCGGTGCCAGTGTCCTGCGCGGCGGGGCTTTCAAGCCGCGGACTTCACCGTTCAGCTTTCAAGGACTGGAAGAGGCCGGCCTGGAGATTCTGGCGAAGGCAAGAAAGAAGCTGGACATACCGGTAGTCACCGAGGTAGTTGACCCTCACGAGGTCGATTTAGTTGCCGGCTCGGCGGATATACTTCAAATCGGCTCCCGTAACATGCAGAACTATGCCCTGTTGACCGAGGTCGGTAAGAGCCATCGGCCAACTGTGCTGAAACGGGGATTCTCCTGTACGATTACCGAGTGGCTCACGGCGGCCGATTACATACTGGCTGAGGGTAACGACAAAGTGATTCTCTGTGAGCGGGGTATCAGGACATTCGAGGACAGCACACGTTTCTCTCTGGATATCTCGGCGGTTCCGGTTCTGAAGAGGTCCAGTCATCTGCCGGTGATTGTCGACCCCAGCCATGCTGCCGGTCACTATGCTCTGGTGCCAGCCATGGCCAAGGCGGCGGTTGCTGCCGGTGCCGACGGGCTGCTGATTGAGGTACATCCTAATCCGAAGGAGGCCCTGGTAGACGGCCTGCAGTCACTGACCCCGTCTGACTTCACCAGGTTGATGGATGAGTTGCGGGTAATCGCTAATTCGGTGGGAAGGTATATTTAAGGCAGGGTGAAACACTGAGGCAGCTTCTGGACGCAGCCGACCTTCCCGGTCGGCTGCACTGGTAGTATCGTTGCTGTCCGGTTCAGGTTGAAGGGTAGCTACTCACTAAGCTATACTTAGCTTGAGTGCATGCGTTATGCAGGAGGGGGCTATTATTGCTCAAGAGCCATAGTTGTGGTGAACTCCGCAAGGGTGATGTCGGGAAGAGGGTGACGCTGGCCGGTTGGGTAGACCGGCGTCGTGACCACGGTGGGCTGATATTTATTGACCTTCGTGACCGTGAAGGTATAGCACAGGTGGTCTTCAACCCTGAAGTAGCCCGGTCCTGCCATGAGACGGCCAGCCAGGTGCGGAGTGAATATGTACTCAACGTTAGTGGGGAGGTGACACTTCGTCCATCAGGGACAGAGAACCGGCAATTGGCCACCGGTGAGATTGAGGTTATCGCTGACGATTGTACTATACTCAGCACCTCGGAGACGCCGCCCTTCTACATCAACCAGGAAATAGAGGTAGAGGAGAGCCTGCGTCTCAAGTACCGCTATCTCGACCTGCGCCGCCCCAGGATGCTGAGGAATCTGACTCTCCGTCATCGTGTGGTGAAGTTTATTCGAGATTTCCTTGATGCCCGGGGCTTTCTTGAGATAGAGACCCCGGTCATGATAAAGAGTACCCCGGAGGGGGCCCGCGATTACCTGGTGCCAAGCCGGGTCCACCCCGGCAAGTTCTATGCCCTTCCTCAGTCACCACAGCAGCTAAAGCAGCTCCTGATGGTGGCCGGTATCGAGAAGTATTTTCAGATAGCCCGGTGCTTTCGTGACGAGGATACCAGGGCAGACCGGCAACCGGAGCATACCCAGCTTGACCTGGAGATGAGCTTCGTCACCGAAGAGGATATTCTCGACCTGATAGAAGAGCTCTTTACAGCATTGGTTGCGGCCGTTAAGCCTGAAATGAAGGTGATAACACCGTTCCCGCGTATTACTTATGACGATGCTATGGCGCGGTTCGGCACGGACCATCTGGACTTGCGTTTTGGTATGGAGATAGGTGACCTGTCGGATATCGTTGCCGATTCGGAGTTCGCCGTTTTCCGCGACGCCGTTGCTTCGGGAGGTAGTGTAAAAGGTATCTGTGCTCCCGGCTGTGCTGGGTATAGCAGGCATCAGCTTGATGAGCTGAATAAAATAGCGCAGGGTCTCGGGGCGCGGGGCCTGCTGACGGTTGCTCTTGGTGATAAGCCGGGTAGTCTGGATGACCTGACCCTTGATATGGTGAAGTCGGTTGCTGCCAGATTTCTGACGCTGGAGCAGGTCAAGGAGATTGCGGGACGTCTCAAGGCCAGCATGGGTGACCTTTTGCTCATTGTTGCTGCCGAGCCAAAGGCAGTCAACAAGGTACTCAGTGAACTGCGGACCGAGATGGGGAAAAGACTTGAACTGGCTGACCCGAATACGCTTGCCTTTGCCTTTGTACTGGACTTCCCGTTACTAAGATGGGATGAGGAGTTGGGGAGGTGGGACTCGGAGCACCATCCGTTCACGGCGCCTAAGGACGAGCATATCCCGCTGCTGGATACCGACCCGGGGAAGGTACACTCGAAACACTACGATATCGTCTGCAACGGTTACGAGCTGGCCAGCGGTAGTATCCGGATTCACAACAGTGAGCTTCAGCACAAGATATTCAGTCTGCTGGGCTACAGCGATGAAGAGATACAGCAACGCTTCGGCACAATACTTGAAGCTTTCCACTACGGGCCGCCGCCGCATGGGGGCATTGCTCCCGGCATCGACCGTATTGTGATGCTGCTCGCTGGAGAGGAGAATATCCGGGAGGTTATTGCCTTTCCCAAGAACCAGAGTGCGGTCGACCTGATGCTGGATGCCCCCTCACCTGTGGATGAAGAGCAACTGGCGGAACTGCACCTGAGATTGCGTGACGAATAAAATACTGGCTGGTTGAATAGTGAAAGTTACCAATGAGAAAACCGAGAACAGTCAGGTCTTCCTGACGATTGAGATGGACCCGTCCGAAGTGGAGGAGTCCACAGAGAAGGCTTTTCGGAAGCTGGTAAAGCGGGTAAATATCCCCGGTTTCCGTAAAGGTAAGGCCCCCCGAGCGGTACTGGAGCGCCATGTGGGCAAAGAAACGTTGTTCAACGATATGCTCGAGGAGCTGGTACCGCAGGCCTATGAAAAGGCCCTGGAGGAGCAGGAGATTGAGGCTATAGCCCAACCACAGATAGAGGTAGTGCAGAAAGAACCGGTAATCTTCAAAGCGGTGGTGCCGTTGAGACCGGTGGTCAAGCTGGGTGATTACCACCAGATACGTCTTGAGCCGGAGCCGGTGGAGGTTACCGAGGAGATGGTCGATGCCGTTGTGGAGCAGCTCCGGCACCAACACGGCACCTGGGAGCCGGTGGAGCGTCCCGTAGCCCTGGGCGATTTGGTAACCCTGAATGTCGAGAGTACAATTGAAGGCGAACCGTTCATTAACCAGAATGGGGCGCAGTACCAGGTTATCGGGGAGTCAGTGGCCCCGGCCCCGGGCTTTGCTGAGCAGCTGGTAGGGATGAGCAAAAACGAGGAGAAGGAGTTCCAGCTCCAGTTTCCTGCCGAATATTCGAGGGAGGAGGTCGCCGGTAAAGAGGCATCGTTCAAGGTGACAGTTACCGAGATAAAGCAGGAGAACCTTCCCGAGGTCACCAATGAGTTTGCCGCTCAGGTAGATGCCGAGTTTAAGGATGTAAAGGCTCTCCGTGAGAAAATTGAAGGTGACTTAAAGACCAGGGCTGAAGACCGGGCGAAGCAGGATTTCGAAGAGCGGGCAATTGAGGCCGTGACCAATATCAGTGAAGTGGAGTACCCACCTATTATGGTGGAAGTGGAGATACAGGAGTTGCTTGATGAGCAGGCACGGCGCTTGCAGATGCAGGGATTGACCATGGAGCAGTATCTCAAGGCCATGAACAAGACGGATGAAGAAATACGTGAAGAGATGCGTCCGATAGCGGAGAAGCGGGTTACTCGAGGCCTAATACTCGGCAAGGTCTCTGAAGAGGAAAAGATAGAGGTTAGTGATAGCGATATTGATGCCGAGATTGCCAGTATGGTTGAGAGTGCCGCTGAGGACAGGAGAGAAGAGGTGGGGAAAGTCTTGAACAGCCCACAGGCTCGCGAATCATTTCGGCGGCCGCTGCTTTCCCGAAAGACCGTGCAGCGGCTTGTAGAAATAGCTAAAGGTCTGCCGGAAACCGGCACATCGCTTAAGGAGGAGGAGAAATGAACGACTACCCGAAGAATGTAATCCCGATGGTGATTGAGAGTGGGGCGAGGGGGGAGCGTGCCTTTGATATATACTCACTCTTGCTGCGGGAGCGTATCGTTATGCTGGGCATGCCGATAAATGACCAGGTGGCCAACGTAGTTATTGCGCAGTTACTTTACCTGGAAAGGGAGGACCCGGACAAAGACATCAACCTCTACATTCACTGTCCCGGCGGCATCATCAGTGCCGGACTGGCAATCTATGACACCATGCAGATAATTCGCCCCGATGTCTCCACGATATGCGTCGGGCTGGCGGCCAGCATGGGGACGGTGCTCCTCTCAGCTGGAGCCAAAGGGAAGCGTTATGCTTTACCCCATGCCACCATCCACCTTCACCAGGCAGCCGGTGGTGCCCAGGGACAGGCAGCCGATATCGAGATAGCTGCCCGGGAGATAATGCGGATTCAGGAAGTCATCCGTAATCTCCTCGTCAAACATACTGGCCAGCCTATGGACAAGATAATCCATGACACCGACCGTGATTTCTACCTTGACCCGCAGCAGGCGGTTGAGTACGGACTGGTGGACGAGATTCTCACTAAGCCAAGCGAGGAAAAAGACAAGAAATAACCTGATTGGGTAGTGGGTCATTCCCACGCAGGCTTCGTCGTGGTTCCAGTGATGGTTCCAGTGACGTCACCAGAACTGAGCTTAGCCGAACGAAGGATTCATCCTGAAGGAGATTGAGAGGGATTTTACTATCCGGACCCTCCAAAAGGGGAGAAGCGAACCAAGGGGGACACCCCCTTGGTATCCCCCGTTTCGAGGGGTTGCACCCCTCGAGCACCCCAAAACGGTGAGAGAGTAGTTATCAGGCAAGCGTCGTTTACACCTTATAGGCATGCCCGCCTATAAGGCGGGATATTCTTTATTCCGCCTGGAGGCTATAAGAGGAGCCTGAGAGGTGAGTTACCTCCGTAATAAATAGAGATTCCAGTTGGTGTCTAGAAGAGGGGATGGGGCCTTCACAAATGAGTCGCAATGACAGTTT
>CAZTBG010000050.1:0-8468 GCA_964611805.1 uncultured Dehalococcoidales bacterium | reverse complement strand
AGCTTTGCCCACTCTTCCCAGAGGGGGTCGAAAGGCTCTCCCCGTATCGGATAGGTGCAGTAGGTTACCACCGGTCCCCTGTCCAACTCCGGGATAACCAGGTGCATCATAACGCCGCTCTCGCGGGCATCGCTCTCAATCAGCTCCCAGATTACTTTCTGCCAGATTCCGGTGGGGCCGTGGGGTGAGGCGGGGTGGAGGTTGATGATGTTGTACTTCCGGCACATCTCCTCGCCAAAAATCAGCATGAAGCCAGCCAGGATGCAGAGGTCCGGGTGGAAATCCTTGATGCGGGCCATCACTTCTCTGTCGTAGTCGATACGCCACTGCGGTATTGGCGCTCCCGGTTGTGGCGTGCGCTCTCCTCTGGCACGGCGGTACTTT
This sequence comes from uncultured Dehalococcoidales bacterium, assembly GCA_964611805.1. GTDB lineage: Bacteria > Chloroflexota > Dehalococcoidia > Dehalococcoidales > Fen-1064 > W589. Next base: position 8,084 of record CAZTBG010000050.1, on the reverse strand, counting down.
TGATAGGAGAAATAGACGAGGGGAATACCGTAGTCCTCAACCATCTTGAGGTAAACGTCGGTCAGCTCCGCCTCGCCAGGTCCGCGACTGCAGAAGACAAAGTCGATAACCGCATCGACTTCACCCGCCTCGATACTGTCGTGAATCGACCTGAGGAGTCTCTGAGAGCCTTCACTTCTCCCTGTGGAGAACCAGCCGAGCCGGTACATTTCGTCCTCCTTCAGAACGCTTTCTTTATCTTTGCCCAGACACTGAGAAAGTGGACGAGGGGATTGCTTCTTTTACCTGTAATCTGGCCCTCACGTAATGCCCGGAGGTAGCCTTCCTTATCCTCAAATTCCGGCATGCGCACGTAGGCCCGGCCAATCTCAACCGGCGAGTGAGCGTCACTTCCGGCGCACCCGGCCAGGCCGTGTTTGTCAGCGAATGCCCGTGCTTTGTGAGAAGACTGCAAGAGTGGGCTTCTGGCGTTGAACACCTCAATAATATCGATGTCTGCTGCCAGCTTATCCAGCTCTGCCTCACTGAGACGGATTCTTCTCAGGGTGTCGAAGGGGTGGGGGAGACAGACAAGGGCGTCCTGCTCCTTGATACGGGCTATTGTCTCCCTGACGGATGAGCCGCTGGGTACGGTCTCCTTGAGAAAGACACCCATTATCTCCCCGTCGGGTGTAAGGACTTCTTCGGCGACAATAACTGTAAATGGGGCGGTGTCCTGCATCTGCAGTGCTCCCTCAATCGTGCCGTGGTCGGCGATGGCAATGCAGTTTATGCCAAGTTTGTTGCAGCGCTCTACTATTTTTTCCAGCGGCATATCGCAGTCCATAGAGTACCTGGTGTGTATGTGGAGGTCGGCTTTTAGCAACTTAGCCTGCCCTTTCCAGGTAGGTGCCCGTGCGGGTATCGACCTTGATGATGTCTCCCTCATTAACAAACAGGGGCACCTGGACGGTGATGCCGGTCTCCAGGGTGGCCGGTTTCGTTCCGGCGGTGACGGTATCTCCCTTGACTCCCGGTTCGGTATCGGCTACCTGAAGCTCAACGGCGACAGGTAGCTCGACACCTATCACCTCTCCCTTGTAGCTCGATATTTGAAGGGACATACCTTCTTTCATGTAGTTAATAGTGTCGCCAAGCTGGTCGGTATTGAGGGAAGTCTGCTCGAAGTTCTCCTCATCCATGAAATAATAGAGGTTACCATCGTTGTAGAGGTACTGCATGTTCCGGAACTCGAGGCGTGCCCGGACAAACTTCTCACTCGATTGAAAGGTACGTTCGAAGGCATGACCAGCCTGGATATCACGTAGTTTCACCCTGGCCAGGGCGGTGCGTTTCTGCTTGATGTGCTGATAGTCGAGTACCTGGTACAGCTTGCCATCCAGCTCAATGACCACTCCTTTTCGGAGTTCGGTGGCATTTATCATGTTAAGACCTAACCTCCGGTTTTCATTTTCCTTGCATTTGAAAGGAGCCCGGGCCTGCCGTTGTCCATCACTGCCAGGTCCTCGATTCTCACCCCTCCCCAGCCATTGAGGTAGATACCAGGTTCTATGGAGAAAACCATATGGTTTTCCAGCGTGTCCTCTGAGTTGGGGCCGAGACGCGGTTCCTCGTGTGCTGCCAGTCCGACACCGTGACCGAGGGCATGCCCGAACGCCTGGCCGTAGTCCGCCTCCTCGATGACAGCGCGGGCGAGAGCGTCCGCATCATGGCCGCTCATACCTTCTTTAATTCCGGCGATAGCGGCCGACTGCGCCCTGAGGACGGTATTGTATACCTGCCTGAACCTGTCATCTGGAGTGCCGAGACAAATGGTACGGCTGAGGTCGCTGCAATAGCCCTCAATCCGGGCCCCCATGTCGATGACAACCGGCTCTCCGGGCTGTATCTGGCGCTCCGAGGGCCTGGCGTGGGGCAGGGCGGCGTTCGGTCCCGAAGCGACGATTACCTCGAAGGCGAGCGCCTCGCTGCCGTGCTCACGGAGGGACTTCTCCAGCTCCCAGGCAACCTGTTTTTCGGTCATACCGGGTTGCATTCTGTCAGTGACTTCTTCAAGAGCAGTATCGGTGATTTTGGCTGACTGCGCGATAAGTTCAATTTCTTCAGGCTCTTTGACGGCACGGAGTGATTCTACCAGTCCGTCTACCGGGACGAGGCTGAGGCCTGGCATGGCCTCTTTCAGTATGGCGGATAGCTGCTGGTGCATGGCGAAGGTAACGTGTCTGGCCTCGAACCCGAGCTTGCCGTTATTGAGACTGGCTAACAGTCCCGGTAGCCAGGCGGAGAGGTTGCCGCTTATCTGTAAGATTGCATAGTCCGGCGCCTGGGCGGCAGCCTGCTCCGTGTAGCGGAAGTCGGTAGCCAGGACTGCCTCCTGTCCGGTTATCAGCAAAAAACCGGCCGAGCCGATAAAGCCGGAGAGGTAGCGCCGGTTCTCCGGTTGCGAGATGAAGATGGCGTTAAGCTCTCGCCGGGATAGCTCCTGGCGTAAACGGTTGATTCGACTATTCACTTTCGCTGTCATCTTTCTTCGTTTGTGCCAGTGGGTGTGATGCCAGGTAGACTTTCCTTGCCTGGCTCTTGCTGACATGAGTATAGACCTGGGTCGACGACAGGTCGGCGTGCCCCAGGAGTTCCTGTACCACCCTCAGGTCGGCCCCGCCGTTAAGCATATGGGTGGCGAAGGTGTGCCGCAGCATGTGGGGGTGTACTCTGCGCTCAATGCCGGCAATCCGGGCATACTTTTCCAGTATCTTCTGTACGCGGCGTTCAATCAGACGCTCACCCTGCCGACTGATAAATATGGCATTGCTCCTCTTTTCACCGAGGAGCTGGGGGCGGCCCTCTTTAAGATAAGTAATCAACGCCCTGGACGCCGGTTTACCCATGAGCACCAACCTCTCTTTGGAGCCTTTCCCGACGACCCGAATCTCGTTGGAGTCGAGGTCTACCTGACCGAGGTTCAGGCTTACAAGCTCACTGACCCTGAGACCGGAGGCGTAGAGCAGTTCCAAAATGGCGCGGTCACGCATTCCTACCGGTGTTGCCGGGTCGGGTGTTTCCAGCAGCCTGATTACTTCGGTGGTGCTCAGGAAGGAGGGGAGCCGTTTATCCTGCTTCGGGGATGCTGCCTTCTCCAGCGGGTTGTGGGATAATATCCCTTCACGGACAAGGAAGCGGCAGAAAGAGCGGATTGCCGACAGCTTACGGGAAATGCTGCTCTTAACGACACCCTGCTCCATCAGCCAGGCGATATAGTCACGAATGACCTGCCGGTCAACATCTTCCAGCGAAGTTATCTTCTTCTGCCTGAGGAATTGAAAGAAGCCTTTTTGGGAGTCGGGTTTCTGACCTCCGAGCAGGTCGTGCAGATAGTTACGCACCGTATATCTGGAAGCGTTTCTCTCGGCCTTCAGGTAATTTACGTATCTATCAAGGGCTTGTTGCATGTGCTGGTTCCTGGGGGATTCTTCCCCGGTAGCTGCACTTGGTACACTTGGCCTGGTTGCCCCGGTACTCGGTCATCAGGGCACCACAACGTGGACAAGGCTCCGGCAGTGGCCGGGAGAAGACGGCGAAGTTACAACTTGGGTAGTTGCTGCAGCCGTAGAAGGTGCGCCCCTTCTTGCTGCGTCGCTCCACCAGCTCACCGCCGCACTGCGGGCAAATGGCACCGGTCTTTTTCTGGAAGGACCTGGTGTACTTGCAGTCCGGGTAGCCGGTGCAGGCCAGGAACTTGCCGAAGCGCCCTGTTTTGATGGCCAATGGCCGGCCACAGTTGGGGCAGGTCTCATCAGTTAGCTCGTCGGGCAGCTTCACCTTCTTGATTTGCTCGGTGGCGCTGGCGAGGTTCTTCTCCAGGGGCGTATAGAAGTCCTGGACGATGTCCACCCAGTTGCCTTTATTGTTGGCGATTCCGTCCAATTCGTCTTCCAGTCGGGCGGTGAACTCGGTATCGACGATATCTGGGAAGTACTGGCTCATCAGGTCGTTGACGACAATGCCGAGCTCGGTAGGCTGAAGGATATTCCGGCTCTTGATGACGTACTCCCGCTGCTGGATGGTAGATAGAATGGGGGCGTAGGTGCTGGGGCGGCCAATGCCGTACTGCTCCAGCATCCTGATAAGGCTGGCCTCGGTGAAGCGGGGTGGTGGCTGGGTGAAACGCTGCTCGGGGAATAGTCCCAGCAGCTTGAGATTGTCGCCTTTTTTCAGGCCGGGCAACGGCGAGCTCTTGACGGCTTCCTCTTCCTCTTTGTCCCTTTCGGCGGTGTAGAGGACGGTAAAACCGGGGAAGCGGTTCAGTGAGCAGGATGCCCTGAGGAGGTAGCTGGTGCGGTATTCCTTACACTCAGCCTCGATGTCAACCGAGGTATTATGGTATATTGCCGCCGCCATCTGACTGGCGACCATCCGTTTCCAGATAAGCTCGTAGAGCCTGAACTGGTTGGTAGTAAGGTAGGGCTTGACCTGGGATGGCTCCCGGCGGGTGCGGGTGGGGCGGATTGCCTCATGCGCCTCCTGTGCTCCCTTAACCCTTCGGGTGAAAGAGCGGGCGTGTGGTGGAACATAAGCGGCGCCATAGTTATCGTTGATGTATTTTCTGGTCTCGACCACGGCCGTATGGGCTACCTGCGTGGAGTCCGTCCGCATATAGGTGATAAGGCCAACGCTTCCCTCTTTGCCCAGTGGTAGTCCTTCATAGAGCTGCTGGGCGAGGGCCATCGTCTGCCTGGCACTGAAGCGGAGCTTGTGGAAGGCCTCCTGCTGTAGGGTGCTGGTGATAAAGGGCGGTGCTGGCTGCCGGGTCGCCTTCTTGGTCTTCGTCCGGTGGACGAGGTAATCGGCCTGCTCCAGCCTGCCTGTAAGCCTGGTGGTATCCTCTTCACTGCTCAGGTCGATTTTGGTGCCGTCGAGGAAGCCGACCAGTACTGCCCGGAAGGCGTCTTCCTTAGCAGCCTCTTTCCTGGCAAGCTCGGCCTCAATCGTCCAGTATTCTACCGGGATAAAGTTCTCGATTTCCCGTTCGCGGTCAACAATAATCCGCAGCGCTGCCGACTGCACCCGGCCGGCCGATAGTCCTCTCCGCACCTTTTTCCAGAGCAGGGGGCTGAGCTTGTAGCCCACCAGACGGTCGAGGATGCGCCGTGCCTGCTGGGCATTGACCAGCTGCATATCAATGGCGCGGGGATGCCTGAAGGCGTATTGAATGGCCTCCTCCGTGATTTCGTGGAAGACAACGCGGCGGAATCGGTTGTCATTTTGCTTTATCACCGATGCCAGGTGCCACGAGATGGCCTCACCCTCGCGGTCGGGGTCGGTTGCCAGGTAGATTGTGGAAACGTTCCTGGAGGCGTCCTTTAGCTCTTTGACCGTTTTGCTTTTTGTCCGGGGAACAACATACTTAGGAGTGAAACCGTGTTCTACGTCCACTCCCAGACTGCTCTTGGGCAGGTCACGGACATGGCCCAGTGATGCCTTAAGGTCATACTCGCTTCCGAGGATTTTACCGAGGGTCCGTGCCTTGGCCGGTGATTCTACTATAACCAGGTTCTTCTTCTTTTTTCTGCTAGTCAACTTTCACCCTGTATTCCTGTCTGGCTTCGCGAGCGAGGACATATTTCATGTTACCCATACTCTTTATCAGGCCCTTGAGTTCCATCATGGCAAGCGTACTGCTGACCGTTGATACGGGCAGGCCGCTGCCGCGACAGACCTCGTCAACATGAGTGGGTTCGGTGGATAGCTGCTTCAGTAGTAGCGACTCGGTATCGGAGGCAGGGAGTATTTCTTTCATTTCTATCTGCTGGGCAACCGCACCGAGGTTCAGTTCCTCAAGGATGTCACGGTAATCACGAATGAGCTTGGCACCTTCCTGAATGAGGCGGTTGGTGCCCTGGCTTGCCGGGGAAAGGATGCTGCCGGGAATAGCCAGCACCTCCCGGTTCTGCTCCAGCGCCAGGTTGGCCGTAATCAGGGCACCACTGGTCGTTCCGGCTTCAACCACCAGCACTCCGAGGCTCATGCCGCTGAGGATTCGGTTGCGGCGGGGGAAGTGCTCCGGTCTGGGCCGGGTACCCAGAGGATATTCACTTATCAGTGCTCCTTGCTGGGCAATACGCCGGGCCAGGGTCGTGTTTTCAACGGGATAGACTATGTCCAGTCCACAGGCAAAAGCGGCGATAGTTCTGCCACCGGCATCCAGGGCGGCGTGATGAGCGATAGAATCAATCCCCCTGGCCAGTCCACTGGCCGTAGTTATCTTGCTACGGGCTAAATCAGAGACGATTTCCTCGGTGACCTGTCTCCCGTAGGCGGTCGCCCGCCGGGTACCGACCACTGCCAGGCACCACTCGTCTTCGGGGAGCAGGGAACCTTTGACGTAGAGAAGCGGGGGATAGTCATAGATTTCCTTGAGCCGCGGGGGATACCCGGCATCATGCCAGGTGAGGACCTGAACGCCGAACCGCTCCAGTTTTTCCATCTCTTGGTCGAGGTCGATTCTCGGTCGCCAGGATACAATCGAGCGCACGACGTTGCTGTCGAGGCCAGCCCGCACCAGCTCAGTAGGTTCGGCTCTCCAGGCGTCGGCCAGGTTGCCGAAATGCGCTTCCAGGCGGTTGAATCGGACACGCCCGATGCTGGGGATGAAGCTGAAGCCTACCCAGTAGGGGATATCTTTCTTTTGGGTATCCATGACATAGCCATTCTAGCATAGGGGTTAACGGGAGACAATCGGGCTTGCTGCGAATTGCTTTGAGTATAACAGTAGCAAGGAGGAATAATTATTTTAGATGAGTATTAATTTGAAATGCGCAGAATCACCATGTAATAATATGCTCAACTTCAAATACGCTTGCTGGTGATGATATGGAATGGGCTAAACTAAGGTACACTCGAAGAGAAGTTAACGAAGCTGGGAAATATCTAGTTGGGGTTGAGGCATTAGACTTCGATGAGAATAAGGTTGATGAAGCACTTGATATAGTTGATAACTTTCGTGCCTCTCATGCGTTCCCTTTGAATACTCTTCAAAACCGCCTACGGCTTCAGGCCAAACGCATAGATAGAAAGAGTATCATAGCGCAGCGTCTTAAGAGATTATCGTCAATTCTATATAAGTTAGACCGATTCGAAACAATGGATTTGTGGGACATGCAAGATATTGGCGGTTGTCGTGCGGTTGTAAGTAACATAGAGGACGTAAAACGAGTAGTCGATAGTTTCAAACTAGGACGAATTAGGCACAAACTTGCACATGAGGACGATTATATTGAGCAACCTAGAGATTCTGGTTACAGGAGCTGGCATTTAATTTATCGCTATTATAGTGATAGAAACGAAGTGTACAATAGTTTTAAAATAGAAATTCAGATTCGCACCTTCCTACAGCATGCATGGGCTACAGCAGTAGAAACAATCGATGCCTTCACAAAACAAGCTTTGAAGTCAAGTAGAGGAGAGCGTGATTGGGAGCGATTCTTTCAATTGATGGGAACTTGGATGGCAATTCGTGAGAACACTACACTTGTACAGTCAACTCCTACTAGTATTAATGAACTACGTCAAGAATTAAGAGCGTGTGCCAATGAACTTCAAGTAGCGAAAAGCCTTGCTGGTTTTACGGCTGCATTGCGTATCACACGTCGGCCATCTGTAAATGGTGCAGACTACCTATTGCTTTATTTAGATAATGTCAGTGAACGCCTAAATGTAACCGGTTACGCCCGAAGAGAATTACGGGACGCAGCCCGGACATATGCAAGGATTGAAAAACGAATAAGAAAAAAAGAAGGAACTGATGCTGTACTTGTATCGGTTGATTCAATTCGTAATCTTAGAAGAGCTTATCCTAATTATTTTGCTGATACAAGGATGTTCGTGGAGGAATTGAATAGGGCAGTGAAATAATAAGAATCTATGTGACACGATTATTTGGTGTTTTAGGAAAAGCCACAGCTGTGTTACAATCACTGGCATTGAACTGTGAACTGTTGCTTTGTGCGAGTGAGGAAAATCAAGGGGGACACCCCCTTGGAATCCCCCGTTTCGAGGGGTTCCACCCCTCGAGCACCCCAAAACGG
>CAZTBG010000049.1:0-14183 GCA_964611805.1 uncultured Dehalococcoidales bacterium | reverse complement strand
TGGCGGGGGCGTATGGGAGTCGAACCCACCAAAGACGCTTCTAACGCCCCTCAACGGATTTGAAGTCCGCGAAGCCCACCGGGACTCGTCCGCCCCCTCACCAAACGGCTAGAGCCAGTATAACGCAGTTTCCTTTATGCCTGCAATAATTAGTTCGGCAGACTCTGTTCGGTTTTGGTTGCTACTAAGTAGAGGACAGCAGCAGTGTGTCATTGTGAGGGGGTTTTAAGCCCTCGTGGCAATCTCAGGTCTACATCTGATTAGATTGCTTCGTTTCACTCGCAATGACAGAGCAACCAAATACAAATAAAACCACTCGTTAGACTTCACAGGGAGATGACCTTGTCTGCCCTGAGCATGATATCGGTCAGGTCGTACATGTTGGAGACACGCCCCACTGCCAGCTTGTCGGTTAATTCAAGACGTGACAGGCAGGTGCCACAGGCAAGGATTTCCACTCCCTTAGCTTCCAGTTGCTTAAGCTCGCCTACGGCCACCGAGTCCTCGGTGACCAGTCTCACGCCGTCGTTCATAAAAAGGATGCTGGCTGGCTTTGAATTGAAAGCACCCAGGGTATTAAGGAAGCTGTGTATTAACAGGCTGCCCAGTGGCACATTTTCACCTCTACCGAGCACGTCCGAGGCTATCAATATCACAGTACGGCGGTCTGTTTTTGCTGTTTCACGGGCTGGCTTTGCTTGTTTCTTGACCAGGGTCAGGTAGGTGCCGTCCGCTTTTTCTTCGACGCTGACCTCACAGCCCTCGCTCTGGCCGAAGCGGGTTACGTTTTCTCGCGCCGTCTCGTTGTCAACGATTGTGACCACCTCGTCAGACTCTTCAAGAGCCTGCTTTGTGAGCATTACCGGCTGTGGACAGGGTAAGGTCCGGGCATCAACTATCCTGGGCGTCATCTGCTGCCTCCTTGAATCGAGTCGGGCAAAGTTCGTCAGAGCTATTTTATTCCGACGACTCTGCCTCCGCACTTGCCTTCGCCCGCCTTCGCTGGACGAGCCAGGCCATCCAGATACTTATCTCGTAGAGAACGATCATCGTCCCGGCGACGATACTCTGGTTAACGGCATCTGGTGTCGGTGTAATAATGGCCGCCACCACGAAGGAGAAGATTATCATTATCTTCCGACGGTTAGCCAGCCACTTAGAGGTGATTATCCCTATCCTGGCGAGGAAGCTCGTCAATACCGGCATCTCAAAAAGTATGCCTACCGCTACGAGCAGTCGCGTGATGAAGTTTATATAGTCGCTTATTCTTATCTCTGGTTCAGCCAGCGCTGAGCCGAAGTTCAATAGAAACTTGGTTGCCGGCGGTATCAGGTAGAAATAGCCGAAGAGGACTCCGCCGACGAACATGATGGTAATAAATGGCAGGATGATATAGACCATTTTCCGTTCCTGGCGTGTCAGTGCCGGGATGACGAACATCAGGAACTGGTAGATAAGGAAGGGCATCGCCAGGACGATGCCGGACATAAGAGCTATTCGCATTGAGGTAGAGAAGCCCTCGGTCATCTCGATGAAGACAAAGTTGATATCTCCGGCGGGGGCTGTAAGGATATCCTTGATGTCACTGATGAAGAAGAAGCATACGGAAGTGGTAACTACGACGGCGATTGCGCTCCAGAGGAGACGCTTCCGTAGTTCCCTTAGATGTTCGAGGATGCCTGTTTTCTTTTCATCACTCATTATGGTGGGGTATTAGTATCCGGCGGCCTGGCTATCTGGGCGGGATGTTCTCTTATCCGGAATCTAATCTTTCTTTTCCGGAGGTGGGGGTGTTTTTTTATTTTTTTCTTCGAGTTCCATTTCTTTGGAAACGGCCGAGCTAAAGTCGATGGATGCCTTCTTGATGGAGCGCGTTATTTTGCCTATGGTACGCCCTATCTCGGCAATCCTGTTTGGCCCCACGACAAGAATCGCCACGAGGAGAATCATCAGTATCTCTTGTGTGCCAATCGACATGAAATCCATCGTACTTATTACCTGCTTGTGTTACACTGCTGTTGCGGAGAAGCTCTGCGGGGTTACCGTCGCGGGGTGAATTAGCTTTTCTTGGCGGCGGTCTTCTTCCGCCTGGTAGTTTTTCTGGTAGTTCGCCTAACAGGGGCTTTTTCCTCTTCCTCCTCGTCCTCGTCCTCGACCTCGTCACTCTGTCCTTTTCTGAAAGCCCGTATTCCTCTCCCGAGGGCAGAGCCGACCTGCGGCAGTTTACCGGCACCAAAGAGAAGCAGGACTATGAATACAATCAGGATGATTTCTGGAAAGCCGAAGCTTTTGAACATTTATTTTGCCTCCTGCTGCACACATTCTCTACTTATTTCATTATACTCTTATCAGGTTTAGTTGACTAGCCAATGGGTCTCCGGTTGTTTATGGCTAACTGGTGTAGCCAGTTGACTGAAGAAATAACTATAGGCGACCAGAATGGTGGTGTAAACTTAGACTACCAGCACAGACTCATTAGCAAGGGGAATAACCGTAATCACGGGCCTGGATATCAATCTCCAGAGTCAGTAATCGTTCCAGAGGGATGAGCGTATCCGACCTCGCATTTCTCATGTCAATGGTTTTCAGATAGTGCTTGCAGTTGTCGCATACGTAGAGTCGGTATGGGCCTTCATCAGCGGTGTAGTAGGATAGTGTCTTCTGGTCGGTGTTGTTGCAGTAAGGACACTTTAGACGTTGAAAGAGCCATTCGGTATCGCAGCGGGAGCATAACAGCCACCTGGAACCATTTTCCTTGCTAAGGAAAGAGAAGTCCGGATTGCCTCCGCAGATGGGACAATAGCCCCGGCGCCAGCGCTCCTGCTCAACCGAATCAATCAAAACCGCAGCATAGCTGGTCAGGAAAGGTTTAGCAGCAGCATGTATTAGCTCTTTCAGAAGGGCCTGACTGACACCGTCAGTGGTCGGCAGGGGTTTCCCTTCATACCACGCCTCAACAAAGTCCGGGGTGATGTTTATCCTGGTCAGCTTGCTGAATTCTGCCGGGGCGTTTTCAAACAGGTCTGCGTACTCACTGAAAACGGCAGCAATTTTTCGAAAGGTGTCTTGCAGCACGTGCAAATCGAAGGTAAACTCGCTGGCTGTGACCAGTATCTTGCCTTCTACTGTCCGCTGGTTAATCGCCTCGCTGGAAAGACCAGGGCTGGGCTTGTCTAGCTCTTGCCCAACCCTGGCTTGAATTCTTAGTAATTCCCGGTAGAACCGGAGTAACCGGGGTAGCGAGCCTTCTTCCTTCTCCATCACATCGAGTTTATCGATAATCCCACTGCTCGGCATACCCGTACCTCACTTTTCAGTGCTTGCTGGAGTCTTATCTGCTACAACTGGCCTCCTGAAGTTATTACCCAGCGCAGTATGAGACCACCTACGATTACACAGAGTGATGATGTCGTTAAGGTCATCAATACCCCTTTGACCTCAATGGCCTTGCCGCGGATGGTGAGGTCGAGAGCAAACGGGATAAGCAGGGCAAGGAGGACGACACCAACCCAGAAAGGTGCTGCCATTGAGCCGGAGATAAGCACTGCCAGTGCATCGCTGCCGCTGGTGGAAGTAACCAGCCAGATGATATAGCCGACCATGGCCATTATTTCTAATACTATTATGATGGCGTCGGTTTCAGCCAGTTGCAGGACCATTTCTTTGGGGGTCTTCCATTCGGTAGAGCCAAATATATAGTTGAGGGCAGGTTTCAATCCAGCCATGCTACCACCGGCGATGGCGTTAAGGGCCAGCGCGGCCAGGACGAGGATAGCTACACCGGTAGAGACAGCCGAGATAACAAAGAGGGTTGGAAGCAGGACGGTATTTGACCACAGAGGCTGACTGCTGACAGCCAGAAGTACGCCGGTATAGGTGATCAGGGCTGCAGCCAGCACGGCGCTGACTATGCTGAGCGGTCCCCTCAGGGCTGCCAGGCTGGCGGCTACCTCTTCGCTGACCCGGTTCTGAAGCCACCAGGAGACAATCATAATCATGGCAATAATTACCCAGGCCATCAGAATCCAGGTACCCATCGACATCGGCGATACAACGTCAAACTGTGTGAACAGATGCCAGAAGCGTATCGGGTTCCCTAGCTCGAAGATAAGCAGTAGTACGCCGAGAACGACCAAAGGTATGGCGAGGTAGGTAGATAGACGTAGTAAAGAGTCGTTTTTACCTCCGGTAAAACGGTTGACCGCAAAGGCAGCAAGGTAAGCGCCACCGGCCATTCCGGCTAACCAGAGATAGATCCAGATTAGTGCAGTCCAAGTCAATTCACACCTCCTTCTTAGTTAAGCTTGCCAGCTGCAATCTGGTTCTTTCGCTTTAAGATGAACCAGAAGGGCAGAGCAGTGACTAGTCCGGCAGTTAAAAGTCCGCCAATCCACTGGCCGACTGAGTTACTGGTGGCCAGCTTTGGTTTGGCGGGTAATCCATAAACCTCCGCTGAATCATCCAACACGTAAAGCACGTTAAGCCCGTCAAGCTCGTTTTCGCCGTACAGATTAGCGTTGCTCATGCCAGCGTTAATTAGTTCCTGCACTCGCTGCCTGCCCAGAGTGAGTAATTTGCTGCGGTCATCGTACAACAGGGCATTTGGAGGACAGGCCTTGATGCAGGCGGGTTCGTAGCCGTAAGGTCTGCGGTCGATGCAAGAAGTACATTTTCGCGCTGTGCCGGTGCGCTCGTCCTTGTGAGGAACCCCGTAGGGGCAGGCCTGGACGCAGTAGCCACAGCCGATACACCACTCCTGGTCGATTACCACAAAACCATCATCTGTGTGTGAGATAGAGTTGGTGGGGCAGACATTCTGGCAGCTGGCCTCCGTGCAATGCATACAGGAGATGCGGGTGAAAAGCCAGCTCACCTTGTTGTTTCTCTCCACTTCTGCGAACCTTATCTTTACCCACGTTTTTGGTGAGAGCTCGGGGGGGTTCTCGTAACTGCCTGTGTTGACCGCGTCGACACCATTCTCTACGGTTGGTATTTCCTCGTCGTTTTCGTTCCATTGTTTGCAGGCTGCCTGGCAACCGCGGCAGGCAGTACAGCGTGTTGAATCAAATAAAAATGCTTTTTCAGCCATTGCTAACTCCGAGTATGTATTCAATCCTCATCCGTCTAGCCCGCCTTTTCCACGTCTACTAGGAAGGCCTTGTATTCTGGTATCATCGTGTTGGCATCACCAACGTGGGGTGTCAGAAGGTTGGCACTGTCGCCGGTGGAGAGGCCTGTGTAGCCCCAGTGCCAGATGACACCCACTTGGTCTACCGTGGTGCCGTTCATCTGGAACGGCTTGAAGCGCTTGGTAACCACGGCTACCACATTTACCTGACCTCTGGCCGACTTGACAATGACACGGTCGCCATTCTTGATACCCTTCCTCTCGGCTAAATCTTCGCTCATCTCGCAAAAAGGCTCGGGTTGCATCTCGATAAGCCAGGGGTTGTTTCGGGTCATCTGGCCGCCCTGCCAGTGCTCACAGACGCGGTAGGTGCTGCAGACGATTGGGTAATCATTTTTCGAGCCTTGCTCTTCGGGATGCCATATCTTAAAGGCAGGGTCGTTCTGCTGTTCTGACATGGGATTGGATACCGGGGACTCCCATGGCTCGTAGTGTTCGGGCATGGGACCATCAGCCATTCCTGGGCCGTAGAGACGTGACAGTCCCTCCGTCTTCATGATGAACGGGTAGTAGCCGCCCTGGTTCATCGGTACTCCTGGGCCGTCAGCAACATCGCCGTCCCAGCTGGTCCCGTTCCACTTGATGACAGGTTGCTCGGCATCCCAGGGATTGCCATCCAGGTCAACCGAGGCTCGGTTGTAGATGATGCGCCGGTTTACCGGCCAGCACCAGGCCCAGTTTGAGAAGAGGCCGATGCCCGATGTATCAACCGGGTCTCGCCGCTCGGCCATGTTGCCGGCTTCGGTGTAGCTGGCGCAGTAAAGCCAGTTACCAGACGTGGTGGTACCATCATCCTTGAGAGCACTGAAGCTGCCCATCAGCTTGCCGGTAGTGAGGTCGTAGCCATTTATTTCCTTGGCTACTTTGTGCACATCAGGATGACCGCTGCCGTAGTCCCAGGTCAGTTCAGTGATGGCCTCGGCGTTTGGTCCACCCTCGTTCTCATAAAGCTCTTTCAGCTCGCGGTATATCATGGTCAGCATATAGAGGTCGTCTTCGGCTTCCCCGGGAGCATCAGCGCACTTGTAGCGCCACTGGCTCCAGCGAGAGCTGTTGGTGACGCTACCTTCTTTCTCGTAGGAGCTCTTGGCCGGAAGCAGGAAGACCTCTGTCTGGATATCGGCCGGGTCAACACCTGGTCTCTGCCAGAAGTTAGCGGTCTCCGTCTGCCACATGTCGGCAACGACCAGCCAGTCCAGCTTATCCATGGCGCCTCTTTCCAGATTGGCATTGGGTCCACCTACCGCCGGGTTCTGCCCCCAGACCATCAAGCCCTTTATGACACCATCATTCATGGCTTCAAAAAGAGAGATGTGGGAGTAGTCCTGGCCGTTATTAATCTTGGGCAGGTAGTGGAAACCAAACTGGTTATCGGCGGTAGCGGCATCCCCGTACCAGGCCTTGAGCAGACTGACTACATATTTGGGCGTATTTTTCCACCAGTTGAGACTCAGGGGGTCGTTGCTCGTTGGGGTTATCCGTGTCAGGTATTCTGACAGTGAGCCATCAGCACTAGTGGGGACCTTTAAGTAGCCGGGCAGAATATGGAAGAGGAGACAGTGGTCGGTGGAGCCCTGCACGTTGGACTCACCCCGGAGGGCATTAATACCACCACCAGCACAGCCGATGTTGCCCAGAAGGAGCTGCATGATACAGTAAGAGCGGATATTCTGGGCACCGTAGGTGTGCTGCGTGGTGCCCATGGCATACATCATGGTACCGGACTTGCCTACTTGACCGGTGGCCGCATAGGTGCGGCAGACCTCGAGGAAAGTGTCTTCTGGGGTGCCGCAGATGGCATTCACCATTTGCGGGGTGTAACGTGCATAATGTTTTTTAAGAAGCTGAAAGACACAGTCCGGGTCCTGGAGGGTATTGTCTCTCAGAGGGATACCCTGCGAGTCTGTCAGCCATGACCAGGTGGTCTTATCATACTTCCGTTTGCTGTTGTCGGTCTCATTGCTTGTACCGACATATCCAGAGAACAGCCCTTCGAGGTCGGCCGGCCCCTGGAAGGCAGAATTAATCAGGTAGGAGGCGTTGGTGTATTCGGTGATATAGGTCATATTGTAATTTTCGGGATGGTCATCGATATCGTTGAGTATGTAGTTAATCATTCCGCCAAGGAAAGCAATATCAGTACCTGACCTGATTGGGGCATAGATATGTGCCCTCGCAGAAGTCCTGGTAAATCTGGGGTCAACATTGATTAGTTTGGCACCCTTGTCTATGGCGTCCATGATATGGCCAAAGGAGGCCGGGTGATTCTCAGCGGGGTTTGCGCCGATAACTAGAATAGCATCGGCATTAGCGATATCGTTCCAGTGATTGGTCATTGCCCCACGTCCGAAGCTTTCCGCCAAACTGGCGACAGTGGGGGAATGTCATATGCGGGCGTGATGTTCCAGATAAACGATACCGAGTGCCCGTGTCAGCTTGGCCAGGAGGTAACACTCCTCGTTGTCCAGAGCCGACCCGCCGAAATTACCAATGGCATCGGTACGGTTTACCAGATTGCTGCCACTGTCTGTGGTGGTGAAGTTTGCGTCCCGGGTGGTCTTGATGTTTCGGGCAATTCTTTCGATTGCCCAGTCCCATTCTTTTTCTACCCATTCTGTACCACCTGGTTCACGGTAGAGGACTTTGCTCAGTCGCCAGGGGTTGTCAGCCGATAGCTGACGCATGGCACCACCCTTGGAGCAATTGCCTCCACGGTTTACCGGGTGGTCAGGGTCGCCTTCGATATTAACTACCTTCCCGTTCTCTGAGGCGACCAGGAATCCACAACCGGAACCATCGTAGGGGCAGATGGTATACCCCTCTCCGATTTGTTTCTTGAGTGGCGGTATTGTTACAGTTCTGGCTGAGACGACGCCTGGCCTAAGTAGGTCCAGCAGAAAAATACCGCCAACTCCAGCTCCTGAGGCTTTTAGGAAATCCCTTCGGTTCAGTTCCATCTATACCTCAAGTACCCCCTTTCAGTAGATTTAATTATCAAGAGCGCTAGAACACCGTCCTGACCGCATATCGTCTAGCGCAAGATAACCTGCACAAACTGATAACTTGGCTTATCAATAAAAAAAATCGCCCCCCTTCCTGATGACACATACCGCTAGTCCTGGGGCGAGTATATTTTGGTGGCACATAATATCGATTTCATATTAGTCGATGTAATCTCGTTTGTCAACTCCTGTACTGAAGGTAACAACCTGAAGCGGGTCTGACGGCAGGCTGACTAGTCCTCTAACTCTACATCCAGTGCAACAAGAAAACGGCACACCATGCCGTAGTAGCCAATGACGACGGTAAGCTCAACGATTGCATGCTCACTGAGGAAGCTCTGTAGACCAATGAAGGTTTCATCTTTGACCTTGATATCGTGCTCTACTTCATCAGTATATGCCAGCACGGCACGCTCCTTCTCGTCGAAGAGGGATGAGTTGTGCCAGTTGGAGATAGCCGTTATCTGCTCCTGTGTCAGCCCGGCTGATAAGCCCCTTCTGGTGTGCTGGGTGAACTCATATTCAGACCCTGTCAGAGAGCCAACCCTTAGAATAGCCACCTCCCTCAGTCTGGGTGGCAGCTCCTCTCCTGTGAGCAGGGAATTGCCTAATCGCTGCCAGTTGAGGCCAATGTAAGGGCAATGTCCCAGTACCTTAAAAAGGTTGATTATCCGCTGTCCTCTGCCCTCAATCTTCTGGTAGAGGTCTTCAACCATGGGATGGCCCTGTCCCTTTTCTATAAAACTAATGCGTGCCATATTACCTCTCCAGCGTTATAATCCGGCAATCTGCCTGATGGTTCATTTTCTAACTGTTATGGTTCGGGGTATACGGTTGACCCAGGCATAAACGGCAGGAATGACCAGCAGTGTCAGCAGTGTAGAGCTGAAAAGCCCACCGATGACGACAGTTGCCAGCTCGGCGGCCATCAGTACACCTTTGCCGAGTCCGAAGGCCAGGGGTAACATGGCAATCATCGTCGTCAACGCTGTCATCAGAATCGGGCGTAATCGCGTTCTGGCCCCCTCGACCAGAGCTTGATATGAGCTCATACCATCTTTGCGCAGCTGCTCGACGACAGCGATAAGGACGACGGCATTTGTCAGAACAATGCCGACCAGCATCAGTACGCCCATCAATCCGGCGATACCCAGCGGTCGCCCCGTGATAAGCAGAGCAACAAGTGCCCCGATGGATGCCAGCGGCAGGCTAACCATGATAATCAGCGGGTTCCGGAAGGAACGGAATGTTAGCACCATTACCACGTAGGCTAGTGCTATGGCGATGGGTATAGCAATAAACATCGTTGAGAAACTATCACGCATGTCCTCTGAGATGCCCCCCTGACTTATCTCCACACCCGGGGGCAGGTCGAGGGAGTCTATCTCCGATTGTACAGCTGTGCTCACAGCGCCGATGTTCTCCTGTGTTATCGTAGCTGTAATGGTGGCCGACAGCTTCCCATCGACCCGGGCGATTCGAGGAATCTGCTCGCCGAGTTCTACGGTAGCGATGTCTCCCAGCGGGACGCGTGTTGGCCAGCCGACCAGCATCTCACGGGCCACGTCGACACTGACCAGGTCACTGACCACCCCTTCAAGAAAGACGGCTCGCGATGTACCGTCCAGATTTGCCGTGGAGACTTCTCCCCCCTGCATTATCAGGTAGAACTCCTGTTGTAACCGCGTCGTATCTAGACCCCACGACTCTATCTCATCGGGGTCCTCCTCAATAATCAGCGTGGGCTCGATACTCGCCAGGTCAAGTCTCAGGTCTTCCAGATGGGAAAGTGCCTCATTCTGTGCTGCTTGCGTTGGGTCAAGCGCAGCAAGGAGCTGGTTAGCGGCCAGGGTGACATCATCATAGCTCTCACCACGGACCGAGATTTCAAGGCCGGATGACATTCCACCGGACATGGCCTCCAGCGCGGTGACAGTAATCTTGCCTGTCTCCGTTATTCCGCCGAGTTCGCTCTTGAGTTGCTCAATCAGCTCATCTATATCAGCATCCGGGTCAGTGACAACCTGAATAGCAGCATAATTGCTGGAGCCACCACCCATAAACAAGCGGTATAGCTCACCACCCATACCAGTAGATGCACCAGCCGTGATACTGTAGGTCAGCACGTCAGGATTGTCACCAAGGACTGCCTCTACCTGCACGGCCACATCATTAAGGGCAGTTAGCTCAGTACCCTTGGGCATCTCTATCCCGACGGTCAGCGTGTTCGTGTCCATTTCCGGTATGAAGGTGGTACCGATGATGGGTAACAGGAGAAAACTCCCGAGGAACAGCACAATGGCAACAGTCACCGTAACGAAGCGGTGATTGAGGCACCATCTCAGTGCCACAGTATAGACCCCCAGGTACCACGACGCCTGCGGCTTATCCTGGGTCCTCATTCTGAGCAGATAGCTGGATAGTGCCGGTACCACGGTCAATGCAATCAGCAGTGAGCCAATCAGGGCATACGTAATTGTCAGGCCGAATGGAAGGAAAATCTCACCGACAATGCCCCCGATGAAAGCCAGGGGGATGAAGATTACAATAGTGGCTATTGTAGCCGAGGTTATGGGGGCGACCACTTCCCTGACACCGTTGACGGCGGCATCATAAAACCGTTCGCCATGCTGCATCCGGCGATAGACCACCTCCAGGATAACGATGCTGTTGTCGATTACGCGTCCCACGGCGATAATCATGGCACCCAGCGTGAGGATGTTGATTGTGACGCCGGTAAAACGCATCACCAGAAAAGCAATGAGCAGACTCAGGGGGATAGATACGGCAGTGATCAATGAAGCACGGAAGGCCACCAGGAAAAGAAACACGACCAGAATAGCCAGGGCACTGCCGATGAGAACGTTATTGGTCAGGTCGGAGACACTGGCTTCAATATACTCAGACTGGTCAAGGACGGTGACCATCTCCAGGCCGGAGGGCAGGCTAGATTTGATTGTCTCGGCCTCATCAAGCACGGCATTGGCGGTGGTGACAGTGTTAGCCGTGGCCTCTTTGGTGACGTCGATGTTGACACTGGGCCTACCGTTGGTGCGGCTGATAGCGGTTCCGGGAGCTGGCCCGATAGAGACATCAGCCACCTGACTGAGAAGAGTCCCTCCCTGGGAAATGACGAGGTTTTCGACCTCTGTCAGCGAGTTATATTGCTGCATCCCTAGTGCTCCGGCCAGCTGGGACATGGAGATACCATACTGGACCATCCTGTCCAGGCTGGGAGTTACGAGGACTTTGTCACCGGAACCTCCTTCAACGGAAACATCATAGACGCCGTCAATCTCTATAAGACGGGGTGCTATATCAGTAAGCGCAATCTGGTACAGTTGCTCAGCCGGGATATCACCATTGAGGCTCAGCGTAACCACCGGCATCTGGTTAATATCAATAGGTATCAGCTGGCTATAAGTACCCTCCGGCAGGTCGAGCTCAGCCAGGTTTTGTGCGATGGTGCCATTGACTGAACTCGTGTCATCGACTGAACCCATATCAGTGCCAAACTCGAACTGGAAAAAGACAACAGAAACTCCTTGTGAAGATGTTGACGTGACATGCTTCAGCCTGCCAAGGCCATCAGCGATTTCCTCAATTGGTTTGGTTATCTCTTCCAAGACCTCATCAGGCGAGGCTCCGGGATAAGCGGTAAACACGGTGGTTATCGGTAGTTCAATGTCCGGGAAAAGCTCCATTTTGAGTGTCAGCATTGCCCAGACGGATGCCCCGGTTACCAGGGCGGTCACGAGCAGGGTCACCCAACGTTTTTTCAGGGCTACTCTGGTCAGCCAGGTCATATCATTGCTCCTTGTGGCTAAGTTATTCGGGTTGTTTTTTATTACGGGTCTACTTAGGTGGTGTGGCAATATCGGTAGTGAGAATGTGTTCAAACTGGGACAACAGACCGCTGATACTGGTTATGAACTCTGTTAAGAATTCTGCTTTGACGAATACCAGCGCCCGCCCCTCAGGACCACCAAAGGCAAGCAGCTTACTACCGTGGACAATTTCCTGGTCCCGGCGGGCTTCAGCAGGAATGGCAACCTGACCACGTTCACCCACTGTTACCGAACCATAGAATACCGGCATCTTTTCTGTGAGGTCTTCTAACATGCTATCATACCTCCTCTACTGGGACCAAGTTTGCATAATTAACATAGTATATCATGTATTACATGTATAATCAATAGTTCTTAAGAATGAAATAATTGAAAATTGACAGGACTTCAGTGGACAGGATTGATAAAAATCCCTTGTCAAACAGCGAGGCGGAATGTGTCCTACCGCAGGCTGATTTAGCTTTCAGCCTGCGGTAGTTAGTCCTTCATGACTTTTATTTCGGTAGAATAAACCGGCTACTTACTATTCTCTGGCCCGGATACTTACCACTACTCCCACCAGTATCAGGGCAACACCCAATCCTATCACAATCCAGAAGCCATAGACCGTAGCCCAGACTATCATAGTACGGGCGTTGCTGGCAGTATCAACCAGCTCGTCAATCGTGTCGTCGGTAAAGTGTATATCGGAAATATATACCGGTACCGTCATCCCTGGCGCATAAGTGACCTTGATAGTTGTGACACTCTGTGAAAACACTGTTGTGCCGCTTACCGGCTCAGCCTTCATATTGATAGTTGTGTCCAATGTCTGGGGGAAGCTGGTCCCCGGATAGTTGCCGAGGTCGATGTCCTCTTCGTTGACCTGGAAGTCGTATACCGTAAGGTCGTGGAACTCTTCCTCAGCGACAAATTTGGCCTCCAGGTCGGTCATGGCAGTCGGGTTCCACAGCTGGTAGCTTTCATGCTTTAAGTCCGAAGGGAAGGAAAACTGGCCGGAGCGGTCCATGTCACCGTAGCCAGAGACATACTCACGGGTAGACCTGTCGACTCCTAATGTTTCCTCCAGCCCGAACTGTGGGAGTTCCACACCAGCTAAAGCGTGGGTGGTGGTAACTGTCTGTTGGAGTATCAGCACGCCATCTTCGATTCCGGTCGCCTCATAATACCGTGTCACCTTTACGGGGATTTCCTCCAGCATTTGAGTCGTGGGATTCATCACTTCGTAGGTGCCTTCGAAATTAGTTTCCTCAGTCAGGTCACTAGGTAGTTTAGACACCATAGGAAAGATGGCAAACTGCCAGATGAGGGCCAAGACAACCAGGACCAGGCCTGCAATGGTCCAGCTTTTAAACATACCTCTCAAGCTCATTTAAAACGTACCTCCTTCTATTTACCTAGAGACGCTAGGTATAAAGATGTATTCTACAATACAAATAACTCAACTGCAAGAGGGAACAAGCACATTGCATAGTCGGGCAGTGCAGCATCGAGGAAAATGGTCCTCCGGTAACGCAGGGGAGCTGTGCGATGGTGAGACGGGAATGCGAGGTACGCAGCAGGAGGAGGTTATAAAAGGTCAATGAGGCTCAATGAATAACTAAAAAGCGGAGCGGTTTAAAGCCTACACAATAGGGACATTTGAAAGAGGAGAAAATGAAACTAAGGAATTGAGTGACGAGAATACGGGGCACCCTTATAAGATGACGATAGGGAGAAACAAGTGGCGAAGTATACTGACATGAAGAGGATTGGAAGGTTGACAAAAGCATAAGAATATATCACAATGATTGTCCGATGGAAGTCAAGTTTGCCCTATTAGCAGATTATGCAAGTATTTCTCGTGAAGGCAAGTTAAGTGTCTTAGGTATATTTGATATAGTCAATCCACCAGTGCTTCCTTTTAATGTACCAATCTTTTACGTAGTAGTTTCATATGAGGCTGGTGCTGCTGAATACGATACTAAGAAGAATGTGGATATAGTGCTTAGTGATGAGGATGGCAATCGATTAATAGAGCTACATCAAGAACTACCGATTAACCGCCCACAAAGGGGCGGAGATATGGTTACAGCAAATCAGATAGCTGCTATTGCAGGATTTCCATTTCAAAAAGCGGGGCATTATCAATTCGCAATTTTAGTA
>CAZTBG010000048.1:0-14525 GCA_964611805.1 uncultured Dehalococcoidales bacterium | reverse complement strand
TTGCGCAGCACCTCGTTGGAGCCTTCGTATATCTGGGTAATCTTGGCATCGCGCATCATCTTCTCCAGCGGGTAGTCACGCATGTAACCGGCACCACCACAGACCTGTACGGCATCGACCGTTACCTTCATGGCAACATCTGAGGCAAAGACCTTGGCCATCGACGCCTCTTCGGTGAAGCTCTTTTCGCCGCTGTCAATCGTCCGGGCGACCCCGTAAACGAGTAAACGGGCAGCCTCCACGTGGGTGGCCATATCGGCCAGCTTGTCCTGCACGACCGGTAGCGAGATGATGGGATGGCCAAACTGGATACGCTGTGAGGTATAATCTACCGCCGCCTCCAGAGCGCCCTGCGCAATCCCTACCGCCTGGGCCCCGATGCCGGGACGCGACTTATCCAGGATACGCATCGTCATTACAAACCCCATCTCCTCCCTGCCAAGCAGGTTTGCCTCTGGAATGAAGCAGTCCCGGAAGATTAGCTCCCGGGTGGACGAGGCACGGATACCCATCTTTTTCTCTTTCTTGCCAAAGGTAAATCCAGGCGTATCCTTCTCCACGATAAAAGCACTGGCACCGCGTGGCCCCTTCGATTTATCGGTAAGGGCGATAATGGTATATATCTCGGCCTCACCGCCATTGGTGATGAACTGTTTGGTACCGTTGAGCACATAGCCACCCGATACTTTCTCCGCCGTTGTCCTGATACCGGCGGCATCACTGCCAGCGGTCGGTTCGGTAAGCCCGAAGGCCGCCAGCCTTTTACCAGCGGCGATATCGGGCAGGTATTTCTGCTTCTGCTCTTCACTGCCAAACTGGAGGATGGCCGAGGCCCCGAGGGCGGTGGCGGCATAGCAAACGGCAACCCCACTACAAACGCGGCTCAGTTCCTCAACGACGAGGCACAGGTCGAGAGTGCCACCACCAAGACCATCATACTCCTCCGGCACAAAAACGCGAAACATGTCGCTATCGGCAAGGTCCTTCATTATCGCCCAGGGGAATTCCTCGGTCTCATCAAGCTCGGCCCGGACCGGCAGTATCCTCTCCTCAGCAATCCTCCTCGCTAGGTCTTTCAATGTAATCTGTTCTTCACTAAGGCCGTAGTCCAAAATATTCCTCCCAATACCCATAATCCATAAATGATGAAGCGGGCGAAATGCATGCCCCGGATTCGTGCAAAACCATGCGGATTGCATATTATAAGCTGAGTCGATTACTCGCTGCAAGGTGAACGGAACAGGACTGCTTCGCTCCGCCCACAGCGACGGGTACCGGGGGGACGCTATCAAGAGGAATACAGCGAAAATATGGATTAAGTCTCAATCCGACAGTGAGCTGGTTCAGATAGATTGGTGACACTTGATTTTAATAACCTTAGCTTGGTTATTGCTCCTCTTCTCCTTACAAATGACGAAAACCCAAGGGGGACACCCCCTTGGAATCCCCCGCCAAGAGGGATTTCACCCCTCTTGAACACCCCAAAACGGTGTGGGGGTAGTTCCCCAGCAGGGGTCGTTCGCACCTTAGAGAGTGCCGCGCTATTCTATCAAGAGCCCGGGTGGTGATTACAAGTGGAGAGTCTAAGAGAGATGAAGCCTTTGGGCAAATAAGCATTCTAAACACCGTTAAAGGGGATACAGGGGCCACCACCACTGAACAGGGCGGATGAGGTGAATAACAGAATGTCAGGGTGTCACTAATCATATGAATGAGCACAGACAGATGAAATGACTCAATACTTTGGAGTATAATGAGGCCGAAGCCAGTGGCTGTCTTCAAAGAAAGCAGTAATAGTCTTCAGGAGGTGAATTCTATTATGCCAAAGGCCTTTATACTGATTGAGACGATGGTTGGCAGGACCAGAGAGATTGCTGATGCAATGGACAAGATTGAAGGAGTGAAATCTGTTGACCTGGTCACCGGTCCCTATGACATCATTGCCGTAGTAGAGGCGGAAACCTTGAACCAGATTGGTGACATCATTACCCAAGTCATTCACCCCATCGGTGGCATTTCCCGGACGGTAACCTGCCTGGCAATTTAAACAGACACAATCCATTACTACACTAAGGAGTCAACAGGCATGGACTTTCAATTTACCCCGGAGCAGGAGGCGTTTCGCCAGGAAGTGCGTGACTTCCTCGAAGAGGAGATTAGAAACGGGACCTTCCAGCCGATGTGTGACGGCTGGATACAGGGCTACTCTCCTGAGTTCACCAAGAAGGTTGCCAAGAGAGGCTGGATTGGCCTGGCATGGCCGAAGGAGTACGGTGGTCAGGGTCGAAGCAATATTGACCGCCTCATCCTCACCGAGGAGATGCTGCGCTACGGAGCACCCGCTGCCTGCCACTGGTTTGCCGACCGCCAGATAGGCCGTGCCATAATGGCTTATGGCACCGAAGAGCTAAAGCAGGAGTTTTTACCAAAGATTTTAAAGGGAGAGGCCTATGTCGGGCTGGGGATGAGCGAGCCGGAGGCCGGTTCCGACCTGGCATCTCTCCAGACCAGAGCAGTTGAGGACGGCGACGACTATGTCATTACCGGCCAGAAGATGTGGACCAGCTGTGCCCGGTTCATGACTCATGTCTACCTGGTAGCCAGAACAGACCAGGAGGCCCCGAAGCACCGCGGTATCAGCGAGTTCATTGTTGATGCCACCCTGACGGGAATTACCATTCAGCCGACAATTGACATCACCGGCAGCGAAGCCTGGGGTGAGGTCTTCTATGATAATGTCCGAATCCCCAAGAAGTACCTGATTGGCGAGAAAAACCGCGGTTTCTACCAGATACTCAACCAGCTTGATTACGAAAGGGCCGGGCTGGAACGTCTCATGGGCAACTATCCCCTTTTCGATGCCCTCATCCAGTTTACCAAAGAGACAGAGCGAAATGGCGTACCGCTATGCAAGGACTCGTCTATTCGCCAGAAGCTGGCACAACTCCGGGTAGAATTTGAAGCGGGCCGTCTGCTCACTTACCGTGTGGTGCTGGTGATAGAGGAAGGACACGCCCCGAATGTAGAAGCAGCCATGGCCAAGGCCTACTGCACCACCTTTGAGCAACGCCTCGCCAGCGTGGCTACCGAAATACTTGGGCTTTACGGCCAGCTACTCGCCGAGTCAAAATGGGCCCTAATCCTGGGCATGGCACCACACTCCTATCTGGGGTCGAAGGGCTACAGCCTCCAGGCAGGCACCACCGAAGTGCTGAGAAACATCGTGGCTACGCGTGGACTTGGTCTGCCAGCCGAATAGCAGGAGAATGGATGAACAACTTAAAGTTACCACAACTGGCCTGGTATGGCATGAAGGAGCTGCAGTTACCCCTCCCCGAAGGCTGGCAGGTCGAGACCTGTAACATGGCCGGTTATAATCTCCCGGCCCTAACGCCCGACCAGATAGAGGCAGCGGTCGCCGACACCATAGGTACGCCATCTATCAGAGAACTGGCTAGAGGTAAACAACAGGTTGTCATCATATTCGATGACATGACCCGCGTTACGCGGACATACGACATCCTGCCTGCCGTACTTTCGGAACTCGATGCCGCCGGTATCACCGATGACCAGATTCGCCTAATCTGCGCCCTCGGTTGTCACGGTACATATACCCGCGAACATTTCGCCAAGAAGCTGGGCGAGGAAACAATGGCCCGGCTCCCGGTCTACAACCATAACGCCTTCGGTAACTGCACCTATATCGGTAAGACCAAGACCTACGGGACTGAAGTCTACGTCAACGAAGAGGTTATGAAATGCGACCTCAAGATTGCCATTGGTTCGGTAGTCCCCCACCCGATGAACGGTTTTGGTGGTGGTGGCAAAATCATCCTGCCCGGTGTAACTTCCTTCGAGACCACCCGGCAGAACCATCAGTCGTTCTATGAAACAGCTATGCAACCCCGCGAGCATAGAATTGTAGGCATGGGGAATTTCGATGAGAACCCGATGCGAATGGACGTGGAGGAAGCCTCCCGATTGGCTGGCCTGGACATCATGATAAACTGCCTTATTAACACCTGGGGAGAGACGACGGCCATTTTCTCCGGTGCGCTGGAGCCATCTTATGCGGCGGCAGTTCAGGCAGCCAAGAGCCACTACCTGACACCCCATGCCGAGAGCAAGGATGTTGTCATCGCCAATACCTTTGCCAAGGCCAATGAGGGATTTATCGGGGCAAGCATCGCCTATCGTTCCGTAGCTCCGGGTGGTGACGTTGTCCTCATCGCTAACGCTCCGGACGGGCAGGTCACCCATTACCTGCTGGGCACTTTCGGCAACACTAGCTTCGCCCCACTGCGGCAGGGAGCCAGGGTACCACCATACGTTAACCGCCTGATTGTCTTCTCGGAATACCCTGACCTGGCCAGTCGGAGCTGGTTCGGGGAATCGGACAAGGTCGTCTTCCTGCACAGGTGGAATGAAGTCCTAAAAGCCCTTTCTTCCCACGAGGCGGACACGAAGGTTGCCGTTTACCCCAATGCAGAAATCCAGTATTGTATCTGACTATTAATAAATACAGTGGGAGGTAATGATAACTCTGAAGACTGCTGAGCAATACTATGACAGCCTCCGGCAGATGAACCCCGCCGCCTATGTTCTCGGGGAGAAACTGGCCGACGTCACCACCCACCCCCTGACAAGGGGGCAGGTCGCCGCCGTAGCCCAGACCTACGCCCTTACCCATGACCCCGAAGGCCGGGAACTGCTGGTAGCCTACTCCGACCTTATCGGCGAGGAGGTCAGCCGCTTCACCAAACTCTATAAGAGCACCGACGACCTGCTGACCAAGGTCAAGATGCTCAAGTTTCTTTCTCAGCGGACGGGCACCTGCTACATGCGCTGTACCGGACTGGATGCACTAAACGCAGTCGGTGTGACCACCTACGAGGTGGATGCCAGACACGACACAGCATACCACCAGCGATTCCTCGATTACCTGAAATACGTCCAGAAGAACGACATCGTCGTCTGGAGCGGTGTCACCGACGTCAAGGGGGACCGCTCGCTGCGTCCCTCGGCACAGCCTGACCCGGACATGTACCTGCGAATTATCGACCGGAATAAAGACGGCATTGTTGTCCGTGGGGCTAAAGCACACCAGAGCGGCTCGCTTTGTGCCAACGAGGGGTTGATTATACCCTCGCGGGAGATGCGGGAAAATGATAAAGACTACGCCGTTTGCTTCGCCATGCCTGCCGATACAGAAGGCGTTATCCACATCTACGGACGGGGCACACTTGAGGCGAGGGTATTGGAAGGAATCGACCTCGGCAATGTCGACTTCGGTAAGTTCTGCCCGATGGTTGTTTTCGACGACGTTTTTGTGCCGTGGGAAAGGGTGTTCCTCTGCGGCGAGTATGAATTTGCCGGTCCGATGGTGAGAACCTTCGGGAGCTACCATCGTCACTCTCACGGCGGCTGCAAGTGCGGCGTGGGCGATGTAATCATAGGCGCAGCCGCGACCATCGCCGAGTACAATGGTGTCCCTACAGCTTCGCACATCAACGCCAAGCTGGTTGAGATGATAAAGACAGTCGAGACAATGTACGGCTGCTGCCTGGCAGCCTCTATAGAAGCCAGACCCAGCGAATCCGGCATCTATCTGGTCGACAGTGTCCTGGCCAACACTTCGAAGCTGTACGAAGGCCAGGAATACCACGAAGTGCTCCGCCTGCTGGTGGATATCGCCGGTGGTTTTGTCGCTGACCTGCCCTCGGAGAGAGACCTGCATAATCCGGAAATCGGGCACTTTATCGAAAAGTACCTCAAAGGTGTCGCCGATGTGCCCGTCGAGGACAGGATGCGAATGTTCCGTCTCATTGAAAAGCTGGCCTTCGAGACGAGGGATATTGTCTCCAACATCCACGGCGGCGGCTCTCCGGAGGCGCACCGGATGACATTGCTCCGCGATACCGACCTGGAGCCAAAGAAGAAGCTGGCTAAAAGACTGGCTGGCATCAAGGAAAAGGAATAGAGGTTTAAAATGGACTTTAACCTTTCTGAAGAGCAGGAAATGCTGAGGAAATCGGCACGGGACTTTCTGGATGATAAGTGCCCCAAGACGCTTGTCCGGGAGATGGAAACTGACGAGAAAGGGTACCCGCCGGAGCTGTGGCAGGAGATGGCCGGACTCGGTTGGATGGGGCTGGCCTTACCCGAAAGCTACGGCGGTAGTGGTATGGGATTTAT
Source organism: uncultured Dehalococcoidales bacterium (assembly GCA_964611805.1). Classification (GTDB taxonomy): domain Bacteria; phylum Chloroflexota; class Dehalococcoidia; order Dehalococcoidales; family Fen-1064; genus W589. The sequence goes on along the minus strand of CAZTBG010000048.1, from coordinate 8,330 downwards.
CGACCTGGCAATTCTGCTTGAGGAGATGGGAAGGGCCTGCCTGCCCGGTCCGTTTCTTTCAAGTGTGGTCCTCGGAGGTCTCACTATCCTTGATGCCGGGAGTGACGCCCAGAAACAAAAGTACCTGCCTGATATTGCCAGCGGCAAAGCCATCTTTACCCTCGCCCTCACCGAAGCCAGCGCCTGGTATGACGCCGCCTCAATAACCGTCATGGCCACTGCCGACGGGGATACCTACGTGATTGATGGCACCAAGCTCTTCGTTCCTGATGCCCATGTGGCTGACTACCTGCTTTGCGTGGCCCACACGGAACAGTCAGCCAACCCCGAAGAAGGACTTACCGCATTTATTGTGGATGCTACCAGCCCGGGCCTGAGTCACTCCGCCCTGAAAACGATATCCGGTGATAAGCTATTTGAGGTAGTCTTTGACCGGGTACGAGTCCCCGCGGAGAACATCCTGGGGCAACCGGGTAAAGGATGGGAGGTAGTGCAGAGGATAATCGAGCGAGGCGCCGTTGCCAAGTGCTGCGACATCACAGGAGGCCTCCAGCGGGCACTGGAGATGACGCTCGATTACGCCAGGGAGAGGCAGCAGTTCGACCGCCCGATTGGCAGCTTCCAGGTCATCCAGCACTACTGCGCCGAAATGGCAACCGACGTCGATGCCACCAGATTCTGCACCTACCAGGCAGCCTGGATGCTGAGTGAAGGACTACCCTGCCGCAGAGAGATAGCTATTGCCAAGGCATGGGCAGGGGAAGCCTACGAGAGGGTTGTTACACTGGCACACCAGATTCACGGTGCTATTGGCTGTACTATGGACCACGATTTACAGTTCTACACGAAGCGGGGTAAGGCGGCGCAGTTGAGCTTCGGTGATGGTGATTATCACCGGGAGGCGGTAGCCCAGCAGATGGGACTATGAATTCCCAGTGATAGCCTCCAGCCTGGCCAGCACCTCGTTAATAGTCTGCTCCGGTGTGGATGCACCTGCCGTGACGCCTATATGAGAGCGCCCCTCCAACCATGACATCTGAATCTCGTCGGAAATCTCAATCAGGTAGGTCCTGGTTACCGTCGAACATAATTCAGCCAGACGGTTGGTGTTGGCGCTGGTGTGGTCGCCAATGACAAGCATGACCTCTACCCTTCTGGCCAGTTCAAGCGCCGCCGCCTGCCGTTTTCTAATATCATGGCAGATAGTGTCAATAATACGTAGCTCGGAGTCCCTGGCAAAGGCAGAGTCAATAAGCTTCTTAGCAAACTCAGTGAAGTTGGCCGGTATTTGAGTTGTCTGGGCAAGGACACCTAATCTGCGGGGTAACGGATTAAGCTTAGCTACGGAATCAGCGTTCAAAGTAGCCATTCCCCTGCCACCGGCCCAGCCAAGTATGCCCTTCACTTCAGGGTGTTCAGCATCACCATATACCACGACAAAAAAGCCAGACTTGGCCAACCTGGCCGCCACAAGCTGTGCCCGCCGCACAAACGGACAATATGTAGTATTGATGATTTGAATATGCCGGGCTCTGATTTCTTCTTCTAGCTGGGGACTGATGCCATGGGCGCCAGTAGCTACCGTATCACCCCTGATGTCATCAACATCCCTGGCTACCGTAACACCAATTTCGGCCAGCCTCTGTACTACCTGCTTGTTATGGACAACCGGGCCCAGCGTCTCAACGGTGCCCCGTTCACGGGCGACCTTCTCCAGAATGTCGATAGCCCGCTTCACTCCAAAGCAAAATCCCATACCGGCAGCCTTTTCAATCTTTACTGTCATACTCACTGCTCCGCCCTTACACGGGCATAGGCTCCCCGGTAGTTTTCAGGAAGAAGCTCAGCGATACGCTCCATGATGTATTCAGCACATTCATCGCGGTCTTTTTTACCATTAGTCGGCAACAGGTAGAAGGGCTGCCCAAAAGTGACCGTGAGCCTTGGGCGTCGCAACCAGGCCATACCTCTGACAGCCTCTGTGCCGGTAATAGCTACTGGCAGTATGGGAACGCCAGTCTGCAGCGCAATTAGTGCTGCGCCGGGGAAAGCACGTCGTAGCTTATGGGTCCGGCTTCTCATACCTTCGGGGAATACAGCCAGAGCATAGCCGTCAGCCAGTATTTTCTCGGCAGCTATTAGCGCTTCCCGCTGAATCCCATTCCGTCGTAACGGAATCGCTCCGAGACCACGAATGAAATAGCCGCCCAGTCTGGAGCGAAACAGCCCTTCCTTGGCCATAAATACCACATACCGCCCCAGGCTGACGCTGAGCAAAGGCGGGTCAAGGTTTGTCATATGGTTGGCAACAACCAGCAGGGGACCTTCCCGGGGTACATTCTCTTTGCCCCTTATCTGCCAGCGGCTCAACAAGAATATCAGTGTCCAGACTACTGGATAAGAGACCCGGTATACCCAGTGCACGGCTTAAATCCTCTTACAGATACAGGAAATTATTTACGTGGATTATATATCACGGCCAAGAGGAAGACAAACAGAGTAAAAGTCATTAAACCTTGGCAATAATTGGCGGGTACAAACAGGGCTCCCCGCTCCAGGCCTGCCTACGCAATAACTACCCTTGTGTCGCCCGTTTGCTTGATAACTTCACCGACGACCTCTGCTTCAGGCAGGGCTCGTGTTATCCGGCTGGCGTGCTCGGGTGAGCATATCACCGCCATGCCGATACCCATATTGAAGACGCGGTACATCTCGTCGCGGTCAACGTTACCCCGCCGCTGAATAAGGTCAAAGATTGGGGGGGCAGCCCAGGTCCGACTCTCAAAGTGCGCTGCTACACCCTCAGGTAGAACACGGGGCACATTTTCAATTAGACCACCGCCGGTGATATGTGCCATCCCTTTTATAAAGGGTAACAGTGGCTTCAATCGGTTGTAGTAGCAGCGGTGCGGTTCCAAGAGTTCCTCTCCCAGAGTCCGCCCCAGCTCAGGGTAAGGGGTATCCAATGCTGTTCTGGTCTCACCGAAAATTTTGCGCACCAGAGAATAACCGTTGGTATGCAAGCCACTGGATGGCAAACCGATAATGGTATCACCAACAGTAATCGCCTTGCCCGTGATAATCTTCTCTTTCTTCACCATCCCGATGACAAAACCTACCAGGTCATAGTCCTCAGGGGTTGCATAAAGTCCGGCCATTTCTCCGGTTTCGCCACCAATAAGGGCACAACCAACCTCGCGGCAGGCCCGGGCCAGTCCTTGAACGATGGCCTCCACCTTATCCGGTATCATCTTACCCATGCCGATATAGTCCAGAAAGAACAGTGGCTCAGCGCCGCAGGTGAAGATGTCGTTGACACAGTGACTGACTATATCAATGCCGACCGTATCGTGCTTGCCCAGGGCGTTGGCAATCTTTGTCTTGGTACCAACCTGGTCAATGCTGGACACCAGAACCGAGCCGGTATCGCCCATAAACTCAAAAAGCCCACCGAAAAAGCCGACGCCACTCAGGACCTCAGGACGAAGGGTAGACTGTGCCAGCTTACCGATACGTTCTACTGCCCTGTCTTTAGCATCAATATCCACACCAGCCCCGGCGTAGGTTTCTCCCATGACACCTTGCTCCTGAATGCTCTTATTCTACCGGCCAAACAGCTTCCTCAGCCACCCAGGTCCCTCCTCATTGACCTCGACTATTTCGCCCCCGCAACGGACATAATTCTTGCAGGGTAATATACCCCTCGGCTCAATACCACGTGCTCTGGCGGCCGTCTGCCACGCTGTCATGCCACCATAGGCCAGGTTGAGGTCATCCTTTTCAGTGAGTTCGAGACCGCACCTGTCACAGCGTAGCTTCTTTGCCAATATTACTTACCTGCAGCGAGTCCCTGAAAATATACCCGCCAACCCTAGCCGTGCCTGCTGACAAAACGTTTCATCCTGGCAAGGGCTTCCTCAATATCAGCCATCGAGGTAGCATAGCAGCAACGAACATACCCCTCACCACAATCCCCAAAGGCGGAACCAGGAACCACGGCCACCTTCTCTTCCGTAAGCAGTGCCTCGGCAAACTCCTCTGAAGTCATGCCGGTCTTCTTGATTGATGGAAAAGCGTAAAATGCTCCCTTCGGCTCAAAACACGACAGACCAATATCACACAGCCCCTTGACCATAACGAGACGACGCCGGCCATAGTCCTCCACCATTTCAGCGGCGCTTTCTTCACCCGCCCTAAGTGCCTCAGTCGCCGCCACCTGGGCCATTGTCGGGGCGCACATCATTGTATACTGGTGTATCTTGGTCATAGCGGCGATTACTTCTCTGGGGGCTGCCGCATAGCCGATGCGCCAGCCGGTCATGGCATACGCCTTGGAGAAACCACCGAGCAGAATGGTATGCTCTCTCATATCGGGCAAGGCAGCTACACAGGTATGCTCCACTCCGTAGACCAGTTTCGCATAAATCTCGTCGGAAATGACCAGCAACCCGTAGTGTTTGGCCACCTCGGCAACCTCCGTCATTTTCTCACGGCTCATCACGGCACCAGTGGGGTTCGCCGGATAGCCAATAAGGACTGCCCTGGTCCTGTCAGTTATGCGTGCCTCAATATCGGCGGCGCTTAATTCAAAGCCGTCATCCTCATATGTCGGCACGGTAATTGCCTTACCTCCGGCGAGAATAACACAGGCATCATAAGCAACGTAATGGGGGTCGGGCATGATTACCTCTTCTCCGGGGTCGAGAATGGCCCTCATTGCCAGGTCCAGCGCCTCACTGACACCTACCGTAATCAGGAGCTCTGTATTGGGGTCGTATTGCAGGTCGTAATGGTGATACAGGTATCGGGCAAGCTCCTCGCGCAACTCGGGCATACCCAGGTTGGAGGTGTACATCGTCTGACCCTTCTCCAGCGACTCGATGGCCGACTCAATAATATGCCACGGAGTGGCGTAGTCAGGCTCGCCAACACCCAGCGAAATCACTCCTTCGATGGAGGCCAGCAGGTCAAAGAACTTGCGTATCCCCGAAGGGGAAAGCTGGTTTGTCCGCTTCGATATGTGGTACTTCTTGCTATGGACCCCTGGTTTAGACTTCGATACCATAACAGTCTCCTGACAGGTCAGCGAAAAACATGCGTGCCGCTAGAGTATTACGGGCTGACGCTTAACCTCCTCCTGGCCTTCAACAATTTCACCGTCCTCCTTGTACCTCTTGAGGACGAACTGGGTGACGGTCTGAGTTACTCCCTCGATATGGGACAGCTTCTGAGAAACGAAGTCGGCAATCTCGTGGTTGCTCTTGCCCGCCACCAGCACAAACAGGTCATAGGTGCCGGAGACGAGATACACCGTGCGTGTCTGTGGAAAGCGGTAGATACGCTCGGCTATGGAGTCGAAGCCAACGTCCTTCTGGGGAGTAAGCTTGACCTCAATCAGCGCCCAAACATGCTCGCCTTCGACCTGGTCCCAGTTGACTATTGCCTTGTATTTGAGAATGGTGCGGTCTTTCAAGGCCTGCTTGATGAGCCTGGAAACCTCGGCCAGAGACATGCCTGTCATCTCGGCAATCTGCTTGGGAGTTGTCCGGGCATCGTTCTCAAGTATCTTGAGAATGTCACTCAACATCTATCAGCTCCTCACAAGCTCGGTCAAGGACCACCGTCCTTCTGCTACATTATAGCAGAGCTTAAACCTTTTGTTCCCCCCCACGCGCACCCGAAAGCACCTTTTCCCCGGTTCCTGCCAGGTCCCTTCTATCTCCTGGACCTGATATTCCACATCCTGCCAGCGGAAGGACTCCGGTCTCTCTGCATAAGTATGACCAGAATAACATCTTACCTCAAGGTTATTCAATACCCCACCTCCCCTTTTGTGTTATTGCGAGTGCAGCGAATCAATTCCAAAATCGCCCTTGGTCCCCCTTTTCAAAGGGGGGAACTCAACCTCTCTCTTTCGCAAAGGGAGATTGAGAGGGATTTCAACGGGAAGAGTTTTGGAAAGAGGGACTTCGCCCTCTAGAGAACTCTCCTTTTATCAGGATTTACGCCGCAGGAAGTGGAGACGGTCTCGGCTGATAAAGCGGCTTTTCTCTTTACCCTCGCCGATACTCTTCAATATCAAGGCCATCTCCTCAATGACAGCCTCCCATAGCTTTTCCCCCAGTTCGGCACTGGCCTCGGTGGGGTCACCGATAACGCCCGTTTCTGAGTAGCGGCTGAAATCGAGATTAAGGTCAGACCAGTCGACCTCCTTACTGTGAGGATTGGATATTTTCTCAGTGCGAACAGCCTCCGGTCGACGGTATAGCGCGATGGAGGTGCCGAAGCTATCAGCGTGGCCTCCGGGATTGTCCGGATTACCTATACGGCACCAGATATCGTGAAATGGGTGGCCGGGTAAATAGGCCCTGACCTTACTTCGGTGTTGCCTGTTAAACCGCTTTACCGTTTCCCGCAGGTCATGCCCGCCGCAGCCCCGCCAGACAACAATTTTCTGAAATCCCTGCTCGGCAAGCGACTTTAAAATCGCGAATACGAGAGACTCGTGCAGGTCTTTGGGGATATCAATATAGCCGCTGCCAAAGTTCCGGTGCTCTGGTGTCGGGCCGAATGGCATGACAGGCAAAACCAGCGAGTGAACCCCGAAATCGCTAGCTGCCTTCTTTGAGGCAGCCAGACAGTAATGCTCAGCCTGCCAGGTATCAAAGTCCACCGGTAGGTGCGGCCCCATCTGCTCCGTACAGCCGGTAGGAACTATGGCCAGCCAGCCCTGCTTTGCCCGGTCACGAATTTCCTCGTAGGTTAAATCACCATAACGCATGCGCAATACCCTAGTTCAGAACTCAGGTCTCCTCTTATGCCAGTCGGTCGCCTGCTGATAGGTGTGGGCAATTTTGAGGATAGTCTCCTCGGCGAAGGGTTTTGAGATTATCTGCATACCAATGGGCAGCCCGTCGGCGAAGCCGGCCGGTATTGACATTCCCGGCAGCCCGGCGATGTTTATCGGCAGGGTACAGACATCGGAGAGGTACATCTGCACCGGGTCGTCCACCTTCTCCCCTATCTTGAAGGGTACAGTGGGGGAGGTGGGGGTTACCAGGACATCGAACTTCTCGAAGGCCTCATCGAACTCCCTCCGTATCAGGGTGCGTACTTTCTGCGCCTTGAGATAGTAGGCATCGTAATAACCGGCGGAGAGGGCGTAGGTGCCGAGCATGATACGCCTTTTCACCTCATCACCGAAACCATACTGCCGTGTCTTGTCCATCGTATCCCACATCGTCTCGGCACCCTGATAGCGAAAGCCGTACTTGGTACCATCGTAGCGGGCCAGGTTGGCCGAGGCCTCAGACGGGGCAATAATATAGTAGACCGCCAGGGCGTGGCGGGTGTGGGGCAACGATACCTCACCGACTTCTGCTCCCATCTCCTTAAGCTTGCTGATGGCCGCCCGTATCGCTTTCTCAACCTCGGGCTGCATCCCCTCGACGAAGTACTCCTTGGGGATGCCGATTTTCATCCCCTTAATATCGCCCGTCAGGCACCGTGTGTAGTCGGGGACGGGATATGGGGCGGAGGTAGAATCACGTTTATCATAACCGGCGATAACGTTCATCACCAGGGCACAGTCGGTAACATCCTGTGTTAGCGGCCCAATCTGGTCGAGCGAACTGGCAAAGGCCACCAGACCGTAGCGGCTCACCCGGCCGTATGTAGGCTTCAGGCCGGTAACACTGCAAAAACCGGCTGGCTGGCGGATACTACCGCCGGTATCCGAGCCAAGAGCGTAGACGGCCTCACCAGCCGCCACAGCCGCCGCCGAGCCACCGCTGCTGCCACCGGGCACGCGCGACAGGTCCCAGGGGTTGTGGGTGGGGAAGAAAGCCGAGTGCTCCGTCGAGGAGCCCATGGCAAACTCGTCCATATTGCTCTTGCCGACCATCACCATGCCGGCCCCATTCAGCTTCTCGACCACCGTAGCATCGTACGGCGGTACGAAATTTTCCAGCATCTTCGAGGAGCAGGTGGTACGTACCCCCCGCGTGCACATGACATCTTTAATCAACGCCGGTATGCCAGTGAGGGGACTACCATCACCGGCAGCGATAAGCTCATCGGCCTTCCGGGCTTGCTCCAGGGCAAGCTCCCCGGTCACCGTAACAAAAGCACCAACCTCCGGTTCCAATTTCTCTATGCGCTCCAGGTATGCCCTGGTCAACTCCACCGATGAGACCTGTTTCTCCCTGAGCAGTCGGTGGGCTTCGTGTATCGTCAACTGGTTATGGTTCACTATCTACCTCACTCCCTTATATCCCCTTCAGGGAGAACCCTTCAGGGTGAACCCCTCTCCTTCAAAGGAGAGGGGGAAG
>CAZTBG010000047.1:0-15648 GCA_964611805.1 uncultured Dehalococcoidales bacterium | reverse complement strand
GACACCGACCCAGGCACCAATCTGCATCCGGATGAGATGGCGAAGAATATGGTCATTACCCGGTGTATCTACAAAAACAGCACATGGCAGATTGATTGTCTAACCGGCAAATTGACTATCATCTCGCGTAAGGGGAAAGCTCCTGACCTTTGCTGTAGTCATTCATGGCGGATTCGCGATATCGATAGAGATGGCAGGATAACCTTCTACGACCTCAAGCGAGAGCCCCTGAGCAATCTTCCGCTGCCGGATAAGGGTAACACAAATGAGGCCCGTTTTGAAATGAGTGTCAGGTTTGACCAGGATGCCGGGAATGAGTTCCAGGGTGATACTTTTAACCTGACGATGCTCTTCAGGCTCAAGCCAGAATAAGATGGGGGACTTCTCTTCCAGAATTTCCCTGATTCGTCTGCTCATCGTTTGGTAAAAACATGATAAGAAAGGCTTGGAAATAGTGTCTCGTGGGATGAGAATAGGTCTACTGGCAGTCACTTCGGTCCTCCTGATTCTTCTGCTTATTGCCGTATATCAAGCATTTTCACGGCCTACAGTAGCAGAGGAGCCCTTGATGATTGACTACCAGCACATAGGGAAGTTCGACTACACCGCCTACGTCAAGCCGAGCTATGTTTACGGCACTTCACAAGCCATGTTGTCAAGCTTGAAGTACCCTATCAATCTAATTGAAAACATCAGCATGACCTACAGCTACCACTCAGACAAAACCGCACTGCGGGAGGTCGAGGTCAACGCCGTCATAGAAAGGACTGGCATCTGGGAAAAGACTGTTTCCCTGATACCGAGCGAAACTCAAACGGGGAATTTTACCCTCTCTTTCACGGTAGACCTTGCTTATTTCAAGGAACTAGCACAGACCATCGACGAGGAAATAGGCGTTAGCTCCACCTCAAACTTTGATGTAACAATCATAGCCAGTGTTACCGATGTAGAAGCGGATGACGTGCTTACGTACCAGAATATGAATCAAACACTGCTCCTGGGACTAACGGGGTCTTTTGTATATATAGACGGAGACCTTGTCCACAGATATGGAAATTCGTATGGTAAGTATGACTACACAGTACAGTTGAAACCAAACGCTCTCTATGATTCCACAACCTTGAAACCCCCGATGGTATCTGAAGATTCTACCACCAAGACGCTGGGGCCGGAAGATATAGTCTTTCTTAAGCTTCTGGACAGCATAGTTTTCAGCTTCTCCCACAGGTTGCAGGCTGATGTGCCAATCACTCTGCTTGAGGAAGAGGTTGAGATTACTGCCACCATAGAGATTCCGGGAAAATGGTCCGATGTTGTTGTTCTCGTTCCAGCAACGGAGATAAGTGGGCCTGTGGATATTACCTTTCCCATTGACCTGGGCCAATTCACCGAAATCCTTGATACCGTCCAACAGGAAACAGGAATCTCTGCTTCAGAGCACAATCTGACCATTGAGGCAAAGGTCCATACCTTGGCTCAGACAGACTTCGGATTGATAGATGATGAATACACCCAGAGTCTAATGACGGATTTAACTGGCAGTGTATTGAACTGGAGCAACAGCCTAGAGAACACTGAGCCCAGGTCTTTAGAAACAACACAGACTATCGAAAGACAGGAGAGATATCTGTGGTTGCCGGTTACACAGGCAAGAATTCTGTTTCCAAGCTTGGCTGGTGTTACTTGTGTCCTCTTTGTGTTCTTCCTTGTGATGTGTTTTAGAACTGGGTCTGAACTTTCTACAGATATTGAGCAGGTGGTAGGAAGAGTAACAAAGAAATACGCAAATATAATTGTGAACACAAAGGACATATCGTTAGCAATACCGACCGAAAATATAGTTGTGGTAGACTCTCTTGATGAATTGATTAAGGTTGCGCAGGAACTACTCAAGCCAGTACTGCACCAATGTCCGACCGGTCCACACGGTTCACATCGCTACGTCGTATTTGATGGTACGACCCAGTATGAATATTTATTAATTGAAGAAATCTTTTCTGATAAAAAGGTCACATAGCATAAGTTATTCTAGCAGTTGTGTACTCGGTAACTTGATACCATGCTCTGGTTAGGTAAGGTACCAAAATGGTATTTTGTGACGTATCTATGGTTAGATTGTTAGGCTGAAGGCTAATTCGAAGGTCTTGGTTCTGTCTATTGTACGGTACCGCCCACCATAGGAGACAGATTCCGAACCACCCGCCCGGGCGGTGCAGATGCTTCAAAAAGACGTCCTAGTCTCTCAACTGTGCCGTTATCCCGTGATGCCAATGAAGAACCCGATATTCTGCCTGTGGCAGCCGATTACTTCCCCAGAGCTTCTTTCCTGAGGAACTCGGCCTTGTCTGTCTTCTCCCAGGGCAGGTCAAGGTCATCGCGGCCGAAGTGTCCGTAGGAGGCTACCTGCCGGTAGATAGGGCGCCGCAGGTTGAAATAGCGGATAATGGCCGCCGGCCTGAGGTCGAAGTGCTTGCTGATGAGCTTATCGATAACATCGGTGCTAACCTTGCCCGTACCGAAAGTTTCGACGGACACGGAGAGCGGATGGGCGACACCGATTACATAGGAAATCTGTATCTCAATGCGGTCGGCCAGTCCGGCGGCAACGATGTTCTTAGCGATATACCTGGCCATATAGGCCGCGGAACGGTCAACCTTGGTCGGGTCTTTCCCTGAAAAGGCCCCACCGCCGTGGCGGGCCAGCCCGCCATAGGTGTCTACCAGAATCTTGCGCCCGGTGAAGCCGGTATCTGAAACCGGGCCACCAATAACAAAGCGGCCGGTGCCGTTGACGAAGAACCTGGTCTCGCTGTCAATCAACGAGGCGGGGACAACCGTCTTGATAACCTTCTCAGTAACGTCCCTGGCTATCTGTTCGCTGCTGACGTCGTCGTCATGCTGGGCGGCAATAACCACGCTGGTGACTCGCTTGGGGATGCCCTTGCTGTACTCCACGGTTACCTGCGATTTGCCGTCGGGCCGGAGATAGGGCAGGATACCGTCCTTTCTCACCTGGGCAAGACGTCGGCACAGCTTATGCGATAGTGCAATCGGTAGTGGCATCAGTTCCGGGGTCTCATTGCAGGCAAATCCCACCATCATTCCCTGGTCGCCGGCTCCGGTCTGGTCCAGCTCGTTGGCACCGGAGGTGTCATCTTTGACCTCTCTCGACTTACTTACCCCGAGGTCAATATCGGTGGACTGTTCCTTGATTGATACCAGCACTCCGCAGGACTGGTAGTCAAAACCATAGGCCGGGTCGGTATAGCCAATGTCTTTAACGACCTCGCGTACTATCGATGGTACGTCGACATAGCAGGTTGTAGTGATTTCCCCCAGGACCATCACCAGACCGGTGGTGCAGGCGGTCTCGCAGGCGACCCGCCCCATGGGGTCACATTCCATGATGGTATCCAGGATAGCATCTGATATCTGGTCACACAGTTTGTCCGGGTGCCCTTCGGTAACCGACTCTGAGGTCAGCAAGTACTTATCTGAAGAATAAAAACTATTGGGCATGTACTCTCCTTTCTATGTCCCTTCATCCCAGCTGGTGAGGTATTTTTTCTGTTCCGGTGTCAGCGTATCAATGGTGATGCCCATCGCATCCAGTTTCAGGCGGGCCACTTCTTTGTCAATCTCCGATGGGACAGAGTGGACCTTTATCTTGAGTGCCCCCCGGTTTTTCGCAAGGTATTCAATGCAGAGCGCCTGGTTGGCGAAGCTCATGTCCATAACACTGGCCGGGTGCCCTTCGGCAGCAGTCAGATTAATCAGTCTGCCCTCGCCCAGCAGATGAAGCTTTCGGCCATCGGCCAGTTCAAACTCTTCAACGAACGGTCGTACTTCTCTGCGGCTGCGGGATAAACTCTCCAGGGCCGGGATATTTATCTCCACATTGAAGTGTCCGCTGTTGGCCAACAAGGCCCCGTCCTTCATAACCTCGAGATGGGCTCTATCAATAACGTTCTTGTCACCGCTGATAGTAATGAAAATGTCGCCTATCCGGGCTGCCTCCATCAGTGGCATTACCTGGAAGCCGTCCATCACTGCCTCCAGGGCTCGGACCGGCTCAACCTCGGTGACTATCACGTGAGCACCCATTCCCTTGGCCCGCATGGTAATGCCGTGCCCGCACCAGCCATAACCACAGACCACCACTTTCTTGTCGGCCCACAGGATATTGGTGGCCCGCGTAATACCATCTATAGTGCTCTGGCCGGTGCCGTAGCGATTATCAAAGAGGTACTTGGTCTGGGCGTCGTTTACGGCGATGATGGGATATTTCAGGTCGCCTGATTTTTCCATGCTGCGCAGTCGGATTACACCGGTGGTCGTTTCCTCAGTGCCACCGATGACACCGCTGATGAGGTCTTTTCGCTTGGTATGGAGAGTGCTCACCAAATCAGCGCCATCGTCCACGGTAATGTGGGGTTGGCTGTCCAGGGCGGTATTGATGTGCTGGTAGTAGGTTACTGAGTCCTCCCCTTTGATGGCATTGGTGGGTATCCCGTATTCTACCAGGGCAGCAGCGGCATCATCCTGGGTGCTGAGGGGATTGGAGGCGCACAAGATGGTTTCGGCACCTCCGGCCTGCAGAGTAAGTGCCAGATTGGCTGTCTCGGTAGTAATGTGGAGGCAGCCACTGATTCTGATGCCGGCTAGCGGTTTCTCTTTAGCAAACCTCTCTCGGATAAGGCGTATTACGGGCATCTCGCGGGCTGCCCAGTCTATTCGCCGCCGGCCTAACTCAGCCAGGTCCAGGTCTTTGACGTCATAGTTCTTGGTCGAAGCCATTGCTCACTCCTTATCGCACTCTTTAATATTCCACCCTAGCCTCTTGGTCTGCCGCTTGTTTTATATTCTTAGCAGCGCCACCTCATCCGTATTACTCTATAATATATTAATTACTCCTCTTAGGTCGACCGCCTTTGTGAAGGCGGGGGTTTTCAGCAGGACACTCCTCTAACGACACAGGACAATCCAAGCACGTTTCCCTCTCGTACTCTTTACACCCGTCCAGCCAGGGCACTTCACCATTTAATTGCCCGTGTAAAGGGTGCCTGTTTGCCTCCTCCTTCGGAGGTCTCCCCTTTTTACTCATTTTGCATCAGGTCTGAGCTAACAATTCAATATTGTATCATAAGTCTGGCGTTAAAATTCGGCTGAGTAAAACCAGCTTTGAAACTCGCTATCTTGTTTATTCTATGATACGAACTGCTCGGCAACGTAGTCGGGTATTTCCAGCGTACCCATTATTATTGGCTTCTGGTGGCAGTCGCTTCCCCCGGTCACCATCAGGCCGTGTTGCCTGGCGAATTCGATGTAGTGCGCTGTCGTTTCGGCACTATGTCTTGAGTGCCAGCACTCGATGCCGTCAATGTACTCCAGTATGTGCTCCTCGATAATCTTTGACTGTCGGCTCAGGTCAGGTGTTAATATTGCTAGAGAGGTCCCATGAGGGTCATTCGGGTGGGCGAATACCAGTTTGCCACCGGCGCCCCTTATCAGCCCGGACGCCTCGGCGAGGGACAGCGGGTACTTGGGCACATCACACTTGACCAGATACCTGTCGAAGGCCTCTTGCCGGCTGGCGACGATTCCCTGTGCCACCAGATAGTCGGCAATGTGTGGTCGCCCGAAGACGCCATCGACACTGCTTTCGATATTATGGATATCCTCTTCGGTAAGCCTGGCAATATTTTCTTTATCGAACTCGGTGTTTAGCCTCTCCAGGATTTGACGTGCCCTTGCCTTGCGGTGCTCCGCCATCAGGCGTAGCTTGTCTCTCAGTTTCTGGTTGGTGATGTCGTACCCGTATCCGAGGAAGTCCAGAGAGAGTGGCTTGTCTCCAGGCGGCTGGAAGGTGACGTTCAGTTCCACGCCGGTGACGTAGGCTATGCCGTACTCTTTTGCCAGGTTGATAGCCCTTTCCTGTGCATCTATGGAATCGTGGTCGGTCACGGACAGCAGGGCTATCCCCCTTTTCTTGGCTTCTTTAAGTACCTCTTCGACAGATAGACTGCCGTCGGAGCCTGTGCTGGTGTGGACATGCAGGTCAATTTTCATTTCTACTTATTATCTCTACTTGTTATCAACGCTGGTTATGTACCAGTCTTCAGGTGGGTCATGCGTCGTGTCAACCACAATGTGGGTGATAGCGAGGCTGGGGAAGAGCAGTTTGAGGTCGTCCAGGTCAACTGGCTCGAACCTCTTTTTGTTGTTGAGATAGGCCTGCTCCGTCAGTGCGTTCGACTCATAATTCTCTTTAGTCCGTTGCAGTATCCGCCTGATGGACACCTCCTGAGGGCAGTCCGTTTCGAGGATTATGAATCTCCGTTTGTGCCTGGCGGCTATCTCGGCGGCCCGTCTCCGCAGTGGCTGCGCAACAAAGGTGGCGTCCAGTATCACGCCCTCGCTCTGGTTCAGGGCTTCATCAGCCTGGCGGAACATCTCATCGTAAACGCTGGTCCTCTTTTCCATGTCTGAGGCAACCCTTTCATCAAAGACGTCCTCACCCTTCAGCACCTCCAGCCTTATGAGGTCGGACCGGAGCATAGGATAGCCCTTTATTCTTGATACCTCTTCGGTGGTCTCGGTCTTCCAGGTGCCGGGGAGGCCGCAGGCAATGAGCAGGAAGCTGGTGCCCAGTTCGTTTTCTACATACTTTAAAAACGGCTCTTTCAACTCTCCCCCTTCACTAAAAATATGAGTTCCCCTTTCACTGGCTACATATAACCACCTGTCGGTTCTGGTAGTTCCTTATACTCATCTTTGGATTTGATGATGTCCCATATGAGGTTGATAAGCTCTCTCAATTTGTCAGCTTCCACGTTCTCATTTGTTATTTCGTCCTCCCACCATAACTCTTTAATCTTGGAATCATATTCTACCTTGAAATAGTAACTGTTATAAGGGGTCACAATGCCAATCTTGCCATCGGGAGGGATGGGAATAGAAAATTCGTCAGGGTAATCAAAGAAGTCAATTTCCACCATCTTTTGATAAATGCTGTCCATCTCCTCTTCAGACAAGTATAGATTTACCGTTATTGATGGATCTGAAATCATATCTTTGGTGAATGTGCCGTTGAATGTGTCCAGCTCATTTCTCGCGCCAACACCGTATTTAAATACCAGATTGAAATTGGATTCTCGCAATGTCTGGGTAGTACAGCCTGCTGTAACCAGGAGAGCAACTACTAAAGCTAGGTTGGCTACTGTTAACCAGACTTTTGCCATTTGTCGCTTTTCTTCCCTTCTTAAATAATATAAGACTCAGCCAGCTCGAAATATCTCTTGGCGGTAGCCGAGGTCTTGTCCTTTTCTTCTTCCGGGATAAGCGGGTCATCAAGTTTGAAGCCTTCCACCTTCCCCCGCACGTAGGCCCGATAGCACTTGTAGAAATTGAGCAGCTCCAACAGTTCTCCATCTTTGCTCTCTTCGAGGTAACTATCAACGAAAGTACGAGATAGCTGTTGCGCGCCGTAGCGGTCAAGGTCCATGGCCAGAAAGGCCACCTCCGAGGCGACATCGCCATATCGGAAGCGGTCATTGAACTCAATGCAGTCATAGATGCAGATATTATCGGTAAAGCAGATATGGGCGGTGTGCAGGTCGCCGTGACAGTCCCTTATCCTGCCATCGTCCATCCGTTGGCGAAAGAGAGGAGCATTTCTCTTTATGAAGTCCTCTGTGTACTCCCTGATATGCTCGTATTGCTCCTGTGAGATTGTGCGCCCGACGTACGGAGTGGTCTGTTCGAAATTCTCGCTGGTATTCTTGGTGATGGTCTCGATGCTGCCGAAGGCACTGATGGTGGGGTTCGTCTCGGCTTCACGGTGAAAACGCTCCAGCCGTTGGGCCACGCCGGTTATCATCTGCGGCGTTACCCTGTCATCAATCAGGAGCACGTCCATCATTGCTTCCCGGGGGAGGCGCCGCATCTTTACGGCATACTCAATCGGTCTACCCTCGCCGTCCCAGGCAATCTGCCCCCTGCTCTCGGTGATGGCGACAACCCCGAGGTAGGCCTCTGGGCAAAGGCGCCGGTTGAGTTCGACCTCCCGCTGGCAGTAGAACCGGCGACGTTCCAGGGTGGTGTAGTCGAGATAGCCGAGGTCTACAGGCTTCTTCACCTTGTAGACGTACTCACCGGCCAGCAGAACTACCGACATCTGTGTCTGTTCGACCTCTACCCTTTGCGATGTCTCTGGATAGATTGCCGGGTCGGAGAGTGCCTTAACCAGTTCCGATAGCTGCAATGTCTACATCCTTCCGCTTTTTCATTGGTTTTTATTTAGACCTGACAGAAACGAGGGAGACAGAGAAATTATACTACAATTTGGTGACCTGGTTGAGGCTCAGCCAGTGCCGCAGTTCTTTGAGTACCTGCTGGTGGTTGGCCTGGGTGATGGTGATTAAATTGACCTGTGGCCTTTGTTTGATGGCGTCAGCCCAGGGGTGGGGGTTGAGCATAATGGTCCCCAGAATTCTCTTGCCGCTGTCCATCAACTGGGATATGGTTTGCCTGAAGCTCGTGGAGAGCAGTTCCATTTTACCAATTTCGTCAACAACGACCAGTTCACGCTGCTCAGCGGCATGTAGCAGGGCGGGCACACCGACCTGTTCCAGGGCTTCGATATCGACATGATACTTGCTGACGCGGTAGGGGCTGTTGATGTTGATATGTGATAAAACAACATCCTGCCCGCTGAGGGTGACGAGCCGGAAACCCTGCCTGGTTCCCCGTGTGCGTATCTCTTCGGTGTAGAAACCGCCAGCCCTGTCCTCCATCTCGGCAGCCACCTGCTTGATGAGACTGGTCTTTCCTGTCCCTGGTGGGCCTGTGAGCAGGTAAACTTGCTTCATAGCCGGTCAAACCCAGCCGCTAGGCACGGCTTTTCTCCGCCTTGCGCTTTTCTTCGAGCTTCTTCCTCTTACGCCGGTGTTTGATTAGGGCGACTCTTTTTCCTTTGTTCATGTCTTTTCAATATAGCTTAAACAGGCTGGTTTTGTCACCCCCGGCCTTTGTTGGCGTAGACCTGCACGAATCTGCCAAAAGAGCGGTCATAGGTCTTCTCGACTTCTTGAGGGAAGACGCAGGCGGGTAGCTCGTTGTACTTGAGGTGGTAGGCAATACACTCACAGCACTTGCCTTTTCTCGGGCAGGGCTCGTAGGTGCAGTTGCATTTGGCCTTATTGGCCTCAATATTGCATTCCATTCGAAGGGGCTCCTCTCACTTCGCCTCAGTTAGAGGCATTAAATCTATTTTGAAGTAGCCAGCATCGAATACGGCACATACTACGCTGCTTTTTGTGCAATGATGTACCGCAGGATGTGGGTATGCGGTTGTCCGCCGTGGTCTTCCGGCTCATGGACAATCCCGGTCTCGAAAATTTCAAAATCTCGGAAGTGTTGTCTGAGGTCTTCTTCAGTGAAGTAGTGCGTCGGCCTGCCGGGTCGACTTTCGTAGGTGTTGCTCTCGACCTCTCTGCCCTGCCTGAAGCTCGGCTCTTTTTCCGAAAAGACGGTAAAAAAGGCCAGTCCCGGCTCTCCCAGCTTGCCGAGACATTCTTGAACGAACAGCCTTCTGTCATTCTCGCAGAACAGGTGAAGGGTGTTGAAGCAATAGATGGCGTCAAACGTGCCGGGGACAAACGCCATGTCCAGTACCGAGCCTTCATAGGTTCTGGTTTTTGGGTCAAACTGCTTCGCAAGGTTGCAGGCGGTCCCAGAAATCTCGATACCGGTTACATCAAAACCCGATGAAGAGAACAACCTGGTGTTCCTGCCGTAGCCGGAGCCGGGGACGAGGATGCTTTTTACACCGTGCCTGCGAAAGAGCTCCAGTGCCTGGTAGGCTGATTTGCTTGGCAGCTCTCCCCAGACCTTACCTTCCTCATTGAACCGGCTGTCCCAGAATTCTTTGTTGCTGAGCATTGCTGGTTACCTGATTTTTACTCCGTACTTCAACAATGTCTCCAGCCAGCGGACTGTCTGGTCGATGTGAGATGGCGCATTATTATAATAACCCCACCCGCCATCCTCCTTCTGATTATCCAGAAGATGACGGATACACTCCGCAACGTACTCATGTTGTCGGTCGTATCCTAGCATAAGAAACACGCCCAGAGGGTTTTCCACGGGCTCTTGCCACCTGTCCCGGTGATTCAATATGGCACTTTCTGCCTTCTTGATTATCTCTGACTCCTTCGTTGCACCGCAACTTAGCAATGCTGAGATGACCTCTTCCATCGTCCACATGTCAGTAGTTTCCGACTCTGGTATTCCCTCATGGGAAGGCCAGCCACCCTCTCCGTTCTGCATGCTTTTCAGAAACGCCACGGCTTTGACTATGGATGGTGCGTCGTGTGGATGTCCCGCTTTGAGCAATGCGGTGATAACTAGCCCGGTAATCCACGTGACACTGTGGTCGACACTGAACCAGATCCAGCTTTCCCACATGGTCTTGCGTAGCTCCGGATTTTCCGCCCATCCCCCATCGTCTCTCTGCTTTTCCAATAGGAAGGCTGAGGCTTTTACTACCTCTTCGGAGTGTATATCTGCACCGCAACCCACGAGTGGGGGTAGGTAATTGGCGGTGTCAGTAACGCTGCTGGGGACTTTTTCCTTAAATTCCCATCGGCCCAGCCACGGCCAACCGCCATCGGCATTCTGAGAAGATTTTATATTCTTTAGTACATCAAGAAGCCGGCTGTCACCCCTTTCCGCCAGAAAGCTCAGGGCTTTCAGGTGGTGGTAGGAGATACCTTTCTCGAAAATGCTCGGTATCGGGTTGTATTTCAGGATATAGTCCTGCATTTTTGAAACATGCCTTCAATTACTGGAGTACTGGAGGCTGCAATGTGGCCTTACTTTCCGCCTTCCCTCTTAAGGGGCTTGTATCGTAGTTGCCGTTTTTGAGTCTTATTGTCATTCCCACGCAGGTGGGAATCCAGAGATCATGCATAGTTATAAAACTGGATTCCCGTTTTCACGGGAATGACGACTTTTAATCCAAAACCCTTCTCAAGCAGGGAGAGTCCAAGAGGGGCGAAACCCCTCTTTTTAATTTCCTCCCCCTCTCCTTCGAAGGAGAGGGGGATCGAGGGGGTGAGGATGATATAATCTTTAAAGGTACCTTTTTCTGATGTCTGCTGAAAGCTCCGCCAGCAGCTCCAGGGCCTGCCCCGCCGCTTCCTCTGTTTCCAGCGAGGCTATTTGGCAGCTTGGTGTCAGCAGGCCCTGCCTGACCAGCTGCTTGAAAGGGACACCTTCCCGCGTAAAGGGGGCCATGGCCTCCTCAAGGCGGTCCCTGAGACTGGCAACCGTCTCCCCGGCCAGCGTCTCTGGGTTGTTGGGGACAACCCCCCAGGCAATCGTCCCGCCTTTTTCGAGGAACTTCTTGACCTCGGCGGGATAGAGCGCCAGCGAATCCGCATAGTTGTAGGTGTCGAAGCTGATAATATTCGTATTGGTCTTGAGCAGGATTGCCCAGTCGGTATTGCCGCAGCAGTGAATCCCTTTGACACCTTTGATGCTGCTGAAGACGTCGTTAATCAGGCCGATTACGGTCTCCTCGGAAAGCATTATGCCCACCGAGCCGAAGGCAGCCATGTAAGGTTCGTCGAGGAAGATTATCGTATTCCTGGATATCTGGCTCAGGACCTTTTCCATCCACCTTGCCTTCATACGGAGAAGTTTGGGAACAGCCTCACTGAGGGTGTCGTCATAGATTATAGCCTTGCGGTTTTCATCGGTGATGGTCATTCCCCAGGTGACGGGGCCGGTTACCTGCCCCTTGACTGCCCAGGGTGAAAGGTTATCCCAGTTGAGGAAGGTATGCAGACCGGCGGCATACTCAGCACCGATGGCGTATTTATTATAGTCATCGGCGAGGAAGTCGGTGTAAAACTGCTCAAGCTCTTTCTGGGCCTGGGTACGGTCGACGTAGATACGCTCGTTTTCAACCACCACCCCGGGAAAGCCCTGGCTGTACTGGACGTACATGTTCTCGTTGTAGGAGCGTTTGGGCAACTGCGGCCAGGCGGGGACGTCTTTCAGGTAATGCAATACCTGGGCGCAGGCCTCCCGCGGGTCGGTCTGGGGCATGCCGCCGATAGTGGTCGGCAAGCAGCCGAATTCTATATTAGCCAAAGTCGCCTCACTTCACATATTTTCCGATTATTAAGTCGAGTCTTTTCTTTATCTCCGGCGTTATTGCCTCCGGGGCGGTCACGATGGCCGTCCGCAGGGCGTTGGCACAATCACACTCACGTTTGTCGGGTATCCTGGCGACGGCCCGTTTTATAATCTCTCTGATGGTGTCGGTATTGCGTCGCAGGGTCTGGATAATAACATCGATAGGGATTGGCTCGTCGGTCTCGTGCCAGCAGTCGTAATCAGTAACACCGGCGATACTAGCGTAGCAGATTTCGGCCTCCCGTGCCAGCTTGGCCTCCGGCGAGACTGTCATCCCGATGACATCCGCCCCCCACGACTTGTGCAGGAGGGACTCCGCCCTGGTGGAGAATACCGGCCCCTCCATCACCAGGTAGGTGCCGTGCTGGTGGATGGAAGCCCCCGCTTCCTTGCCGGTCTCGTAGAGGATGCGGCTGAGGTCGGGGCAGAAGGGCTGGGCGAAGATGATGTGGGCGACAATGCCGTCGCCGAAGAAGCTGCTTACCCGGCCCTTGGTGCGGTCGATTAGCTGGTCGGGGATAAGGAGGTCGCCGGGCTTGAAATCTTCCTTGAAGCTGCCGCAGGCATTGACGGCGATGATGTGCTCCACGCCGAGTGATTTCAGGGCATAGATGTTGGCGCGGACGGGTATCTCCGAAGGGAGGATGGTGTGCCCCCGCCCGTGCCGCGGCAGGAAGGCCACCCCCACTCCCCCCAGCTTGCCCACGGTGATGGTGTCGCTCGGCCTGCCAAACGGGGTATCAACGTTCACCTCTTCGATATTCTCAATCCCGGGAATATCGTAGAGCCCGCTCCCCCCGATAACCCCGATTTTAGCCTGTGGCATCTAGTGATTCCTCCTTGTATCTGGTGTGAGCGTAATTTTGTGAGTTGTACCCCCACGCAATATGGGGTATCATTCCAAATTTATTTGAACCGTTCTTATATCACCAAGAAGCCGAAAGGTGAAGCATACTGGATTGTAGTCCCTGTATGAACTTATGTCAACGGTAGCGAATTTAATCTATAATGAGGGAGATGTTTAGAGATGCTTTATCTTGGTTACTTGGATTACTAATTATGCTACTTCGTTGGTACGTTGACAGAGTAGTAACATCTTGGCATCGGGAAATTAGCAGACTGGGAGACAGGGATAATAAGTTGATATGGGTTGGTCTCTGCATCTTCTTTGCAGTGTTTTTACTACCTTACCTCACTAAAGAAGCGTTCTCTGATAGCTTTTTATTGGGGCTATCCTTCATATGGGCAGCATTCTTAGCAATATCATTTGCTTACATTCTAAGAAATCCACTTTTAATGATACTCGTCTATGTTGGCGTGGTTTTTGGAAGACAAGTAATGACCCTTTTCACTGCTGCGAAGGAAGAATCAACGAGTGGAAATTTAATTGGTGCTCTGATTGTCTTTGGTCTTGGTATTTATCTGATAATATGGGCCAATCGTATTAAGAGAGGGGATGTATAACTGGTTTGTACTAAATTACACCTTTCCCTTGTCATTCAGTAATCACTTGCTTTGTCCCATCGTTCCATTCTATCTCTATTCTGCTAATGACGTTGTTTTTGGGTACACCATCAGCAGTTACGGAATAGCTTTTCCCAAGAAATACATCTTCTTCGTTCCCTGTTTGTGGTTCGAAATATTTTAACCCGCAGTCGGTTTCAAAACATACGATAGCGTGAGCTACGTCACTGTCACTAAAAAAGATTATTACATAGCCACATCTCATACGATTTAGAGTGGCAGCGTCAAAGACTTCCTTTGCAAAGTCGGCACAAACGTAGTCTGGGTCTCTGTATTTGTTTTTCCAAGACCTGACATCAGCTAAGAACATTTTAACACTCAGCAACATCGGGTCTATTAATTCGGTTTCATGTGAGGCACCTTGCACATCGGGTGATGATATAATAACTTCTTCTATAGGTACTGCTTTGGGTTTAATTTCATGTAACTCTTGTGTGTATTGTAGTTTACAATCCGTGTTTAAACACTCGTACAGCTCTGAGTACTTATTCCACCAAAGTGAAATCTTGTGACAATTTGGGCATTCAATCAAAGTGACATCATCATTAGTTCTTGAGCTTGATTTTTGCTTCTCTAAGTAACACAACTGACAGCCGAGTTCTTTTCTATAATAGCGTTTATGCACACGACAATATGCCGTTTGTGCATCTTTACTTTTCCAGAACTCGTCTTCTCTCTTAGGCACTGCGATACACCTTGTTAGTAAGATTGGGAATCTATTAAGCGGTATAGTTTCATTTAGACTGGTCTCCAACCACCCTCCCAATCCCCCGCCGAAAAGGTTTCCGTATTATACCACGCTCGGTGATGAGGGCCGTGATGTACCTGTGGGGGGTAATGTCGAAGGCGGGGTTGGCCGCTTCACAGTCCTCCGGGGCGGTACGCACTCCCCGGAAGCCGGTTACCTCATCGTGGCTTCGCTCCTCAATAGGGATTTCCTCTCCTGACGCCAGCGAGGTGTCGATGGTGGTGGTGGGGGCGGCCACGTAGAAGGGGATTCTGTTCTCCCTGGCCAGTACCGCCAGTGTATAGGTGCCGATTTTATTGGCGGTGTCGCCGTTAGCGGCAATCCGGTCGGCCCCGACGATTATGCAGTCGACCTCCCCCTTGTTTATGAAGTACCCCGCCATCGAGTCGGTAATCAATGTCACCGGGATACCGGCCTTTTGCAGTTCCCAGCAGGTGAGGCGGGCACCCTGGAGGAGGGGGCGTGTCTCGTCGGCCAGCACCTTTACTTCCTTGTCCTGCTCTTGGGCGCGGATAATCACGCCCAGCG
The DNA here is from genome assembly GCA_964611805.1 of uncultured Dehalococcoidales bacterium. Taxonomy (GTDB): domain Bacteria; phylum Chloroflexota; class Dehalococcoidia; order Dehalococcoidales; family Fen-1064; genus W589. Next base: position 644 of record CAZTBG010000047.1, on the reverse strand, counting down.
CCGTGCCGTAGCCGGTGGTCGCCAGCGGGCCGGTGTTGCAGTGAGTGAGCACCGTGAAGCCGTTCTGAATAAGGTCGGCCCCGAACTCGCTAATCTTATAGGTGGCTTCGGCTTCCTCGGTGTGAATCTTCTTGGCTTCTTCTACCAGGATTTCTTTAATCTGGTCTACGTTCTTTCCGGCAGCCACCGCCTCGTTAGCGACCCTGTCCATGCGCTCGACCGCTCTGGGGAGGTTGCGGGCGGTGGGGCGAGCGTTTTTCAGGGTCTCGATGACCCCTTGCAGCTTCTCCAGAAATGCCTCTCCCGAAGCTGCCTCAATCTTCAGCGCACCGAGGACAACCCCATAGCCGCCCGCCACCCCGATGGCCGGTGCCCCTCTGACGTTCATCTGCTTGATTGCTGAGGCCAGTTCTCGATAGTCGGTAATATCGAGATAGACCTCTTCTCCGGGTAGTCTGGTCTGGTCAAGCAGCCTTACCCGGTCGCCGAGCCACTCAACTGGCTGATAGTCGATTTTTATCTACCTCACCTCCTCTTACTCATCTCGTCACGATGTCGGCTATTGTTAATATCCCCCTTTTCCCCTTTTGGGGATTTCAAGGGGGTGTCCCCCTTGACGTATCCACTCAAAATGGACGCTGGTA
>CAZTBG010000046.1:10477-15770 GCA_964611805.1 uncultured Dehalococcoidales bacterium | reverse complement strand
CACCGGCTCTACCAGACCGACTGGCTGCTGCGGGTCTATGGCTTTACCCCCGGTGAAGTGGAGCTGGCCCTGGGTAAAACTGGTAACCTCTCTCTGGGCGGGGACCCAAAGCTGGTCATCGCCCAGAAGCAGCCCTGGCTTTTCCCGGTAGACGTTAATACTGCCAGCTATGACGAGCTCCTGCGCGTGCCAGGTATTGGCCCCACGTCGGCAAAACGAATCGTGGAAACACGCCGCAATCATAGCATTTACTCGGTAGAGCAGCTGAGGAAGATGCGAATTTCTGTGAAAAAGGCAGTCCCCTATATCTGGTTCCGGGGAATGCTTGCCACTGAGAAGGAGAAACAGCTGTCCTTCATGCCCGAGCTAGATGATATAGAAGAGCCAGCACCTACGCTGGCTGGTGTGCTGGGTTGACACCTCTAAACTACCATGTAGCCTCAAACTCTCCTCAAACCTCACATTCCTCGTATACCTCCCCACCAAACCCATCAAACCGCACAATTACCCCGCAACCGTGCCTGACAGAGTATTGACGACAACCCTAACCCATAAATATAATCTGGTAGTCCGGATTCTAACAAGAGGTGAAAGGAGTACAAAATGGATAACTTATGGCTGGTCTTTTTCTGGTCAGGACCTGTTGGACTCGGTATTTTCTTTGCCGGGTTGGGGACAATGATATGGCTAATCGCCAAGGCAAATGAAATAAACAGGCGTGCGAAGGAAAAGTAGAAAGAAAACTAATCAATCACACACTAGATTAATTCAATCACAGGGTCGGACTATCATAATTGCGTGACACTTTGGTCAGGTGAATCCTTTGTGGTATGATATGTCTGAAGGCGGGAGGAGGGGTCGACAGTCTAATGTGGGCCTTCAGAAAGGAGATGAGCCTATGTATGATGATAAATGGAGGTCCTCTGTCTAAGGAGGGCCTTCGAATTAAGAACGGGGCCATCGATTGGTGGTCCCGTTCTTATTTTTACGCCTGCAATCTCTTAACCCCAAACCACTCACTTATCGTGGGGCGATGCGTTTCTGTTTAGGAAAACTATTATCCTATTCTAACGATTCTATTACTTTACTCTAACCGCATTCTATTATGATATTTGTATAGAGCTTTTCAGCAGAAGCCATTCCTCCTTGCTCTCTCTCCATAAATAGCCTCCGGTTTGAGTCAACAGACCGGGGCTATTTGTGTATATAGCTTATATAGCTTTTATGGAAGCAGGTCACGAGAGTTACTCGTGTCTTCCGGCGGTATATAGTATGTCGGCAAAATGTCGGTAAAGCTCTCATAGAGTTAAACACTGTTGCTTGAATACCGGGGGACCTGCGCTCCACTATCAAAGCATACTATAAGGTCGTTGGACTCAACCGGAAGCCATACTGTTTAAATATACTGTCTCGTTACAGTTGGCTTTCCAGTCAAACGAAGTGTCTTTCAGAATGCACCATGACAAAAGTATTATTACTTCGTTATTAGTAATAAAGACTAAAGTACTGGAAGGTCTGGCTACTTGTACTACAATACACAGAAGTAATGCTGGCGGGTATCAAATGCTATCACCATAAGATAGCTAACGATGAAATAGCAAAAACTTTTAGCAGGGAGCGACATAATGACCGACGACAGAGTGGCATCAATTCTCGCTATGCACGAAGGCCTGGAGAGGGTATTTAACCAGATAGCGCTTGAGGACTTTCTCTCTAACGCATCACAGACCATGGAAATTTACGAGATGTTTGACCGAGCTGCTGCTAGGGGTCAAAGTTATGGGCAGGGTTATCAGGACGGATTCTGGGCAGGGCGCGAGCTTGATGCGAAATACCAACAAGCTCGCTTAGAGTCTATGGCAGAAAGAATCTCAAACTTGTAGGCGTGGTGCATTATTGTCATCTGTGTGTTAACACACTGGAGGCTTCAATGTTAATAAGGAAAACGAAATACGATGACGATATCAGGAACGCCTACATAATAGGACTTGAGCAGGGCTTCGAATTGGCAAACAAATTAAAAGAGATAGTGAATCAGAAAGGTAAAGAGTCTGTTCCCCTGTCCGACAAGGAACAATCAAAAGAGTTCTCCCTGTTACTGCACCAGCTGCTTGAGATAGCTAAAAGCAAAGGTATCGATTTGGAATGACCTGGCCAAAGAGTTACTGCCCACAATGTGGGACCGAGTATTACGGGTGGGCATTCGGCAACCCGGGTTGCCATATTTGCAGTAAGTGCGGGGCTGAACTGGTTGTTGAAGAAGGAATTGCTCCTGCCTTTACAGGTCCTTACGACCCCGAGGAAGATTCCTCTGACCCTGGAGCGGCCCTTTCAATTTACGGGCATAATACCAGGACATAGACCACTGCGCTTTGCCAAAACGTATTTTCTAAGTTCTGTGGATATTGGTTCACCGAGCGTCTTGCCATGGGTCAGGTGAACTCGATGGTACCGTGCTCGCAACTTTACCGGTAGGGCCCATATTGGTAGGCTGGCGCTTGGAGTCTAGCGATTCTCGATTATTACGGTCCACACCTTTCACTATTCGGTCAATTTCTGCCCAAACTCGCTTCTCAATTTGCTCACGCATTTCGGCGCGATTACTCACAAGCTGGTCTTTGGCTTTCTTCAAGGCTTCGTCCATTACTCCCATAATGACCGAAGAAGAGTTATCGAAGTAATCGAGGACACTCTTTCTAGCCTCGTTGATTATCTTTGCGGTAATCTCCTTCCCATCTTCAACTGCTTGAGCTTCTCTACGCTCCGCCTCTTCTGTAGCTTTGGCCTTGGCACGCTCTGCCATTTCTTTGGCCTGCTTTATCGCTTCATCAATTGTCTTGGCAGCTTCCTGAAGGGCTGTGAACTGCTCCAGTTTTTTGAAAACGGAATCACTTGAGCCAGCCCCCCTCTTGAGATATTCATTTACCTGCTCAGGGTCAAGCCCCTTCTCAACTATACGAAATTTGTTGCCCAGTAATTCCTTATAAGTGTCCATCTTAGTCCGCTACCCTCCAGATTTTGGTCCATGCCGGTTAAGAATACTCACAATAAATCCAAATGATTTATACCTGTATATATTTTATAACGATATACGATGGTGGTGAATAGTACTTTACGTCTGCTAAAGAGAGTCCTTGGTACTGGATGGTTGGGATGACCTGAGCACTATCTTAAGAGAGGTGGAACTGGGGAAGAGAAGACCGCCAGATTGTTATTTCCGCTACAGAATAAAGAGGCAACTCCTTATCAAATATACATGAAATGGGTCCATAAAGGAAACCAACCTGTTTGCTGACAAAAGACATAAAATTCCGTTAGTAAAAAGTACAAGAGCAAAAGTACTACGCTATACAGGCAATATATCTACAGCGGCATTGTATACTAAGGAGGTAGAGTTGTTAGTCTGGATTGCAGAATATGGACACGCCGCTCGATAATGGTAAACCAGGTTCTATTGAGCACAAAGAGGCCAAGCTTGCCAGCGTATATGAAGAGTACTATGGCAAGATTACGAACTATGCCTATGCTAAGATAGGCGACAGGGCCGAGGCTCAGGACATTGCCGGGGAGGTTTTCCTGAGAGCTCTCAAGTCCTTAGAGTCGTACAAAGAGCATGGTGTTCCAATGCAGGTCTGGCTGTTTAGAATCGCTCGTAACCTGATTGTGGATTACTATAGGAAAGCAGCACGGGTTAGAACAGTGCCCATCGACAATGTAAAGATAGCGGACAATACGAATCCAGCAGATGAAGTCGAAAAACGGGTTGAGTTTGCTCGTGTGACCAGAGTTATGGAGCAACTTACGGATGGACAAAGAGAGGTGTTGGAATTGCGATTCCTCAGTGAGTTAACCTCTAAAGAGGTGGGCATTATCGTCGGAAAGAGCGACGGTGCTGTGCGTGAGGTGCAGCGTGCTGCTAATGTGCTTTCGACCTTAGTACCATCGTTTGCTCTGAATTATGACCTTTTCGGTATTTACTATGTTGAGTAACCGTAGTTAAATAAATAAGAAGGCGGCCTGGCGAGAGGCCGCCCATTGAAGGCGTGAGAAACAAACTGACTGGCTGGCCAGTATTTCCGTTGCCTTCGCGTTTATTATAGAATAAAAAGAAAGATATTTCGAGGCGACGCGCTAAAGGGGGTGATATAGCAGAAAAATAGAAAGAAAGACTTTCGCCCAAACTACACGAGGGAGGTTGAAAAATGAAAAGGATCATTATAGCCCTGGTACTGGTAGCGGCTCTAACGTCGGTGCTGCTGCCGGCAGCCGTCTTTGCGGCTGAAGACACAGTTGTCTGCACGGTTACAGCAGGCGTGGTCTCGGTGACGGTAGAGAATGGCTCGGTAGCATACGGTACGCTGTCGCTAGATTCGGTCAAGAACACGGCGTTGTACCACGCAACCAATAACACAGATGGAATGGACCCCGCACAGACCCAGACAATTACCAATACAAGCAACGTGGCTGTGGACTTGAATATCAAGACCTCTGCCGCTACTGGCGGGACAGGCTGGACGCTGGGAGATACCCAAGATGACACCCACTTCACACATGCGTACTTGATAACGGACTCAGTCTATGATGGTGGCTCGGCGATTGGTGCGTTCACAAAATGGAGTACCGCTGATACATATGTCGAAGACGTTGTAACAAACTTAGGCGTAAGCGGTGTTAAGTACCTATATCTAGAAATCGGTATACCAACGGCTAGCGATGTTGTCGAAAAGAGCATCAACGTCACTGTCCAAGCAGTCGAGGCAGGCAGCTAAAAGCAGTGTCAATGGGTATTGGATTAGTATCAGTGTAAGTTAGCTGGTACTATATGCCGGCTTGGAGTGAGCGAGATGAGTAGAGCACCCGGCTTGCTGGCGGTGGCGCTGGTGAGTCTTTTGAGCATGTGCCTGGCGGCGGGTGTTGCCCTGGCAGCGGTGGGTGTGGGCATAGCGCCGGGGATTATCCGCGTGGACGAGCCGCTTCTGCCCGGCGGGCACTATAATTTACCCTCCGTGTCAGTGGTGAATACCGGTACCGAGGCGGGCGACTACGAGATGGAGCTTGCCCGCATGGCGGAGCAGCAGGAGCTGGAGCCGCCGGCGGAGTACATAGTCATAAGCCCCACCCACTTCCACCTGGAGGCGGGTGCAAGCCAGACGGTCTCCCTGAGCCTGAGCATACCGGCCAAGGCCAAGCCCGGAGACTACCTGGCGTATATCGAGGCGCACCCCGTCGCCGGGGAAGGCGGGACGAGCGTAGGCGTGGCCGCCGCCACCAAGCTTTACTTCACCATCAGGCC
>CAZTBG010000046.1:0-10377 GCA_964611805.1 uncultured Dehalococcoidales bacterium | reverse complement strand
CGGGCTCCGCTGAACCCTGATTTTCTGGACTATATCCAGAACCCGCCGGCGGAGTCCTACGGCTATATCCCGTCGCCGGTTGATATGAGGCACCTCCAGGATATACCGGTGAGCAAGCCCGAAACCCTGGGGCCACTCACCTATGACCCCTATTTTGACTGGAGGACCAGCGGTAAGGTAACTCCGGTGAAGGACCAGAACCCCTGTGGTACCTGCTGGATATTCGGCACACTGGCGGCCCTGGAGTCAAAGGTGTTGATTGACGAGAGCAATACCTTTGACTTTTCGGAGCAGAACGTCGCCTGCTGTACCGACGAGTCCTGGGTATATCTGACGGCCGACCGCTGTGAAGGGGGTGGCTGGTCATGGCTGGCCGCCGATACGCTGTCCAAGAAGGGGACGAGGCTTGAAGCCTGCGACCCATACAACACCACGACCATTGACACCGACACCTGCGATGATAGCTGTATCACCACAAAGTACGTCACCGGCTACCGGCAGATAGCGCTGACAACCGAGGCAATCAAGGAAGCCGTCTCTACTCATGGTCCGGTGTCCGTGGCAATCTACTGGGGCTCCAGTTACTATGACTCCGACACAAACGTCTACTACTACACCGGTACCTCCAGCCCCAATCACCTCGTTTGTATTGTCGGCTGGGATGATACGATAGAGCATCCGGAGGGTGGCGGCTCGGGGGCGTGGATTGTGAAGAATAGCTGGGGCACGGACTGGGGAGGGACCTGCGGCTATGGCTCGGAGAAGGGCTATTTCTACCTCTGCTACGGCTCGGGGAACATAGAGGAGGCAGCCTACTACGAGTACAAGGATTATAACGCGTCGGAGAAGATTTATTACTGGGACGAGGCGGGCATGGTGGACAGTGCAGGTTACGGTAACGACCACGCCTGGATGGCTAGCGTCTTCCCCATGACCGGCGACGGCAGTCTGACCCACGTGGACTTCTGGACGACCAGCAACAATGCCGGTTACGAAATCTATGTCTACCAGGACAGCGACCCTACCGACGGTCTGCCGTCCCCGCTCAGTTCCCAACCGCCAGGTTCCTGCGATGAGGCAGGCTACTATTCCATAGCACTTGACTCACCGGTCTTCGTAAGCAGCGGGCAGACATACACCGTTGCCGTCAAGATGACGACGACAGGCTATAACTACCCGGTACCTATCGAGTATGAGTGGACGGTTAGCCCCCCACCGACTACGATGTGCAGCCCGCCGATACAGACCGGCGTCAGCTATATGAGCTCGGACGGGACAGAATGGACAGACATCGGCACAACCTATGACTGGAACGCTTCGCTGAGAGCCAGGGTACTGGAGACCACGGTATCGGTGAGTGTATCGCCGTCAACTGTTGCCTACGGGGTTGTGGCGCCCGGGACAAGTCAGGATACCGTTACGCTCAACCAGCAGATAACAGTCACCAATAACGGCGGCGTAACTGATGACTTCAGCATCAAAAGCTCGGATGCGACCAGAGACGGCGGGACGACCTGGAACCTGGTAGCAGACACGCCGGGCGCTGATGAGTTTAAGCACGAGTTTTCTACAAACGGCACTGACTGGACACCCATGCCTGACAATAACGATTATACTGCTCTGGTGGCCAGCATAGAGCCTTATGGTTCGGTGACCGTTTACCTGAGGATTACCATGCCAGGCTCAACTGGTGACCCTTTGGAGCACACCATAACCGTAACTATCATGGCAATAGCATCGGGGTGATATGCACATGATAATCAGGAGGGCGGTAAGGCTAACACGATATACAGGCATAGCGCTTGCTTTGCTGATAGTGTTAGTTATGCAACAACCGGTCTTGGCGGGTGTTGTTTGTACTGTTAGCGTGGGTTTGTCCGTCACCGACGTTACTGCCACGGCCATCACCGCTAACGGCGCCACCATCACCTGGCAGACCGCAGACGCCGCTACCTCCCAGGTATTCTATGATACCGAATCGCACGGCGATACAGACGGTTATGCCAGCCATACTCCCCTCGACTCCACTCCGGTCACCGGCCACAGCGCATCCCTGGATGGTCTCACGGCCCAGACTACCTACTACTACCGGGTCAAGTCCACCGCGGACAGCCTTGAAGGTATCTCGGAAGAGTACAGCTTCACTACCAGCTCCTCTGGAGGAGGCGGTGGGGGAGGTGGGGGTGGCGGGACACCGCCGGGCATGACCTTCTTCTATGACAAAGTGGACACGGAAGGCTACTTCCTGGAAAGAGTCGTCGCTTCGTCTGTAGACAGTCTTGCCCGGCTTATCATGCCCGAAGGTACCCTGGGGCTGAATACCTCCGGCAATCCACTGACCTGGGTCTCTATCGTCGAGATGGAGGAGCCACCGGACCCACCCCCCGACCACTCGATAATAGGTCTGGTGTATGATTTCGGACCTGAGGGAGCTACCTTCGACCCGCCGGTAACCCTCACTATCTTCTATGACCCGGCATTAATACCTGAGGGGTTCGACGAAGAAGACCTGACCATCGCCGTGTGGGACGAGTACACAGGCACATGGAACAAGCTGACCTCAGTAATAGACGCAGAAAATAATAAAATCTCCGTCGAGGTAAGCGGCTTCAGCAGCTATGCTATCCTGGCACCCTATACCCCGGCCTCCTTCTCGGTTCTCAATATATCCATCACCCCCGGGCAGGTCTATGTCAACCAGCCAGTGACCATCACTGTGACCGTAAGCAACAGCGGCTCTATCTCCGGCACCTATCAGGTTGAGCTGCTTATAAACGATGAGGTAGAAGATGTCCAGGAGGTTACCCTGGGTGGCGGCGAAAACACGACGGTATCTTTCGAAGTAATCAAACCTATAGCCGGCAGTTACACGGTGAGCATTGACGGTCTTTCCGGCACCTTTCTTGTTGAGGAGGAAGCGATTGAGCCCGAACCTGAACCAGAACCTGAGCCCGAACCTGAACCGGTAGCAGATATTGTCCCAAGCAGACTTACGGTAACGCCAACGGTCGAAGTCGGAGAGACGGTCACCATAAACGTCCTAGTCATCAATCAAGGCGATGGTGAGGGCAGCTACGAGGTGACACTGGTTATAGATGGAAAGGTAATAGAGTCCAGGATGGTTACTCTTCCTGGAAACACAGAACAAACGGTGACCTTCACCACCATTGCGGAAACTGCAGGGATTCATACCGTGGAAGCCGATGGTCTTTCCGCCATCTTTGGCGTGTTGGGAGGGGGTGGAGCGCCGGAAGAACCCTCTGAGTTGAACTGGTTGCTTATCGGTATAGTTCTCGGCGGCTGTGCAGTCGTCGCGGCGTTTGTTGCCATCTATCTGTTAAAGCGACGCGCGGCCTGACAAGAAAGCATCCTGGATAATCAAGCGAGAAGGATAGCGATGAGAAGGGAGGAAATCTGACGGGGCTTTTTGTTAGGTGATGACAAAGAGCTACTTCACGGAGAACTTCTTTGTTTCAATAGAGCATTCCTCGTGATTCCTTACGATATACAAGTCTCAGCTGATGCTCTGGTCTTGGTCAGCTCTCGACTTGTATTGCCTGCCGTCTTCGTCTACCACCGCGACACACCACTTGTGCCGCTTGACCAGCTCAGTTTGATTCGACTCGATAACAAAGGCAATCCAACCACTTATAGTCAATCCGCTTTTGATAGTGGATGGCAGCGTCAGTATCTCATCGTTCCCACAGACATCATACATTCGGCGGTCATCCAGCCTTACCCTGGCATTACCTCGCCATGCTGTTCTGAGCTTGGCTGGGGCGAGAGTGATGTTTTTATCTTCTCTTGCTACCAGGAGCATTTGACTTACTATCTTATCAGACTGAGACCTATTGAGTATGGCAACGTTAAGCTTCATTACTATACAGCCGGCGGAATCCAACAGATATGACCAGTCTACAATATAGGGAGAAAGTTTGCCACGGCTTTTTATAATCCGAGGCGCTTCTGATGATACCCGCAGTCCAGCCCTGATAGTGTCATTGACATCAATCAATGTGGTCCATTTCATCTCGGCGCTCCTCGTTGAAAGGTAGGCTAATAGTAGCAGATATAAATACAATGCGAGAGCAAAACATATCAACCACGAGTAATTCGCTAGTCTCATTCTCTAGCTGAGTTACTGGCTGAGGGATAATCCTGCTTCTCATTTGTTACACCAGAATGCCACTTCGGGCATATCATGTTGAGCACCCCTGCATCAACGACCCTAGTCTAGGCGTAAACTAAAGTGATGTCAAGCAATGCCGGAGGGCTACGTGTAGTAATTAGCGGGTTTTTTTACGACGCTCTCAGATACAACAGTATAGTCACTATCTGCGGACTTCGGTTTTACCATAACTGTCAGGATTCATTCTGCAATTAGAGAAACCTTAGATTGAACAAAATAAGCTACTGTTAATTAACAAAGTACTTGAATGCAAAGTTCATTCCCACCAATATACGAATAACCACCTGCTGTCGAGCCTATTTCGAGCATGATGCCTCGTAATTTTGAACTACACCTTAGTCATGTTTTGATTCTTGCGGTGTCTTTTGGCGTCTAACCGTGTTTGACAGCATAGTGGTATTGGGCACCAGGATCGTGTATTCGCCGGAATCGAGAGTCGAATAGATATGACCTACCTCGATTACTCGTCCGGTAGAACCCATCACTGTAATTTCCTGTCCGATTCTGATGACGCGTGTCAGACTCAGTACAATACCTGCCATTAGGTTCCCAAAGAGGTTTTGGCCTGCGAAACCGATTACAATACCAGTAACACTACCTATACCTACGGCAAGAGCCGGGTCTGCCGCTAACACTGAGATTACTGATGCGATTAACACGAGATATAATACGGCACGCATTATTGAGCGTACCATCACTCCGGTTTGTTTCATTTCATCTTTTTCAAACTTGCGAATGATAATTCGCCCAACCAATTCGACCAGGACTATGCCGAATAATGACAGTTCGCCTGCAATAATACGTTCACGATTAACTGTCAAAAAGGCCATGGAGGTCAATCGGCTGAGTTCAATTGTCACAACTACGGAGATAATGGCCACGAATAGTACGGCGAATGTAATAACTGTAAGCCTTGAGGGTCTACCTGTTTTTCTTATTTGTAAAGACATAATAATCCTCCACCTGAGCAAAGCCAGCCATTCCGGTCAGGCTTTACTGCGATTTTCCTTTGCATTATGGTTCGGATTAGTTTTCCGTATTGTCTTCCAATCTATCCTTATAGCCTCGCGTGTCTATAGAACACCCTTTTAGCTAGTTCCGCCGCAAGAATGTAAAGACCCACGATTACCAGCATTAGCAGGATAAAGGACAGCGGCAGTCTAACAAAGCCAAAGACTGTGCCCAAGGGGGTGAAAGGTACTATAAGTGCCAACGCTACGATTATCAAGGTAGTCATTAAAAGGTAACGGCTGGGTTTACTCTTGAAGAAGAGTCTCCCGCTACGTATGACCAGCACCACCAAAGACGCTGAGATAACCGACTCGACAAACCAGCCGGTGCGGAACATGTCAGTCCCGGCATGCAGGACGAGCAGAAGTACACCAAAGGTCAGGTAGTCGAATACCGAGCTCAGTATGCCGAAGGTTATCATGAATTTACGGATGAACCCGATGTTCCAGCGTCTTGGTCTTTCGACCATTTCTCTATCTACGCTGTCAGTAGCGATGGTCATTTCGGGGAAATCAGTCATCAAATTGGTTAGCAGTATTTGTCTGGGCAGGAGAGGCAGGAAAGTGAGGAAGGCGGATGCCCCAGCCATGCTGAACATGTTTCCGAAATTGGCGCTTGTAGCCATGAATACGTATTTGAGCGTGTTGGCAAAGGTTTTTCGGCCTTCCTGCACACCTTCCGCTAGGACTGCCAGATCCTTCTCCAGCAGCACAATATCAGCCGCGTCTTTGGCCACATCAACGGCGCTATCCACAGAAATGCCGATATCAGCAGCATGTAGTGCTGACGCATCATTAATACCGTCTCCCATATAACCCACAACATTCCCTGATTTCTTCAGGGCTAGAATGATACGCTCCTTTTGATTAGGCTCGACCTCGGCAAAAACATCCACGTTGTTTACCTGCCTGAGTAGTGCCTCATCACCCATTTGTCGCAGTTCCTGCCCGGTGAGCATTTTTTTAATTGGTAAGCCTATCTGTCCGCTTACCGAGGCAACCACCAGCTTGTTGTCTCCGCTGATCACCTTTAGCGAGACACCGAGCTGCTTAAGGCGGTTTATAGTCTCGAGAATCCCGGCTTTTGGAGGGTCAAAGAAAACCAGGATGCCCAGGAACGTCATATCGGCTTCGTATTCCTTGGTGATTGATGATCCAGTGCCGACATTCCTGTAGGCGATGCCCAGTGTACGAAATCCTCCGCTGCTCAGCTTCTCAAGCTGCTGCTGGATCTGTTGACGTACTGGTACGATATCTATAATTTCTCCATCAATAGTTTCCGCTGACGAGCAGGCAGCAAGTATATTCGATAGCGCGCCTTTTGTTATCATAGTATTTCTGCCACCTTGGGAAACGAGAACGCTCAATCTTTTACGGACAAAGTCATATGGCACCTCGCCTAGTTTGCGAAAGCCGGATATATCAAGTTGATTATGGGTGCGGATGGCTTCGTCGATAGGATTTGTGTAGCCTGCCTGGTAGAAGGCATTGAGGTAAGCGTAGAGCTGCACCTTCTCACTTTCTCGACCGTTAATATCAAGGGTGGAGTGTAGTCGGACCAATCCCTCGGTCAGGGTACCGGTTTTATCGGAGCAGAGCACGTTCATGCTCCCGAAGTTTTCTATTGAGGCAAGCCGTTTAACAATCACCTTATGTTCCGCCATACCTTTGGCGCCCCTGGCGAGGTTAACGCTAATAATCGCTGGTAAAAGCTGGGGGGTTAATCCAATTGCAAGGGCTAAGGAAAAGAGAAATGAATCAAGCAGTGGGCGTGCCAGATAAATGTTTATGACAAAAACGGCAATAACGAGTAATAGCGTGATTTCCATAAGGAGGTAGCCGAATCGCCGGACACCGCGTTCAAACTCTGTTTCCGGCGGCCGGAGTGTCAGCCTTTCAGCCAGTCTGCCGAACTCGGTCTCGATGCCTGTGTTGACTACTACTGCGCTGGCAGTGCCGCTGACGACGTGGGTTCCTGTGAAAAGGGCATTCACCCGGTGGCTTAGCGGTGTTTCTTTGGCTATTAGTCCAGCCATTTTTTCTGCAGGGTACGTTTCCCCGGTTAGAGTCGCCTCATCCACAAAAAGGTCTTCGGATTCAAGAATCAAGCAGTCTCCCGGGATAGCATCGCCCGCATTCAGAATAACTATATCCCCGGGTACTACTTCTTCAATTGAGATGTCTCGAGGACTTTCATCTCGCAAAACCGTGGCCTGAACGTGAACGAGGGCAAGCAGTTTCTGTACTGCGTTAACTGCCCTGTGCTCCTGCCAGAAACCCAATAGGCCGCTTATGAATACGATTGTAAGGATGATGATAGCATTTGTGGTATCACGAACAAAGAACGACAGAACAGCAGCGAAGACAAGGATAAGAATCAACGGACTCTTAAACTGCCCCCACAAGAGTTCCACCACATTTGTCTTACTCTTTGGTTTTATGCGGTTGGCACCGTACTGCCGAAGGCGCTTCTGAACCTGGTCACTTGTTAACCCCCGCGATGTCGTTTGCAGCCGCTCCATTACTTCATCGGCAGGCACGTTCCAGAATGTATCTGTGATATTTTTTTTCGACGCGCCCCTTTTCATAGATAAAGCCTACATCACATGCTCATCGTTTCCTAATCATTTGGCAAGCTTTACATATGCCGCAGGAGACGGCGATACAACAGAAAGCTGACAAAGAAAGGGATAAAGTCACATACTACCCGGAAGAGAATCGCAGCCAGTACCGCCTGCTCCAATGAAACACCAAGCAGCGCATATATTCCGGCCATGGAAGCTTCCTGTACGCCCAAACCTCCTGGTAGCATGGAAAGATTGCCCGCGATGATCCCGATGGCAAATCCGGTAATTAGTACTCCTATGTTCAAGGTGTCCCCAAGGGCATCAAAGCAAAACCAGAGAGCGCACAGCGTAAACGTCCACTCGGCGATGGCAAAAAATAGTGCCACAACAGCTGCAAGAGGGTGATTCTTCACTGAAGTCATCGCAAGCACCATTGACTCGTTAAAGGTGTCTAGAAACGGCCTGATGTCCTTTCGGATGATAAAGCGGGATAACGCGGCCACAATGCGAGTGACAGCCAATCTAAGAGACCTGATGAAGATAAATACCGTCGTAATGACGATGAGAAATATGAGTATGCCCGTAGCCAGTCCGAGTTCGAAAGCAGTGCTTCCTTGAACTGAACGGTGGACAAGAAGATAAATGAGACCTATGGGGAGTAAACAGAACATTACCGTATTATGGATGTGTGAATGTAAAAGCGAAGCAGCAAAAACTTGTCCTGCCGCCACTCCTTTCCTCGTCATAAACATAAGTCTGAGTGAGTGCCCGGCTGCTCCTAAGAAAGCAAGCAGATTATTCAGTGTGGTAGATACATAACCAACCTCAAATAGCTCCCATTTATTTATTTGTATGCCAAAGATTCTGCTTACCACTACGAATCCGTAACTGAGGCAGAAATAGGTGGCGACAATGAATAACAGCGCGATAAGTGTTAGTTGCCACTTTGCCTCGCCTATAAGCTGACGGACATTGTGCCAGTCTAGAACGGCAAGTATTGTACCGAGTAATAGTAATATTACTACAGTAATGATGATTAATCTTTTACGTTTACGCATTTTTGGTTACATGCCAATATCTCGTTTCTCTTAACAAACAATAAATAATGTTGTGTGATATTTCCAGAATTCTAACATCCAATTCAGAAAAGATGGGTTAACCCTCAATGGTTATCGCCAAGCCTCGTATCTATCTCTCAACGTGAGATCACGCGAAAGTTAGGGCCGCACTATCTGCCTTATGATCTTGCATGCTACTCAGCTAACTGATGCCTCTTGCCAAACCAGCCTGAATGTTGCCGGTCAAATATTCTGTATGCTATGAGTTTCGCCCGGTCATTGAGAAAGAACCATGCCAAAGCATAAGCCCACACGATTCCTGCCCAAGCCCAGCCTAAGGGAGCCATAAACAGTCCGTATACAGCGATAAACGTAGCGATAAGCTGGGTGCCGCCTACTGCTACCAATAAAATCCGTGCGGGTTTGACGGACCAGAACGGACCCCGGGTACGGGCAACAAAGACAGTCAGATGGCCCGCCACGGAAAGCTTCAGGTAAATTAATGATTGAATTGTCGCCTGGCTCAAGTGAAAGACGCTCTCAGCCAGGTAAAAAAGGGTGAAAGATGACACCACACCGGTAATGCCGAGCACTGTCGCCACGCCCAATATCTGCCGCATATTCCATCTTTCCGGATGGTCAGATTGGCGGACGTTGTCATAGGCGATGGAGAGTATTGCACCATCGTTGAGTATTGCCAGTAAGACTATCATGATAGCCGTCACCGGGTAAAAATTGAAGACGAGGATAGACAAGGTGAGAAACAATAGCAATCTGATTGTCTCAGTAATTCGGTAGATGGCGTAGTTCGTCATGCGGCGAAAAATCTTGCGGCTTTCTTTAATGGCGTCAATTATGACGGAGAGGCCGGGAGTCAATAATACGATTTCAGCTGCTACCCGGGCTGCGTCAGTGGCCCCGGCAACAGCAATACCGGCATCGGCCTTTTTCAAAGCCGGGGCATCATTCACGCCATCACCGGTCATGCCCACGATATGGCCTCGTTGCTGCAGCACGTCGACAATGTGATACTTGTGTTCGGGGAAAACCTGCGCAAAACCATCCGCACGTTCAATGGCATCGGCCAATTGCCCGGCTTGATGAGGTTTGGTTTCGTCGAAGAGGGTGGCATCAATAATATCTTTGCCCAAGTCAAGTTGTCGTCCTATTTCCTTGGCAATCGCGACTTGGTCGCCAGTTACCATCTTTATGCTGAGACCCATCTCTTTGGCCGCATCGATAGTGGCCTTGGAATCCTCGCGTACCGGGTCGGAAAGAGGTATTACGCCCAGAAACTGCCACTGGTCTTGCTCATTGGTGCGAGCCACGCCTAGAGATCGAAAGCCACGAGCCGCGAATTCGTTCACCACCTGCTCAACCTTGGACTGGATGAGAGAGGGATTGGAGTCCAGTGCCAGGATGACCTGGGGCGCACCTTTGGTGACCTTGAAATCACGCTGGCCTTGTGCTTTAACCGTGGCTTCGGTGCGCTTATGAACGGGGTCAAAAGGCTGGAAGTGAGTCACCTGATATGGTTTTAATTTCTCACTATC
>CAZTBG010000045.1:0-16597 GCA_964611805.1 uncultured Dehalococcoidales bacterium | reverse complement strand
ATAAGGACAGGCTGCCGGTCGGAGAGTCCCCCTGGAAGATGCCAGAATCAATGCTCAAACATTAATAGGCTAAAGTCAGGATTTGTCGAATCTGTGACCAGGGGGGTGAGTATGTCACCCCCCTGGTTCCGATGAAGTCATAGTGTTTTCTGCTGACTAGCTCTGCTCAGTGCCTGGTAATGTTTTGTGTTAGAATTCATAATAACTATCCACCTATGAAAAAGGAGGCTGAAAGATGAGCTTGCCCAATTTCTCACTGGAAGATAGGGTGGCTGTTGTTACCGGAGGAAGGCGAGGCATCGGTAAGGCTATTGCCCTGACTTTTGCCGAGGCTGGTGCTGATGTTGCCGTTTGTGACTTCGTGGTCGATGACGGTGAGCTTGAGGCTGTGGCTGAGGAGATTAGAGGGCTTGGTCGTCGTTCCCTGGCCGGCCGTGTCGATGTTACCAAGAAGTCTGAAATCGATGACTTTATGAGTAAGGTGGTTAATGAGCTCGGTGGGATTGACATTTTGGTAAATAATGCCGGTGTGGCCGGGGGAGGGCCCCTGATTAATATGCCAGAAAAAGAGTGGCATCGAATCATGGATATCAATCTTACAGGCTCGTTTCTCTGCTCTCAGGCGGTGCTGCAGGGAATGGTGGAGCGCAGAAGGGGTAGCATCATTAACATTGCTTCAGCGGCGGGGATAAGGGGTTTCTCCAGCAGGAATATTTACAATATATCCAAGGCGGGCGTAATCATGTTTACCAAGGTGCTGGCCCGGGATTTAGGGAAACATAATATCCGGGTGAATGCTATTGCACCTTCGATTATTAAGACAGACTTGACGCGGGGCATGTGGGAAAATCAACAAGCGTTGAACGCTGAGGCGTCCAGGATACCACTTGGGCGGATAGGTGATGTGCAAGACATTGCCGGTCCTGCCCTGCTATTAGCTTCAGATGCTTCCTCTTATATCACGGGGGACACAATTGTAGTAGATGGGGGTCAGCTGGCCTAGTTTTTAAGGCAGAAAGACATTGCCAGGAGATTATCTCCCGGTTGTTCATTTCACTTTATTGATTCAATAGTGTTGCTGAGAGCTTGCCTGCTGGTAATTTGAGAGACGGCATCCAGAAAGTCTTTCAATGAGGCACTACGACTTCTCAGTTCCTTTATTTCAGTCCCAATCGGGCTGACCGAGGTTGGTTCGGCTGCGTATGTGCCGTACCAGGCAAAATAGGCCTGATTTAACTTCCTGATATAGTAACCCTGTGAGGCAAGGTATTGCCGTTTCTCTTCCATGTACTGCTCGGCCAGTTCAATCTCTCCTTGAGCTAGAAAAACATCCACTGCTATTCGTATTTCTCTCATCTCCTGGTTAAAGTCAAATTCTGATTCTTCTCCTTGCTCCTCGGTAGTGGTCTCTTCTTGGTCATGATAATACTTGTCATAAATAATGGCGCCGATTTCCTTACTGACTATACCCGCCACGGTTTCATTTATAGTAGCAACATCATAATTTCGTACTATACCGAGAACGTCAAGTGCATAACGAAATCCCAGGGGCTTGAAGACGAGGTATTGATGTACCCACTCTTCGACTGCGGTATTAATGGTAGCTCGAAGGCTGGCATTGTCTGTTACGAAGCTGGGGTAAGTCCCCCCGAAACCTCCGATGTCCACTACGAGCGACGAAACGCCCAGCTCATCTACTCTAGCCTCGATATCTTCAATTTTGTCAAGACTGATGTCGTGCATCAGCATAATCTCTCTTATGCTTTTTATTTCGTCTCTGGGTGAAACTACGAGCAAACGGGGTAATGTTCCCAACCTGAGGTTTACGGGAGGGAAGCCGTAGATACCCTGTTCAATCAGGGTCTCTTTAATCTGACTTTCTAATATCCTTTCTACCTGGTCTTCCAGCCCTTTCTCTCGTTCGCCTGTTTCTGAGAAATAGTCTTTAACTATACTAACTGCGTCATCAATATCTTCACCACTGACACGTACCCATTGACTCAGCTCATGCGGAATAGCAGTAAGCTCCCACGTTATAATGTTGAAGCGGTAAGGGTTCACTATTGAGTTCAGGTGACTATCGAATCCGCTGCCGAGTGTACAGGTCCCGCCAAGCACGAGAGATAATAACAGGGTGCCGGTGATGACTATGGTCAATATGCTGGCGAACCAGCTTACAAGGCAGGTCACGATAGCACGACCAGTAGTGGACTCAAGAGATTGCTTTACGGCTACGACGCCGGCGGTAAGAGCCCATACAGATGCGCCAAGTGATATAATGCCTCCCACCGCGGGTATGAATAAGAAAATCCCCAGCACTCCTGGAGAACTGGAGAAGCCAATAGTACGTAGCAGTGCACCTATTGAGACAGGCGCCTCTGAACCTCTGAATACCGTTATCCCGATTAAATAAGCGAAGAGCGACCATAAGAGCCATATAATTAGTGAGCCGAGCAGGCCTGCAACCAGGCCCCAGACAGACCACTCTCCTGCCAGAACGAACCAGCCGGCTATACCAATGCCAGTACTCATCGCCAGACTTGCCAGTACTACGACAAGAAATGCCTGCCAGCTGGTTTTACTGTCCGACTTGACCTCCTTGTAGAGGCTGGCGTCCAGCTTTGCTGCGCGGACTATTTTGCTGAAAAACGACTTTACACGCATATCCTTTTTGTATCTGACCAGGCTTTCCTGCTGCTGGTCTGTATTTGACTGCGCTTCTCTAAAAAAGGTGAAGGCAGCGGCTCAAGGCATCTTGATATCAGGTCTTTATTATTCGGAGGTGGGGCGTTGCCGATATGCTCCCACGTAACGCCTGGCAAATTTATCATGCCCGAGGAGAAGGTCAACCGCCATAATAGTTGGACGTGATCTGGCCGCATCCGTTATCAGACAGGTCACCCCGGTGCTGATAACCATGGCTATGAAGGCATTGTTCAGCGTCTCACGGTCGGGCAGGCCAAAGGATACATTGCTGGCCCCCAATGTCTGGTTTACTCCCAGTTCTGCCCTGACCCGGCTAACGGCTTTGATAACCTCCGGCCCGGAGCTGGTATCTGCGCCTATGGCGAAAGCAAGACAATCGATGATGATATCCTGGCGGGAGATGCCGATAGACTCCGCCTGTGCCATCAGTTTATGAGCGATGGAGACCCGCTGCTCTGCATCCTTTGGAGGGCCTTCATCATCCTGTGTCAGACCAATGACGGCTGCTTTATATTCCTTGACCAACGGCAGCACTCTTGCCAGCGAATTTGCTTCATCGGTAACCGAGTTGATGAGCGGTCTACCCTTGTAGACCTTCAGGGCTGCCTCCAGTGCCGCCGGGTTATCACTGTCGATGCATAGAGGTACGTCGACTGTATCCATTAAGGCCTGTATAGCCTCGGGGAGCAGGGTGACTTCGTCCACACCGAAGGTGCTTACGTTAACGTCGATAATATCCGCACCGGCCCGCACCTGGGCCAGGGCAATGTTACGCACGACGTCCCAGTTGCCTGTTTTCAGAGCTTCCGCCAGCCTTTTATTACCGGAAGGGTTGATACGCTCGCCGATGAGCACGGTTGGCCGCTCACCCCCGATGATGACTTCCTGGGCAGCACTTGTTATCCGGGTTTCCATAGCTCAGTTTCCTTGTTTTATCCGTACACGCCGTATTCCTTGGCGGCGTCCATCATGGCCCGCAGGTTTTCCGGAGGTGCGCTGGTGACCGATGAACCCGCTGAGAGTATGTAGCCGCCACCGGGGGCACAGATTTCAATCAGCCTGCGGCAGTATTCATTGACCTCCTGGGCGGTGCCGGTGGATATCAGCGAGGCGGGTACGTTGCCGGCGATGCAGCACCTGTCACCGAGGACCTTCTTGGCGGTAGCCATATCTGTCTGGTCAAACCGCCAGGTGACCGCTCCCCTGGGGAACTCATTGACCGTCTCCAGGCGCGTCATATAGCTCCCCTCGGCAAACAGCGACGGTATAATGCCTTCTTCAATCAGAGCGAGACAGACCTTCCTCAGGGAAGGCCAGTAGAAGGTCTCAAACTGCTTGTCAGACATGAAGCCATCAGCCCCTTTATGCAGCGGGAAACCAATGGTGGTTCTTCTGAGGTCGCTGGCCCTTGTTAGTAATGTATCAATCGTCAGCTCCGTTATCACATCGATGGCTTCGAGAAGCTTCTCCGGTTGACGGTACATGTCCATGAAAATACCCCGGGTGCCCCTCAATGTGTCTCCTATGGTATCGAAGGGCGCCTTGGCCAGGCCAGCCCCCCGGGGAGAGGGTATCCCCGCTTCCTGTGCCTCGCGGGTGCACTCCTCGACAACCGCCATCCATTTCGGGAATTCCTTACCGACATCAATCAGTGCCTGAAGTGTTGCCTGGACATCCGGTCTCGCGAACGGTGTGAAGTACGCACTGGGTAATTCGATAATGTCGGTAAAAGACTGGAGTTTCCGGAAGGACTCAAATATGCCGAATATCCGGGGCATATAGGTCCTCATCCAGAAATCGGATGGGTTCCTGATGAGGGCATCGTACTCGTCGGCCGTCATATACTCACCCTCGACAAACTGGTGTCCTCTGGCATCGTCAGGCAGGCCGTGGCCGGGCCATGTGTAGAGCTTATAGTCAATCAGGTCGTATATCCTGCCTGGCATGACCGCACCAGGACCGGTGTAGGTGTCCATTTCAAACTCGTTGAGAAACTTTTTCCACGCCCGGCGCAGCTCGTCGTAGTCATACATGACTGTTTTAAGGTCGGTTCCGGCCCAGTAGGCTGGCAGAACGCCGAAAGGCAGTTGTACCGGTACCCGGTCGGGCTCTTTCATCAGATAGACATCGGCCAGCCGTTTTATCCTTGCATGATAGGCCTTCTCAGCTTCCGGACTGGAGAAGTTGATGTTGGATGGCTCCACCCACCGTTTGAACCTCTCCTCCCTTTTCTCTGCCGGGGTCATTTCAGACCATTCTTTCCCTTTTTCCATGTCTTAGTACCTCTGTCTATCCTGTTTTGCCCTGGAGAAATTGTTACCTGTACATACCATACTCCTTGGCGGCGTCCATCATGGCACGCAGGTTCTCCGCATTCGTCTCAGTAGCACTCGCTCCTCCGGTCAGTATATAGCCACCACCGTGGGCGCAGATTTCAATCAGCCTGCGGCAGTATTCCTTGACTTCCTCGGCGGTGCCGTAGCACATCAGTGAGGTGGGCACATTCCCCATAATACAGGCGGTATCGCCGAGGATATTCTTGGCGGTAGCCATATCTGTCTGGTCGAAGTGCCATATTGCCCAGCCCTTGGGCAGTTCCTTGATAACCTCCAGACGCGTCAGGTATTTACCCTCGGCGAATAATGATACCATGATTCCTTCATTAATAAGGGCCATGATTACCTTCTTGAGGCTTGGCCAGTAGAAGGTCTCAAACTGCTTAAGAGACATGAAGGTATCGTCACCTTTATGCAGGGCGAACCAGGTTGTGACACCTCCGGAGGCATTCGTGCCCTCTATGGCACGCTCAATATTTATGTCTGCGATAAATTCCATAGCCTCCAGCAGTTTTTCCGGCTGCCGGTACATGTCCATCATGATGCCCTGGGTCCCTCGCAGGGCGTCCCCGATTGTATCAAAGGGTGCGGCTGCCGCACCGCCCATTATGGACGGGAGCCCGACCGCCAGCGCCTCCCGGTCGCATGCACGGACAGCTTCCCGCCATTTTGACATCTCTTTACCGGCGTCAATCAGGGCCTGAAATGTGGCCTGGACTTCCGGCCTCATAAAGGTCGGTACCATATTCATTGGCCTTCCCAGCATGGAGGAAAAGGGGGCAAACTTCTTCAGAGGCTCCAGCGTGCCCGCCAGGCGGGGCATAAGTACCCTGAAAGAGAAATCGGACGGGTCTTTTATCAGGGCATCGTACTCATCGGCCATCATGTACTCGCCCTCGACGAACTGGTATCCTTTGACGTCTGGTGCCAGTCCGTGCCCCGGCCATTTATAGAGCTTGTAGTCCAGGATTTCCAGCACCCTGGCAGCGTGGACGAGACCGGGGCCGCGATAGGTGTCCATATCGAAATCGTGAATGAACTGAGTCCATGCCCGGCGAAGCTCGTCATAGTCATACATGACCTTCTGGAGTGTTGCCCCGACGTAGTAAGCCGCGAAATTCCCCGAGGGTAGTTGCACCGGCACCCGGTCTGGCTCTTCCAAGCGGATGGTCTTGCCCAGCCTGGTTACCCTTTCCTTGTAGGCTTTTTCGGCTTCCGGGCTGGCAAATTCCGCTCCGGATGCTGCCAGCCATTTTTTGAACCTCTCCTCCCTTTTTTCATCGGGGGTTAGTTCTTCCCATTTTTTATCCATTCCCCATCATCTCCCTCTTGTTGTGCTTAATCCAATACCTTCCCAGGTACCCTGTTTCAATGAATATCTGCTTGAAATCAGGATTGCTGGCTAATTCCATATAGTGTGCCCGGGACGTGATAGCCTGTGCCTCTTTACGTTTGGTGAGGGAAATCAAGGCTAGCCTTGCCCCCATACCGGCGGCATTGCCCACCTGGCGGAAGCAGTTCAAAGGCAGCGGCGGTAGAAGCCCGACAGCTACAGCACTGGATACATCAATATATGAGCCAAAGGACCCTGCAATTACCACCTGTTCGAGCTGCTCCTCGGTGAAGCCATTGGTTTCAAGGAGGAGTCGGATGCCAGTTCGAATGGCGGCCTTGGCCAGTTGTAGCTCTCTAATATCCTTTTGAGTGATGACGATAGCAGACTGCCTGTCCTGTTTTTTCCGGTCGACCAGGAGGAACTCAGCCTGGCTGTCCGTTATCCGGATGTGGGGGTGGTCAGGTATGAATCGCCCGCTGTTATCGATAATTCCCGCCAGATAAAGCTGGGCCATAGCATCAAGTACTCCTGAACCACAGATACCAACCGGTGGTGCTTCATCAATAGTCTGATAGTCAATGGCGTCTTTTATTATTCGGAGCCGTTCGATAGCTCCTCTGGCAGCGCGCATACCATGCTTGATGTGGCCACCTTCAAAAGCAGGACCGGAGGCGCAGGAGGTCGTGGTTATCTCACTACCGCTCACCAGGGATATTTCGGTATTCGTTCCGATATCGAGGAATACTGTCAGCCCTTCAGCCTGGTGCGTGTTGGTTGCCAGTAACATGGCCGCATGGTCGGAACCAACGAAGCCAGTCATAATAGAGGGAAAGTGTACGTATGCTCCCGGGGCGATGTTTATGCCTAATTCACAGGCCTTAATTTCGAGGGGCAGGCCAGCTGCGGCGATAAAAGGAGTGAGTGCCAGTTGTTTTACAGGCAGGCCAAGCAACAGGTGGTGCATGGCGGTATTACCGACAATCACTGCTTCAACGATTGAGTCGACACTGGCATCAGCCCTGGTATAGAGGCTGGCAGCCAGGTCGTTCAATTTGTCGACGACCAGCTTTTGCAGGCGGACACCTTCGTGCGCTGATTTAGTGACACGGTTAATACGGCTAATGATATCTTCGCCGTAGCTAATCTGGGGATTCATAATCCCCTCGGTGGCCAGGGTCTGACCACTGCTCAAATCGACCAGATAGCCAGCAATTGTGGTAGTGCCTAAATCTACGGCCAGTCCAAGCCGGCGGCTGGGCCACGGACTCAGGGCGACCACTTCGTCACCACGTACTGAAGCCTGACATTCCCAGTTCCAGGCACGAATCTGTGGCGAAAGAGAGCGCAGTACGTTAATATCAATCTTTCGACAACATAGCTGTTGTTGCTCGTCCAGTGCCTTAATCAAGCGGTCAGCATCGGCTTGCTGGTCGGACAAGGACGGCGCATCAAGCTGGAGGTGGCAGGCTGTAACGGCAGGTTCCGGAGTAACGACTGTATCCAGCCCCTCCAGCTGGATTCTCTGCAAAGCGCTCATTGATTCAGGTGGAAGTGTTACCTGGCAATCGCTGGCAGGGGTGGCCTGGCAGGCGAGGCGCCAACCCTCTTCGAGCTCTTGGGCCGAAAGGGCTTCTACTTCGCTAGGGGTGGGCTCGGCGAGGGTCCCGCTTGTGACCTTTACCCGGCAGGTATTACAGTTCCCCCTCCCCCCACAGACGCTGCTGATACCCACTCCAAGCTGGTGGGCACAATCCAAAAGAGACTCATCCTCCTGGCACTGTCCTGATAGACCTACCGGCTCAAAGTGAATGGTGTATGATTTCATCGTCTTCCAGAATTAAGATTTAGTATGTTTATTGTTAACCTCCCACCTGTAAAGGCAGGTATTGCTCAAATTGCAGCTAGCACAGGTATCGCGCCGTTTCCAGGCTGTCGCCTGTTGACCCAGGCCAATAGCCATAGAAACTGACTTGCGGGGGACCATCATTCCCGAAGCGGCCAGGCTCACCCCGATTTCCTCTGCTGGTACCAGTCGGAATAGCTGCCACTGTTCTGTGATTGGGAAACCAGGCATACCCGGGCTGAAAGGGCTGCTTGTCTGATAGCCCCTTAGCAATGCGGCGTCCGTAATAAGCTTACAGGCCTCCTGAGCCAGGGAGTCCACGGCGGCACTCCCGATACCATCAAGGAGAAGGCCTCGTAAAGGCTCACTCCCGCCGAGGTATTCTGCCACCTTTTTTTCCAGCCCGGTGCCAATAGTACAGACAGCTACGGCAAGCTCCCCGGCGTCTGATAAGGCCGAAGTGAGTATTGGGCCATGAAGTACCTTATTCCCTGCCAGAGATAATTGGTTATGGTCTATCCTGGATACCGGGTAGATTTCATAGGCGCAAACTGATTCAAGGAGGTGCTCATCGCCAATGCTGACCAGTAGCTCATCTATCAGGGTTATTATCTCAGGCCTGACCGAAGATTGCTGCCTGATTCCCTCCCTGCGTAATATCTGCTTTTTCTCCAGACTCAGGTGGATATCGCGGACTATGGTCACGTCTTTCTCTTCCCCAACACAGTTGCTCGGGCATTCACCCCAATTTGTAGAATTCTTATAGCCATGTCTTAGCCAGCGACACCGCTGTCATGGCATCCTGCCCGTAGGCATCAGCGCCGGCATACTTCCGTATCTCCTCATTAATCTGACCGCCACCAATCATTATCTTTACCTTATCTCGCAGTCCGGCCGCTTTTATTGCATCCACTGTTTCCTTCATTGAGTCAAAAGCGAGTGTTAAGAACCCGCTCAGCCCAACAATAGGGGCGTTGGTCTCTGTTATCTTATCAACGAATTTCTGGGGTGGTACATCCACGCCGAGGTCATGCACCTCAAAACCGTTAACGTCCAGCATAAATACCACGATGTCTTTACCAATATCGTGTATGTCACCAGCCACTGTGCCGATAATGCACTTGCCCAGGCGTTCAGACTGTATTTCTTTAGTCAGCTTTGGTTTCACGATTTCGGTTATCTCTTTTAAGATTTCGGCTGAGAAAATAAGCTCTGGAAGAAAATAGGTACCATCACTGAAGCGCTTACCTACTATCTCCATTCCCTTTCGGCTCTCTTCAAGAACCAGTTGAGGTTCCTCACCACCATCTAGCTTTTCTCTGGTCAGCCTTAGAGCCTCGTTTTCCTCTAAATCAGCAATCGCCCTTGTTAACTCTCCATTCATGAAAAGTCTCTCCTCCCGTATCGTTTTAAATAATCATAGAATTAGCGCAGATAGATGAACTCTAAGTTCGTTCAGTTGGTTTAGGCAGGCAGATTGTAAACTAAACTTCGGAGCGAGTCAATTATACACGACAGTTTACCACAATCACGGCGGTTCTTACCTTGAATCGTGCTTTGGGGAGGAGTTCTTATCCGGGGTAGGCTGATATCAGTTAAAGTGGCGGGGTAGAAAGATACCCGGGGAGCTACCTGGTGTGATTGAGCGTGTCTTGGGAAACACTATTATGCCAGATTTGTCCACTCCTTCCTGGCATGAAAGTGGACAGCGACTGTATCTGGGTGTAGTGGTACTCTGAGTTAATCGGACGAAGTAAAGAACGGTTCAAAGGGCAACAGAGCGACAGCCCATAGACACATAGAAGAAGTACTGCTTCTCGCCCCAGAGATTGTCAGAAGGTCCCTATTATTTAATCTCGGAAGCTCTGTCTCCCTTTCTGCCCACAATACTTCGCCTGGCAAGAAGCCAGTTAGGTGACCCTTCTTGATGGCCGAGACATTTGCGCAGATGTTTCCCTTTTTGCTTTCTCCAGTAGGCCGTTGTGCTTACCACCATTTGTCCTGCGCACCTTTCACGGAAATCCACGTTTGTAACCGGTTATCCAGCTTGCCAACCCATGACTCTATCTTCGTGATGTCACCCCTTGCCAGGGCTGCCATTTCTTCTGGGCTCAAATCATACTCCTGCAATACCTTGTAAGGATTCTCTACCAGCCGCGCAAGGAATTTTTGGTCGCTGGCGGCTCTGGATAGTATTTCTATAATTACCTTTCTATTTGTTGGTGGCACTGTGGCCTGTCCTCCGCTCATGTCAACAATCTATAACTCGCTTCTCCCGGGCTATAGATATTTTGCTGACATCTCAATTTTCACCAGATTAACACCAGGCAAAAGGTGCTTCATCCGCCGCCAGACTCATTCTCGCGGGCGCACTTGGCTTATTCTATGGCTAAGCAATCTGTGCACACTGAAAGCTACCAGAAATTCTATTCAAGTCTTAAATATCGGGATATCCGGCGAGGCCTATAGCACTGCTAAACGCATTTTGACCACGTTACTTATTTGATGAAGGGAGAGGCTGGAAGTAGATGTATTAAGCTACCTCCAGCCTCTCCCACTTTAGAATTCACTGGTTTCTGGAAACTGGAATATTATCTGAGCATCTCGTTTTTCAGGTCCTGGTCCATCCAGCGATACTTGACGCTGTTGCCATAGTTGTAGTAGCCGACAGCATAGGTGCCATAGTAGTTCTTTACCCACGGCCACCACAGCGTATAGTATTCGGGGACCACCGAGGGGATGCAGTAGGCCTGCTCAAGGAGCCACGGCATCAACTCTCTGTACCTTGCCATCATGGCCGCTTCGTCAGTACCGGCGTACTGTACAACATCCGCATAGGCCTCTTCAATCTCAGGTACATCGTAGTCCTCATCGATGTAGCTGGGATTGTAAGAGCTAGGACCCCTGAAGTCTATCATCTTCATGTAGGTGCCGTTACCCGCATCGGTGCAGTACATAATCTCATATGCGGTGTGGTTCCTGGCGCGGGTACGATTGTTGTAGTCAGTGTAATCATGAATATCGAGTTGCATGTCGATGTTGATGTCCGCCAGCATCTCTTGATACATAGAGAGGATGTCTATCATCGTGGGCGTATTCCAGCAGATGACACTGCAATCGAAGCCCTCTCCGTAGCCGGCCTGCTCCATCAGCGTCTGGGCTGCTTCCAGGTCATATCCATAGAGTGCCTGGACATTCTCTGGCAGCTCTTCCAGGGGCATATAGGCATCCAGGTAGGCCTTGGTGGGTGTCATCGGCCAGGTCAATATCTCGCCCGAGCCCTGCCAGTACAAATCCCTTATCAGCGGCTGGTCTATGGCCAGCATCATCGCCTGCCTGACCTCTTTTTTGCTGAAGGGTGACTCCGGCATGTCTGTCCTGAAGAACATGGCGGTACAACCATCGGGGAGGTAAGTCACATATTCTATATCACTCATCTTGGGGTCAGTGACGATGGGTTGGGCATCGTTGTAGTTGATTGCAGCCAGCACGTCAATCTGCCCGGCGCGAAAGGCTGCTTCCCTGACAGAGGGGTCTACCATGATCACCCACTTGTATCTGTCGAGGTAGGGCAACTGGTTCCCCTTCCCCGGGCCGATGGGGTCAGTTTCCCAGTAGTCCGGGTTCTTGACGAAGGTTACCTGGCTGTTGGATACGAAATCGGCCAATATGAACGGCCCGGTGCCAACGGCGTTATGCCAGTCTGTCTCGCCTCCGTATAACTCAATCACCTCGGGCGATATTATTGAGGTATAGTCTGGTATCAGGGTTACCAGGTTGACCCACTGGTCTATGGGAACGGTGCAGGTTACTGTCCGCGCATCACTATCGACTGTTATCTCCAGAGTCCTGCACATTTGGGCGTAGAAATACGCGAAATACCCGCCAGTCATTGCCCGCTCTATGGAAAATTTAATGTCTTCAGGTGTCAGCAGCCGGCCGTTAACCGGCGGCTTGTTCTGCCAGTGGACCCCCTCGCGGATGTGGAAGACGATTGTCCCGAGCTCAGGTATCGTCCAGGTATCGGCCAGACAGCCTGCCTTCATGTCCATGCGGTTATCGCCGCCATTTATCCACTCAGTCTCGTTTGTGCCGGCTGGTCCCTTTGTCCAGTCGCCCTGCAATAGCTCATTATGTGTTAATCTTGTGGTGGAAGCATAGACCTGACCTCCGTAGTTGCCCCCCACGACCTCGTCAAAATATGAAATGTCTCCGGCTATGGCGCTCTGGCCTGTGCCTCCGTACTGTGGCACCTCTTCTTCCTCCTCTTCCTCTTCTTCCTCCTCCTCCTCCTCTTCTTCTTCCTGCTCACCAGGCTCTGTTCCGCCGCATGACCATGCCACCAGGGTCAGGGTCATGATACAACTAAGGAATATCCATAATAGTTTTCTTTTCAATTTCTCTCATCTCCTTTCGCTTGGGTGAGCAATGGCTTTTCTCGATCCATTTTGAAAATCTCACATCTCACACACCTCCATTACTGCAGGCCACAGCTTATGCATGGCTTGCTGTTGCTCCTCTGCCTGCTTGTGTCTGGCTAGACGTTTGGATAGTTTCCCCCTTCATTTCAGAGTGTTACTTGACCCGCCGACCCTTTCAGCCACCATCACCCCCATAACCAGGCCCGGAACAAAGCAGGCGGTGAAAAAGACTACGATAGTCACTAAAATAAGAGGGCCGGTATAATAAATACTCATCTTCTAAGAATGTAGGTACGCACATATTTACGCTCGATTCTCTGCGGACATGAAATCATACAGTCCCCCCTTACAGCAAAGTTATAACCCCCGCTATCCTAAGTTATGGATATTCTGCCAATGCCCTATTATTTTCCAGATTAGCACCAGGAACAAAGCGGTTCATCCGCCACAATGCCCATTCCGCCGAGCACACCTAGCTCATTCTATGACTAAGCAATCTGTGCATGTTGAAAGCCATCGGCAGTATTATTTAGGTGTTCCCATGTTGATATCTTTGAACTGTTGTTCGTGTCGGTGTAAAATGCACTTAGGTTATTACATGGTAACCAGAATAGTGGTTGTTATATGGACAAGATAAAGGTCGTTATTGCTGATGACCACGTGCTCTTTCGTGAAGGGACCCGCAACCTCATAGAACAGGAAAAAGACCTGGAAGTCATCGGAGAAGCCGGCGACGGTGAAGAGGCTATCAGGCTGGTGACCCAGCTCCACCCCCACGTTGCGTTAATTGATATTGCCATGCCTAAAGTCAACGGTATCGAAGTAACAAGACAGATTAAAGCGCAATGTCCCACAACAGCAGCTCTAATCCTCACCGCTTATGACGATGACCCGTATGTATTCGCCCTGTTGGAGGCCGGAGCTGCCGGCTATTTGCTAAAGAACGTCAGCGGGAAGGAGCTTGTTAATGCTATTCGGGCGGTTCATGATGGTGAAGCTGTGCTCCACCCGACTATTGCTGCAAAGGTCTTCAATCGTGTTGCCGCTTCGGCACCGAAGCCGGGTCCGGTATCTCAACCGAATGACCTTAGCGAGCGTGAAATGGAGGTATTAAAACTGGCGGCAAAAGGGATGAATAATCAGGATATTGCCGACAGACTCTATCTCAGTCGGCGGACAGTTCAGTCCCACATGGCAAAAATCTTTCATAAGATGAATGTAGGCTCCAGAACCGAGGCGACAATACAGGCCTTCGGAAGGGGTTGGCTTACTCTGGATGACATTGCCTAGGAGATGCCGCAGGGAAGACCACCAGTGAAACACACGCTCAAAGAGACATTAAAAGTCCCTCACCTGTGGATTATACTCGCTATCATGGTTTTTGGGGCTATCGTATATTACGCAGACCAAATTCCAGTACTAAAGGACATCGTAGCGCAAGCACCAATACATCTAGCCCGCTACTCAATACACCGAATCCTATCTATCATACCAGTTGCATACGCAGCTTTTGTCTTTCGGTTTCGAGGTGGAGCTATCGTCACCACTGTGGTGAGCCTTGGACTTCTTCCTCGAGCCTTGCTCATATCGTCACAAAAACCCGAGGCACTGGCGGAAACAGCCGCTTTCTTTGTCATGGGTCTTTTCGTTAGCTGGTTAATTGACCGTCAGCAGCAGTCCCTGCGACGGCTGGAGAGGACGCAGTCGGAACTCATGGAATCACTAAAAACAGTCCAAGACCAGCAGCACCAATTGCAGATTTCTGAAGAGCGCTACCGGGGACTATTTGAGAACGCTGGTGAAGCCATTTTTGTCTGTTCTACCGACGGCAAGATTACCTCGGCCAACAATGCCTGTGAACTGCTCACCGGGTATGACCAAGCCAGCCTGATGGCCACAACCATCTATGAACTCTTCCCGGGAGAAGGCAGAGAAACTGTGAGGAGAATCTTCTCGGAAGTACTTGGGGGGAGAACCTTCAGCGGGACTGACGAGCTTCGCCTGGTAAGAAAGGATGGAGCAGAGGCATTTATCAGGCTCGCTGTGAGCCCTCTACCCAGCGGGAATCAGACAATTGCTTTGCAGGCTATCGCGACAGACGTTACCGAAGAGAGACGACTGCGGAGTAATATGGAGTACTACATCACCCAAATAACCAGAGCGCAGGAGGACGAACGTCTGCGCATCTCCCGGGAGCTTCACGATGATACAGCACAGCTACTGGCCGGTCTATCCCGTGATATCGCCTCACTTATCACGGATGAAAACATACTGCCACAGACCGCGGCAGAGCGCTTGAAGACATTGCGCGAAACAGCTAACTCTGTGCTGGAGGGAGTCCGGCGTTTTAGCCAGAACCTCAGGCCCTCTATCCTGGATGATTTAGGTCTGGTTCCAGCACTTGAGTGGCTTCTCGATAATTTAGAGAAACAGCACGATATTAAAACGAGTATTAGCATTAGCGGGAATCGACGCCGTCTGGCACCAGAAAAAGAGTTAATTATTTTCCGTGTTGCCCAGGAGGCACTCGGTAATGTTAGGAGGCATTCTAATGCTTCCACTGTCGAGATGAGCATTGATATTGACGAGGCGGCGTTGACACTCATTGTAAATGACAATGGTCAAGGATTCGATATGCCACGAAGAGTCGGAGACCTGATTCACTCTGGTAAGCTGGGTATCGTGGGCATGAGAGAGAGAGCACGTCTTGTCGGTGGCACCTTGATTGTTCAGTCAGAGCCTGGAAAGGGCACCACAGTGACTCTGCGAGTGCCTGGGTGAAACACATAACTCGCTACCGCTGGCTGGTGGTTGACAGTTGACATCACCGAAATGGGCAGCGTCTCGCCCACAATTATAGCACAGCGTATCCTAAGTCATTGCTGAGCATGACCGCTCCGTGGAAGGGCTTCAAACCTCTTATGTTTCAGCCTTGTGTTTAAAACATAATCCGGGCTTCTTGTAGGCAAGGCTGTTTTAATGTATAATACAAGGTGATTAGTGTCGGTTTAGGTTATTACAAGCTTCTTATTTCCCTTAGTTACATAAGCATTGGATGACCCGGACTCTAACTAAAATCTAAGAGAGAGGAGGTCATCCAGTGAGTTTTCAGGACAAGACACTCACGTGTTCCGATTGCGGGTCAACCTTCACCTTCAGCGCTGACGAGCAAGAGTTTTTCCAGTCCAGAGGCTATACTAATGAGCCCAAGCGCTGTCCGGAGTGTCGTCAGGCGAGGAGGACGGGGCGGTACGGAAACAGCAGCTTTGGCAGCCCACGCCAGATGTTTCCTGTGGTCTGCGCCGAGTGTGGCAAAGAAACTGAAGTACCTTTTGAACCCCGTGGCGATAGGCCAGTGTACTGTAGCGATTGCTATCGTAAAATAAGATCAGCCAGATAGAATGGTTTGTGACCTTGTACATACACAGGCTGGAGATATCTGGCCTGTGTATGTCTCAATAATATGATGGAGTGTTATGACATTAGAGGTTTGGATACGTGAGGGTGAGTCCCAGGAGTCATTGTTGCGGCGTTTTCAGAAGATGGTGCAGATAGAAGGTATATTGCGTGAAGCGAAAACGCATCGCTACTTCATATCCAGGAGAGATGCCGCCCGGATAAAGGCGAAGAATAATGCCAGACGGAGACGGCGTCGGGTTAATAGCTAACAGCAGGGCGCGCCAGTGAGTCACCTGCTTATCTGTAGTCAATTCAAGAATCTCATCTATTGTAATCATAGCCCTACCTGGTGGGGCTAAATCTAGAGTTTCAAAAATACTCCGCAGGAGCCAAAGCCGCATTCGGCCTTTTGATTGGGTTCTGTTTGGTTTTGGTTGTTACCAGGTAGAGAACAGTAGTGTATTATTGCGAGGGGGCTTTAGCCCCCGCGGCAATCTCATTTCTACCCCTGACGAGATTACTTCGTCGCTACGCCCTGCCCGCTTGCCTTCGCTGA
>CAZTBG010000044.1:8768-16681 GCA_964611805.1 uncultured Dehalococcoidales bacterium | reverse complement strand
CCCACTCCACGTTCAGTACGGATGATTTGTTGACTATTAGAGTCACCACACAGCTTTTTACGAAGCCGACAAACATACTTCTTAGTAAAACTGCAATCATCGGCATATTCCATGCCCCAGACCTTCTCGAGCAAGTTACGATGGGTAAGCACTCTGCCCTCGTTTCTGGCTAACTCTGAGAGCAGTCGAAACTCGATGGGGGTCAGTCTCACTTGCTTGTCGGAAAGTAAAACTTCATGCGTGGTGAAATTGATGGTTATATCTCCACCTGAGAACACGGCGTGCTCTGGTATAAAGCCATCGCCATGGACGCGGCGGAACAAAGCCTTTATCTTGGCCAGCAACTCGATAGGGCTGAACGGCTTGGTGATATACTCATCGGCTCCGGCCTCCAGACCCCTAGCCCTGTCCATATCGGTCTCTGCTTCAGAGAGGATGACCAAAAGAACATCCGAGAACTCACGAATCCTGCTGATTAAGTCCAGAATACCGATATCAGGTAAGGAGGAATCTACCATAACCAAATCAGGAGAATCGGTTTCCACCATCTCCACTCCCCTCGCCCCCTCACTAACCGAGATAATGATACACTCCGGGTACCTTACTTGCAGAGATGAAGAAATATCTCTGACGACCTGTTGGTTCTCCTCAATTACAAGGACTCTCACCACTTCAACCTTATCGTCTGTAAGCCGAGACTCTGATTAGAGGCCCGGTCATTTCTTTACAGCAATAACCACCCTCTATTTGCCATAAGAAGACATGCTGGAAATACGGGGCTACCTACTTACCAGAGAACACGAAGAATATACACCATAACCTACATGTAAAAATTAGAATATTACACGCGTGAGTTATTATGTATCACATCTCATTCTTTTGTCAATACACATAAATTAACTTTTCTTACCAATTTAGTACTTTCCTCCTATGACCATTTGCTGACTAAAATAGCCTGTTTGGGTGATTGTGTAGTCAATTAATGTAAATTACCATGAAGATAAGCTAATTAAGGGATAGATGTGGAAGGAAGTGGTAAGTAACAAAAGCATAGAACCGATGCTGAAGGTGCCGGAAGTAGCGCACCTTCTCCACGTTCATAGCAATACAGTACGGCGGTGGGCGGACCAGGGATTAATAACTGCTTATCGTATCAATCGCCGTGGTGACAGAAGATTCAGGCGAGAAGACATTGCTAATTTCCTGGCTGAGTTGAACGAGAATGGCGGCAATAAGGAGAAGGGCAGCTCAACTCATCATTAGTGAACATACAAAGTAAATCGCAGCATTAGCTAAGAGTAGTTTCCCCTCCCAGACAACAACTTTCTAGCATACAGATAAGAAGCCTCCACTCAGGGAGGCTTTTTCCTGCATTTTTCTCACTGTTTCTCACGGGAGGAAGACCTGTTTCAAGCCCTCAGGTTTGGTGCTCAAGGCTATCTCTTGAAGAGAGCTAACGTTACCGAAGTAGTAGATGCAATAAGGCGGACCGCTGCCGGGGAAGCGGGTCTCTCCAGATGATTACCAGACTAGTGGCTGAGTTACAGGGAAAAGTGGACAAGCTCCACCTGAAAAACCGTGCCGAAGCGATTATCCATTCAGCCCATGCCCACCCGAGGACCAGGCGTATTTGAATTCTGATACGTTCTCATCGGGTGGCGATTCCCCCCAATATATAGCACTGCCATGTGTCTGTGCTGCACTCTCACCGGACGTTGAGAGTAAAAACAGGACACTTTAAACAAAAAACTATGTAAATTAGCCCTTATACAAAGGGGAAGAATACAATCATTTGGTGTATAATAGACCTAGATGGAAAAGGTCCTTTTCTGCTGGAGCGGCGGTAAAGACAGTGCCCTGGCTCTCCACGAGATTCTACAGGGCCGGACTTATGAGGTAGTGAGCCTGCTGACCACCATAACTGAGGACTACGAACGGGTCAGCATGCACGGTGTCCCCAAGGTGCTGCTGGAGGAACAGGCAGAATGCCTCGGCCTGCCCCTGGAGATTGTATATATCCCCAAAGATTGCTCAACTGAGGAATACGGAGCAAGGATGGAGAAGACCCTCACCAGGTTCAGGCAGGACGGTGTTTCATCGGTGGTCTTCGGCGACATCTTTCTGGAAGATGTGCGGAAATACCGTGAGGATAACCTGGCACAAGCTGAGATGAAGGCAGTCTTTCCCCTCTGGGGGAGAGATACGGCGACACTCGCCCGGTTATTTGTTACCCTGGGCTTTGAGGCCATCGTAACCTGCCTCGATTCCAGGGTCCTGGACAAAAGGTTTATCGGCAGGACAATTGACGAGAGCTTCCTCTCCGAGCTTCCGCCTGGGGTTGACCGCTGCGGAGAAAACGGTGAGTTCCACTCATTCGTGCTCGACGGGCCGATATTCAAAGAGAGGGTTGCCTGCGTCCCGGGGGAAGTGGTACTCAGGGACTCATTCTACTTCTGTGACCTCCTCCAGAAGGAAACGGCTATTACCAACTAAAATCGAAACAAGGGAGCCAAAGAGGGTGGAAAAAAGGACAAATCCGATAAAATTTGGTACCGACGGCTGGCGCGCAGTCATCGCCGAGGACTTTACCTTCGATAATGTGCGCTTCTGTGCGCAGGGAGTTGCCGAATACCTGAAGAAGGAGGGACTGGACAGCCGGGGGCTGATTATCGGCTACGATAACCGCTTCGCCTCCGAAGACTTCGCTGCGGCTGCCGCCGAGGTCATTGCTGGTAACGGCATCAAGGTATTTCTTACCCCACACTCAGTACCAACACCCGTAATCAGCTACGGTGTCACTTTCAAGGAGACTGCCGGGGCTATCATCATAACCGCCAGCCATAATCCAGCCCGGTGGAATGGTCTGAAGCTCAGGACAGCCAGCGGCAGTAGTGCCCCGTCCGAGGTCATCACTGCGGTGGAGACACTCATCGACCGCGCCTTCAATGCCGGTAAGACGAACCGAATCCCGCTCGACCTCGCCCGGGAGAAGAAACTGATGGAGTACCTTGACCTGACCCCCATCTACCTGGAACGGGCAGCCAAGTTCGTCTCCCTGGACGAGTTGCGCCACGCCAGACTGAAGGTGATTGTCGATACGATGTACGGGGTTGGCGCTGGCTACCTCAAGGCACTGCTCGGTGGTGGCACTATTGAGGTGACGGAAATCAATAATGAGCGTAATCCCGCCTTCCCCGGGATAAATCCCGAACCCATCGCCGTTAACCTGAGCAAGCTCTCGGCAGCCATCAGGGAACAGCACGCTGATATCGGCATTGCCCAGGACGGTGACGCCGACCGCATCGGCATCATTGATGAAAATGGAGAGTTCCTCACTCAGCTCCAGGTATTTGCCCTGCTCTGCCTCTACCTGCTCGAAGTCCGTGGGGAACGTGGGCCGATAGTGAAGACAGTCACCTCTACCACTATGGTCGACCGCCTTGGTGAAATCTATAGTGTGCCTATATATGAGACTGCCGTAGGCTTCCAGTACGTTGCCCCGGTAATGGTGTCCAAAGCTGCTATCATCGGCGGTGAGGAAAGCGGTGGCTATGGCTTCAAGGGACACGTACCGGAACGTGACTCCATGGTCGCCGCCCTCTATTTCGTCGACTTCATGGTCAAGACCGGCAAGACACCAGCACAACTTCTGCAGTACCTCTACAGCAAGGTCGGCCCACACTATTATCACCGGACGGACATCCATTTCTCTGAGAACGAGCGAGAAAGAATACTCAATCACCTGAGAGAGAACTCTCCGGAGACTATCGATGGTGTCAGGGTGGTGAAGAGAGACACCACCGATGGCTTCCGTTTCATTCTGGCTGACAAAACATGGCTGCTTATCCGGTTCTCCGGTACGGAGCCGGTGCTCCGGGTATACGCCGAAAGCGACAGCATGGCCCGTGTGGAAAGGCTACTGGAACTGGGTAAGGGGCTGGCCGGGGTGTCAGTGTAATAATTGTAATAATCAGGTAAAGCGGTTTTTCTGTGGGAAATGTGGTAAATTATGATAGCAGGCCTTGACAAATAGGTTGCGGGGTGATAAGATTACACTGAGTTAATATGCCTCACAAGGTTCTTACCTTTGTTATTTTAACCCCTACCCACCCTATTCTTTGCTTTGGGACGTACCCACGGTAAAGCACCATTATTATTATTGTGCCTGCATCAAACGCAGGAGGAGAGGTCGTGCCTATGTCGTCGGTGGATACTGAGAGTACCCTATATCCTGTTGCCCGGAAGTCCTACGCCAAACTACCCCAGATACTTGGAGTGCCCAATCTGATAGAGGTGCAACTGGAATCTTTCCGCTGGTTTCAGGAGGAGGGACTGCGACAGGTACTGGAGGAAATATCACCCATCAAGGACTTCACTGGCAACCGGTTGGAGCTCACCTTTGTCAGTTATGAGTTTCGAGAACCCCGTCATTCGGAGCAGGAGTGCCTTCAGCGGGACCTGACGTACTCCGCTCCACTCTACGTAAAAGCAAGGCTACTTATCAAGCAGACGGGAGAAATCAAGGAACAGGACCTCTTTCTCGGTGACATCCCGATAATGACCGTCCGGGGTACCTTTATCACCAGCGGTGCAGAACGGGTGGTGGTCAGCCAGTTACTCCGTTCGCCCGGCGTCTACTTTACGGTTGAGGAGGATGCCTCCAGCGGCCTGCCACTGTGCCACGCCAAGCTAATATCTAACCGTGGAGCCTGGCTTGAGTTTGACACCACCAGTGCCGGGGTAATATCAGCCAAGATAAACGGCAAACGGAAGATTCCGGTAACGACGTTACTGCGTGCCATCGGCTACAGCGATGATGAGGAACTGCTGACCATGTTTGCCAATGAGGATGATTCCCCGGACCGCCAGTTCGTCCGCAACACCATGTCACGTGAGCCGGGGATTCGGGATGAGAACGAAGCCCTGATTGATATCTACCGGAAATTACGCCCCGGGGACCCGCCCAACATAGATAATGCGCGGAAGCTGCTATATGGCCAGCTGTTCGATTCCCAGCACTATGACCTCGGCATAGTTGGGCGCTACAAGATGAACAAACGGCTGGGACTTGAAATTCCGGAGTCTCAGCGGGCTTTGACCAAAGAAGATATCGTCGAGATAATCAGGCACATCATCATGGTCAACAATGGCGATGACAGGGGTGATGACATCGACCACCTAGGGAACCGGCGGACGCGCACTGTTGGCGAACTGATACAAAACCAGTTCCGCATCGGCCTGATGCGCCTGGAGCGGGTAGCCAAGGAGCGAATGAGCACTATTCCCACCGAAGCAGCTGTTCCCGGTGCCCTGGTAAACACCCGTCCGGTGGTAGCCGCCATCAGGGAGTTCTTCAGCAGCTCGCAATTGTCCCAGTTCATGCAACAGACCAACCCGCTAGACGAATTGACTCACAAACGACGGCTGTCCGCCATGGGACCGGGTGGCCTGTCTCGCGAGCGTGCTGGCTTCGAGGCCCGTGATGTCCACTATTCGCATTACGGACGAATCTGCCCCATCGAGACACCGGAAGGCCCAAACGTCGGCCTCATCGGCTCACTGGCCACATATTCCCGCATCAACCGGTACGGCTTTATTGAAACACCCTATCGCAGGGTCATCAACGAGATGAGTAACACTGATGAGCAGCTGCCGGGTAAGACCGTCCGCGAGACTGTGGTCGAAAATAGCAAGACGGTGGTGAGAGCCGGTACCACCATCGGTAACCGGCAGATAGCGGCGCTGCAGAAACTGTCACCGCGGATGATAAAAGTAGTGCCCTTCGTTTCTGATGAAATTGTATACATGTCAGCCGACCAGGAGGACAAGTTCACAGTCGCCCAGGCCAATGCCCAGTTAGACGAAAACAACCAGTTTACCGATGAACGGGTTGAGGCCAGATTGGCTGGCAATTACCTGCGCGAAGTGCGGGAAAAGATAGATTTCATGGACGTCTCGCCCAAGCAAATATTCAGCGTCTCGGCAGCACTGATACCCTTCCTGGAGCACGACGATGCCAACCGCGCCCTGATGGGGTCCAACATGCAGCGGCAGGCGGTGCCCCTGCTCCGTCCCTCGGCACCACTGGTAGCAACCGGTATGGAGGCCGAGGCGGCCAAGCACAGCGGGCAGGTACTCCCGGCCCTGAACGACGGGGTAGCAACATCGGTAACCAGCTCAGAGATTATCATTGCCCGGGATAATGGCGGTCAGGACGTGTACCCGCTGCTCAAGTTCGTTCGCACCAACCAGGGGACCTGTATCAATCAGCGGCCGATAGTGCGTAAGGGAGACCTGATTAAGCGTGGCACTGTTCTGGTTGACAGTTCGTCGACGGAACAGGGGGAATTGGCCCTCGGACAGAACCTCCTGTGCGCCTTCATGAGTTGGGAGGGCTACAACTACGAGGACGCCATCGTCATCAGCAACCGCCTGGTAGAGAAGGACTCCTTCACCTCAATCCACATTGAAAAGTATGAGGTAGAAGCCCGCGATACTAAACTTGGCCCAGAGGAAATCACCCGTGACATCCCTAATGTGGGTGAGGAAAGCCTGCGGGAACTTGACGAAGATGGCATCATTAGAATCGGGGCCAGGGTTGGCCCGGATGATATTCTGGTGGGCAAGATTACGCCCAAGGGAGAAACAGAGCTTTCCGCCGAGGAGAAGCTCTTGCGCGCCATATTCGGTGAGAAAGCCCGCGAGGTAAAAGACACCTCTCTGCGGGTACCTCACGGCGAGTGGGGTAAAGTGGTCAATGTGAAAGTCTTTGCCGGTGATGACCTGCCCGCCGGAGTCAATCAGTGGGTACAGGTCTGGGTGGCGCAGAAGCGGCCCGTCTGTGTTGGGGACAAGCTGGCAGGAAGGCACGGCAACAAGGGGGTCGTTTCCATCATTGCCCCGGTCGAGGATATGCCCTTCCTTCCCGATGGTACGCCGGTGGATATTGTCCTTAACCCTATTGGGGTGCCCTCACGGATGAACATCGGTCAGGTCCTGGAAACACACCTGGGCTGGATTGCCGAGAAACTGGGCTTCAAGGTACTGACCCCCGTTTTTGATGGTGCCGATGATATTGCTATCGAGGACGCCCTGGCCAGAGCGTGGATAGCCCAGAGAGCGGCGGCGATTGACCCGGACAACGGACACATGCCCATGAACATGGCAAAAGCCAAGGCATGGGTTGATAGTCATGGCTATAACGGTGATGCCGTCTTTGATGATAACACCCGGGGAGAAGCCAAGAATGTCTGCCTGCGCCTCTGGCTTGAAGAGCAGGGAATCACCAGCACCAACCTTACTCAGGAGGAGCTGGCTGATACAGTTGAGCGCCTCCAAAGTGGAAAAGACCTCGTCTCACCGATTATAGGCAAGGTCATCCTGTATGATGGCCGAACCGGTGAGCCGTTCGACCGACCGATAACAGTAGGGAATATCTACATGATGAAGCTGAATCACCTGGTCGAAGACAAGGTTCACGCCCGTTCGACGGGGCCTTATTCGCTGATTAGCCAGCAGCCCCTCGGAGGCAAGGCCCAGTTCGGCGGCCAGCGTTTTGGTGAGATGGAGGTATGGACTCTGGAGGCCTACGGAGCTGCGCACAACCTCCAGGAAATGCTCACTATTAAGTCGGACGACGTCAGTGGCCGAACCAAGGCGTACGAGGCGATAGTAAAGAACGAGGACATTCTCCAACCCAGCGTGCCGGAATCGTTCAAGGTCCTCGTCAAAGAACTGCAAAGCCTGGGGCTGGCCATTGAGGTAATAAATGAAGAAGATAGAGCTTCCTTTATCAGAGGAACCGCCGAAACGCCTCAGTTAGAAGCCGGTACCGAAGGTGAGGAGGAGGTTACCACCGCTGAAACAACCGAAGAACCCACACTAGGAACGGAGCCTGAAACGGAGGAGACGGT
>CAZTBG010000044.1:0-8668 GCA_964611805.1 uncultured Dehalococcoidales bacterium | reverse complement strand
TAGAAACGGAACCCGAAACGGAGAATGAATCGACTGGAGAGGTAGAGGAAGAAAATGCTTGAAGTCAATGATTTTGATGCTATCCGCATTTCGCTGGCTTCACCGGAACAAATCAAGAGCTGGTCTTACGGAGAGGTTACCAAGCCGGAAACAATTAACTACCGTACCCTGAAACCGGAAAGGGACGGACTGTTCTGCGAGAAAATCTTCGGCCCAACCAAGGACTACGAGTGCTTCTGTGGCAAGTACAAGAAAATCCGCTACAAGGGCATTATTTGTGATAAGTGCGGCGTCGAAGTAGCCCGCGCCAAAGTACGACGAGAGCGAATGGGGCATATACAGCTGGCATGCCCCGTGAGCCATATCTGGTTTGCCAAGGGAATACCGAGTCGATTGGGCCTGTTACTTGACCTCTCACCCAGAAATCTGGAGCGGGTGCTGTACTTCTCGCACTACATCATTACTTCCGTCAACACAGAGGCAAGGGACCTGGCAATAGAAGAACTCAAAGAGCAAATCTCACAGGATATGGAAGAACGCCAGGCGGCACTCGAGGAAAAAGTCCAGAACATGCCGGATGCCTCGGTAGAGGAAGTAAACCAGCTCCGGCGAGACCTGGAAGAGGAAAATTTACCGCTGCGGGAAAGACTCCTTGCCGACGTGGAACAACTGAAAGAGCTTCAGGTGCAAAAGCTACTGAGCGAGAACGAATACCGTGAGCGAAATCAGAAATGGGGCGACATCTTTACCGCCGGTATGGGCGCCGAGGCAATCCTTAAGATACTCAAGGGCATAGACCTTCATAAGCTACGCATCGAACTGCTGGAGGAGACCCATTCTACTTCCGGCCAGCGCCGCAAGAAGGCAAGCAAGCGGCTGCAGGTAGTGGAGGCATTTCGCCGCAGTGGTAACAAGCCAGAGTGGATGATTCTGACCGTATTACCTGTCCTACCCCCTGACCTTCGGCCAACCGTTCAGCTCGACGGAGGCAGGTTCGCTATCAGCGATATAAACGACCTCTACCGACGAGTTATTAATCGCAACAACCGACTGCACCACCTGATTGATATCGGGGCACCGGAAATCATTGTCCGCAATGAGAAACGGATGCTCCAAGAGGCGGTAGATTCTCTTATCGACAATGGCAAGCGGGGACAACCGGTCTCTATCAGTGGCAATCACAAACTGAAGTCCCTCTCTGATATGCTGCGGGGAAAGCAGGGGCGCTTTCGCCAGAACCTGCTTGGCAAACGGGTCGACTACAGCGGCCGCTCGGTAATCGTCATCGGGCCCGAACTCAAGCTCCACCAGTGCGGCCTGCCCCGGCGCATGGCCCTGGAGCTGTTCAAACCTTTCGTAATGCGCCGACTTATTGAGCAGGGTCTGGCCCACAACATCAAGAGTGCCCGCCGGTTAGTGGAGAAGGCCAAGCCAGAGGTGTATGACATATTGGAGGACGTTGTCAGGGGATGGCCGGTGCTACTCAATCGTGCCCCTACCCTGCACCGTCTCAGCATCCAGGCCTTCGAGCCAGTGCTTATTGATGGTAGTGCCATCCAGATACACCCGCTGGTCTGTTCCGCCTTTAATGCCGACTTCGATGGTGACCAGATGGCAGTCCACATCCCCCTTTCCAAGGCGGCGGTCAAGGGTGCCAGAGAAATGATGCTGAGCATCCACAACATGCTGCTGCCATCATCCGGTGAGCCGGTGGTGACGCCGACCCTGGATATGGTGCTGGGCTGTTACTACATGACAACGATTAGACCCGAAGCCAAAGGGAAGGGCACCCTGGTAGGCAGCTTTGAAGAGGCCAAGCTCATGTATGAACTTGGTGTGATTGACCTCCGGGCTGAGATTGAGGTCCGTGACCGGGAGAACGGCGGAGAGAGAACCAGGACTACGGTCGGGCGTATCATCTTTAACGACGCCCTGCCGAAAGAGTTGGGGTTCTATAACCAGCCAGTTGACAAGTCAATCCTAAAAAAGATAGTGACGGATTGCGCCAAGTTCATGAGCGATGAGGATATGGCAGCCGTCATGGACAACCTCAAGGAACTCGGCTTCCGCTATGCCACCAAGTCCGGGGCAACCATCGCCATGAGTGACCTCGAAGTCCCCACCCTCAAAGAGCAAATACTGAAGGAAGCGGAAGAAAAAGCCGCCGTTACTGAAAGCCAGTACAACCGGGGACTGATTACTGAAGACGAAAGGTACAACGGCATTGTCAATGTGTGGATGGAGGCCACCGATAGGGTAGCCGAAGCCACCTCACAGAGCCTTGACCCCCAGGGTAGCATCTATATGATGGCGACATCCGGGGCCAAGGGTAATATCACTCAGATAAGACAGATGGCCGGCATGAGAGGACTGATGACCAACCCATCCGGCAGGATTATCGACTTCCCCATCAAGTCGAGCTTCAGTGAAGGTCTCAGCGTGCTCGAGTACTTCATCTCCACCCACGGTGCTCGCAAGGGACTGGCCGACACCGCCTTGAGAACCTCGGAGAGCGGCTATCTCACCCGGCGCCTGGTCGATGTTGCCCATGACGTAATCATCCTCGAAGAAGACTGCGGTACCACCGACGGCATCTGGATGTCAAAGCAGGAAGAGACCGAGCTGCTGCCGTCACTCACTGAGCGTATAACCGGCCGGCTGGCAGCCAGTCAGGTGGTGCACCCTGAGACCGGAGAAATCATCGTCGACCGCAACGAAGAAATCAGTGAAGAGAAGGCAAAAGAGATTGTTGCTGCCGGGATAACCGATGTCCACATCAGGTCTCCACTTTCCTGTCTGGCAAAGCAGGGTGTTTGCCAGAAGTGCTACGGGCGCGACCTTGGTCGTGGCCGTCTGGTTGACCTCAATACGGCGGTGGGCATCATCGCCGCACAGAGTATCGGTGAGCCGGGTACTCAGTTGACGTTACGTACCTTCCACACCGGCGGCGTTGTCGGACTGGATATTACCACCGGCCTACCCCGCGTAGAAGAGTTGTTTGAGGCAAGGACACCAAAGATCCAGGCCATTATCTCAGAGATAAATGGAACCGCCGAGGTAACTCG
The DNA here is from genome assembly GCA_964611805.1 of uncultured Dehalococcoidales bacterium. GTDB lineage: Bacteria > Chloroflexota > Dehalococcoidia > Dehalococcoidales > Fen-1064 > W589. The sequence continues at coordinate 5,603 of CAZTBG010000044.1, read as the reverse complement.
CAGTGATGAAGGACAAACAATCAGGGTCTTCAGCACCGACCCCTTCCGTGTCGAACACGCACTGCCCCCGGGCTGGCAACTCGTAGTGGACAACGGCCAATGGGTGGATATTGGAACGGTACTGGCGCTCCCGCCTGCCAAAAAGGGGAAATCTGCCAAAAAGAGCAAGACCAGCACGCCACCCGAAAGCGAAGCAGAGTCCAGCGAACTGATTGCCGAGGTCCAACCCATTATGTCCCGTGTCGCTGGCGAGGTGGTTATTGAAGATGGCCATCTCTCCATCACCTACGAGGAGACAGAAGAGCGTGAGTATCACCTCCCGGCAACAACACGTATCCGTGTCCAGACCGGCGACGTTATTGCTGCCGGGCAGCAGCTTACCGAGGGCTCTGTGAATCCCCAGGATATACTGCATGTCCTTGGCCGTGAGGCTGTTCAGCAATACCTGGTCGACGAGGTGCAGAAGGTCTACCGCTCCCAGGGAGTGAACATCAACGATAAACACATCGAAATCATCGCCAGGCAGATGCTGTCCAAGGTCCGGATTGACTCTACGGGTGACACTGACGTTGTCCCCGGGGAATTGATAAACAGGTTCGAGTACGAAGACCTCAATGCCAAAGTACTCGCCGAAGGGGGAGAACCGGCTACCGCCCGTACATTGCTGCTGGGCATAACGCGGGCAGCTTTGAGCACCAATAGCTGGCTGGCCGCCGCCTCCTTCCAGGAGACCACCAAGGTGCTGACCGAGGCGGCTGTCAAGCGGGCCACCGACAGGTTGATTGGGCTTAAGGAAAATGTAATCATCGGTCGACTTATCCCGGCCCGATACAAGGCCAGCGAAGAACCACCGGATGAATCAGACAAACCGGAAGCCGACGAGCAGGAAGCGGTTCTGGTGGCAGTCCCGGGGGCTGAAGGAGAAATGGCTGCCGGGTTAGAAACGGAACCCAGAGAGGATTCGATAACCTTCCCAGATGCAGATGAGGACAAGGATGAGCCCGAGTCGATGCTCTAGCAACTACTGGTAATCTGGTATTTAGTGTGGGCCCGGATATCCGGGCCCACATTCTTTAATCACAGGGCAGCGCCTGGCCGGGCCTTTCCTGTGGTATAATGTGACACGGCAGGCAGCAACAGGAAGGACGCTTTTGGAAATGGCTCGCATCATATCAGGCAAGCCCAGCGCCGAAGACAGGCCAATCGAGACCAGCTTGCGGCCCCGGTGTCTTGATGACTTCGTCGGGCAGGATACCGTCAAAGGAAATTTGAGGATAGCCATCGCCGCCGCCAAGGGCAGGGGTGAAGCCCTGGACCACGTCCTGCTCTATGGACCTCCCGGCCTGGGTAAGACCTGCCTGGCCCACATCATTGCCACCGAGATGAGAAGCAACATCCGGGTAACATCAGGACCAGCTATCGAGCGTACCGGAGACCTGGCAGCCATCCTGACCAACCTGCACAAGCAGGACGTCCTTTTCATCGACGAAATCCACCGCCTCAACCGCGCTATCGAGGAGATACTGTACCCCGCCATGGAGGACTCCGCCCTGGATATAATCATTGGCAAGGGGCCCGGTGCCAAGAGCCTCCGGCTGAGCCTCCCCACCTTCACTCTGATTGGTGCGACCACCCGCTTCGCCCTGCTGAGTCCACCCCTCAGGGACCGCTTCGGGGTCGTCTACCATCTTGATTTCTATGACCAGGCATCAATCGAGAGTATCCTCAAGCGCTCCGCTGAGATTCTGCAGATAGAAGCTGATACCGAAGGTCTGGAGGAGATAGCACGTCGTGCCCGGGGTACGCCGCGTGTAGCTAACCGGCTACTCAAGCGGGTGCGTGATTACGCCCAGGTGAAGGCAGACGGCAGCGTCACCAGAGCAGTGTCACTTGAAGCACTGGCGCGGCTGGAGGTTGACCCGCTCGGCCTGGACGAGCTGGACCGCAAGGTGCTGTCTACCATTATCGACAAGTTCAGCGGCGGACCGGTGGGACTTGAAACAATTGCCGCCTCCATCAGTGAAGAATCAGACGCAATTATGGACATCTATGAGCCCTACCTGATGCAGCTGGGCTTCCTTGAGCGGACGCCGCGCGGGCGGGTAGCCACCCCGCTGGCCTACGAGCACCTCGGTAAGCCGTACAACCGGGACAAGTCCGCCCAGCAGACCATGTGGTAAATCACCTTCGGAGAAGCAGCCGTGACTGGACGCCCTACCATACAAGAGGCTATCTGGCAGTGCTCGATTGCGCTACAGAAGAGGCCGGTGCCAGGCTCGAAGCTCCCGATTGCTGGTTAGAAGTACCCGATTGCTGATTCGAGGTACCCGGTCCCTTGTCAGACTCACCTGATTGCTGATTTGAGGTACCCGGTCCCATGTCAGATTCACCCGGTTGCTGGTTTGAGTTATCGGATGCCCCATTTGAGGTATCGGTTTCCTCTCCGTTTTGTGACTGTTTTGATTCCCGAATAGCCTTCTGGCAGCTGTCTACGTAGCTGTTTACGGAAGCGACAATCACCCGGGTCAGGGCCAGTTTAACGGACGGCGGGGCCTCCTCCACCATAGTCCGGATTTCGTCCGGATGACTGACTATGTAACGGCCCAAGAGTACCTGTAACCTGGTCCGCTCCGCGGCTGAGACAGCGGTGGCTATATCCTGAACGGCAACATCCGGTTTTACTGAGGATTCTTCTGGCGCCACAGGATCCTTTTCAGTGATTTCAGGCCCGATTGTTGACTGGCTGGCCGGCGAGAGGCTATATATGTTAGCCAGATGACTCTTGAGACGGGCGACCGTCCGCTGTGCCAATTCCGTCTTGCCCCTCTTCATCAGCTGTTCTATCTCACTCGTCCTGCGGTCCACCAGAGCGGCATATAACTCAGCTTTGGCAACGTCGGACGAAGTCAAGGCTAACCGCACATTTTCGGTCGCCAGTTTCACTGCATAGAGCGGGTTGCCAGGTATGGTATTATCAGAGTCAGCTGCCAAAACGGTACCGCCGCCGAGCAGCACCACCGCCAGGACAGTAACAAGCACCGCTGCCCACCGCGGCTGCCAGGCAAGAAAGAAACGCTTTTTCTTGATGTCCGACCCGGCCATTTCCACTCGAAGCTGATAGCGGGCCCTGGCCTTAAACTCAGGGCTGGGAGTAACATCTACTATTGCCTCGTTGGTAGCCGTAGCCGTAAGCAACAGTGGCTTGAGCTCAGCGGCATATTCCGGATACCTCTCAAGACACTGCTCTATCGTCTCCCCATTGACCAGTATCCGCTCAAGACACTCATCAAGGATATTATTAAACTCCTTACCCTTCTTCATTATTACTCACCTGCCAGAAGCACCTTACGCAGAGCTGCTACTGCACTGTGCTGCAACGCCTTGACCGCACCCTCACTCTTGCCCATCGTGCGGGCCACATCGGCAATGGCCAGACCACCAGCAAAGCGCAAACTGATAACCTCCTGCTGGGCCGCAGTCAGCTGGCGGGTAGCCAACCTTAACCTTTCAATATCAAAGCGGCTCTCGACTGTCCGCAACGGGTTATCATCGCTGGAGACCATCGACTCTTCCAGTCGGACCGTAGGCCGTTTGCTCTGCTTCCTGATGAAGTCGACAATCTGGTTATGAGCAATGCGAAACAGCCAGGCAGAGAAGGGGACTCCCTTCCACTTGAAGGACCCGATAGACTGGTAAGCCTTAAGGAAGACCTGCTGTGCCATATCCTCAGCCTCTGCCTTGTTGCTTATCTTGAGAAACACATACCGATAAATCTTATCGAAATAAGTCTCATATAACTCGGCGAAAGCATCCTTGTCTCCCTGTTGTGCCTGGCGGACAAGGCCTTGCTCGTCTTGCACCAGATAACCCCCACACTAAAAACCTTAAAGAATTCTACACCGCTGCGGACCCCACCGCAATTTATCTGCTACCCGGTGCAATATGTATAACGTATAAAATGGCCAAAGGATAGGCCATAAAGACGCCTTACGGCGATATCGACATGACATGCCAGCCATCTGCGGCGACACCAAAACTTCATAGATGTGTTACAATAGTCCGAGCAACCCATCTCAGGGGATGTTATTATGCCGGACTACGTACGCCTGATGCGTTTTGAGGACATTGACCAAGCCTTCGAAATCGACCGAGAAGCCTTTCCCACTGAGTGGCCGCCACCCAACTTCAAACGCGAGTTAGAGAACCGGCTGGCCCACTATATTGTGGCCTGCAATGCTGCAGAGCTGGCCGAAGAGCCCGAAGAGAGCCCCCCACAGAGTGGCTTGATGAGATTGTTATCCAAGGCAAGCAGGCTGTTCAGCCCTGACCGGTTGCCGGACAGCAAGTGGGCAGCCAAAGGTGGAGAATGCATTACAGGTTTTGCCGGTTTCTGGGTAATAGCTGATGAAGCTCACATAACTACTATCGCCACACGAGAGGCCAACCGCCGGCAGGGAATCGGTGAGCTGCTATTGCAGTCGATACTAGACATGGCTACCCGGCGCGAGGTAGGAATCATCACTCTGGAGGTCCGTGTCTCCAACACGGCTGCACAGAAACTCTATACGAAATACGGCTTCACCCAGGTGGGTTTGCGGCGAGGCTATTATACCGATAACCGGGAGGACGCAATAATAATGTCCACCGACCACATTGCCTCGCCATCATTTCGGGCACAGCTAATGGAACTAAAAAAGGCCTACGCCAGAAAGTGGGGGCCAGACCGCTACCCTATGGGCACCTGACTGCCTGCTTAACCAACCGGTAAGCCACTTATTCCTGGCCGAAGAGCGTACCAAAAAATGAGGGGTACTTTAGAGGAGGCTCCGTCGTTCCCAGGTTTTCCATCATCCAGTCCTCAAGACCCTTACGGGACGCTTTAAGGGGTTCGTTCAGTTTGGTGACATTGATGCTCTGGTGGCTGGTCTTGTTCTTTTTAGCAAGCTTGATTTCTTGATTGAGGTCTTCTACCATGCCGAAAGTCAGTCTCAAGGTCTCATTCAGCGACTCACCGAGAAATCCAACGTTGTTCTTGTAAAGCGCCCAGTTATTCCTTTCAAATTTTCTGGGTTTCTCCCGAAGGTAAAACGCTTCTACCAGTGCCTGGTCCATCTTGACATCATTGAGAATCAACTGGATTATTTCCGGTCGCCGCCGTACCCCGCCACGCCCCCTCAGGAAAGAGAACAACGCTACGACAACAATTAGTGACAGTACTACCCACAATGCCCCGCTTTCCATGCTCCATTCCTCACCTTATGCTGCTGTGTCACCGACCCCTAAATTAAACCATACCAGTGTTCCCATGTCCATAGCGGTACATCCGCCACCGGATTACGTCCCCTGGCCTGTCTCCGAGGCCAACCTACCTGCATGCCCCCAGTTGTGCTTTGGTATATCCTGTATGATAATGTGCAGTGCTTCCTTGGGAACCCCAATCCGGGTAAACGTGTCAGTTATCCCCTCGACTAGCTGTTTCTTCTGCTCTACACTGCGGCCTTCCCACATTTCGATGATGACTACCGGCATGATGTGTCTCCTTTTTCGGCACGTCCAGTTACTTTTTCTCCAGCTTCTTTTTTATAGCCAGTTCCTTCTGCAAC
>CAZTBG010000043.1:15651-17221 GCA_964611805.1 uncultured Dehalococcoidales bacterium | reverse complement strand
CACTATAAACCAGATAAAAGAGATGAAGCAAAAGGGTGAGAAAATCGTCATGCTCACCGCCTATGACTACTCGACCGCCAAGCTCGTTGACCAGGTGGGCGTACCACTGATTCTTGTCGGCGACAGCCTGGGTATGGTCGTCCTGGGCTATGAGTCCACCATTCCGGTAACGATGGAAGAGATGCTGCACCATACCAGAGCAGTGGTCAGGGGCACCGAACAGGCATTGATTATCGGCGATATGCCCTTCATGACCTACCACGTTAGCATTGAGGATGCCCTGCGGAACGCAGCCCGCTTTATTCAGGAGGGCGGCTGCCAGGCTGTCAAGCTGGAGGGGGGTGTCACCGTCGCCGAAAAAGTGAAGAGAATCGTTGAGTGTGGCATCCCGGTGATGGGGCACATCGGGCTAACTCCCCAGTCAATCAACCAGTTCGGTGGGCACCGGGCCCAGGGCAAGACCCCGGAAGCAGCTGTCAAGATACTCGAAGACGCTAAGGCGCTGGAGCAGGCTGGGGTATTTTCTATTGTCCTAGAGACTGTTCCTGCCCCGCTGGCCAGCCTGATAACAGAAAGGGCCAGCGTTCCCACTATCGGCATCGGTGCCGGCCCAGGTTGTGATGGCCAGGTGCAGGTGATCAACGACCTGCTCGGCTCTTTCACCGACTTCGTCCCACGGCACGCCAAGCAGTATGCCAGACTGGCTGACATCATACGCGGTGCCGTCACGGAGTACTACAACGAGGTCCGGGCCGGCGACTTCCCCACCAAGAAAAACAGCATCACTATGGACGAAAGTGTACTGGCCGAACTAACAGCGAAGTAACACGGCAATGCAGGTTGCTGAAACAATAACAGAGATGAAACGGCTGCGGCTTCACCTGCCGGAGCCGTTGGGTTTTGTCCCCACGATGGGATACCTCCACGAAGGCCACCTCTCCCTGGTAAAACGAGCAAGAGAAGAAAATACCTCGGTAGCGGCCAGCATATTCGTCAACCCTACCCAATTCGGGCCAACCGAAGACTTCGAGGACTACCCCCGTGATACCAAGCGTGACCTGGCCATGCTTGAGGAGGCCAGAACGGATGCCGTCTTCATGCCACCGGTCGCCGAGATGTACCCGGAGCGTTTCAACAGCTGGGTGGAGGTGGGTAAACTCACGGAACGACTGGAGGGGGCTGCCCGGCCGACCCATTTCCGCGGGGTCACCACCATCTGTACTAAGCTGTTCAACATCGTCGAGCCGACCAGGGCCTACTTCGGGCAGAAGGATGCTCAGCAGGCGCTGGTACTTAAGAAAATGGTAGCCGACCTCAACATGAACCTGGAGATAGTTGTCTGCCCCACTGTGCGTGAACCTGACGGCCTGGCCATGAGCAGTCGTAATACCTACCTGAACCAGGAACAGCGCCGGGCAGCCGTATCTCTCAGCCAGGCACTGAAACTCGCCGAGGAGCTATGGTCACAGGGTGAAAGGGACGCTGAGCGCCTGCGGCAGGTAGTAACCAACCATATCCGGCAGCAACCTCTGGCCGAGATAGAATATGTCAGTGTCGCTGATACCGAGAC
>CAZTBG010000043.1:0-15551 GCA_964611805.1 uncultured Dehalococcoidales bacterium | reverse complement strand
TCCGGCAGCAACCTCTGGCCGAGATAGAATATGTCAGTGTCGCTGATACCGAGACCCTGGAAGAGCTTGAGAGAATCACCACCCCTGCTCTACTGTCACTGGTGGTGCGATTCGGCAAAACGAGGCTGCTCGATAACGTGATACTTCGATAGAGAGAGGAAGTGTTTAATGCTTGGGATAAGACAAATCTTCTTTACATTGCTTATTCTTCTCATTATCGTTGCCTCGATGTTTGGCTGCGAAGATATCAAAGACAACTTAACGTTGTTCGAGAAATTTGGTAACGGCCTGGACATACTCAGCAGAGAAGGTGAAACCGATATATGGAACATGTCCGTCACCAAGGATGGTGATACAGTCACGATCCTGGAGAGTTTTTACAACAGGTCATCAATTTATATTGGTTTTGCGTTAAATGGTGAGGAACTAATTGCGAATGAACCGGTACCTGAATTCAGATATGACGGAAAGATGATCGGAAACCTAGGCCATGGTGGCTTTTTAGTTGATCCGGAAGTTCCTCCGACATTGATGGTGTATGCTGTGATGCAACCAGGTTCTTATAACAACACAATAGATGAGCTTCCTGATGAATTTATCCTTGATTTTACTATACGAGAGGCATCCGGTTTGAAGCGAACATTTGAATTTAAGATACCTTTGGAACGAAGCGACAAGGAAGTAACTGAGTCAAGCCCCGGAAGCAAGAGTTGATGTACTTTGTTAATATAACACGTTTATTCTGTAACTGGAGACGGGGTACCCGAAATACCTAAACTCGTAAATAATAGCCGCAATATCTAGCATAGCGGTCAAAATTACACGTTTTTAACAAACTCCTCCACCAGCCTGCTTGCCTCTGCCTCGATGTCACTCTTTATGTCAAGCCAGTGTATTCGCTCGTCCTTCAAACGGAACCAGTTATACTGTTGGCGTACCAGACGGTGGGTCTCTACCTTTATCCGCTCTATCGCCTGCGCCAGGTCAAGCTCCCCCCTCAGATACATCCCAATCTGCTTGTAGCCGATGCCGGTCATCGCCGGGAGGTCAAGCCCGTAGCCCGTGCCCACCAGCCGCCTGACCTCATCGACAAGACCACGCCCAATCATCTCATCCACCCTGGCATCAGTACGACGGTAAAGCTCCGCCCTGTCCGCAGTAAGACCTATTATCAGGGAGTTATAAGAGGAGGCCCTCTTTCCACGAATTTCAGTGACAGAGACTCTCACATGACGGTTTATCTCAAGGGCCCTGATAACACGGCGTACGTTACGCGGGTCAATCTCCTGCGCTGTCACCGGGTCAAGCCTAACCAGTTCATGGTAAAGCCTGTCGATACCAAACTCGGCAGCCTGCTTCTCCATCCGACGCCTGAATTCGGCATCAGGCGGGACCATGGGTATCTGCCAGCCTTCCAGTACCGCCCACACATACAGGCCGCTACCACCCACCAGCAATGGCAATCGACCGCGCTGCTGGATGCTCTCAATAGCTTTAAAGGCAAGCAGTTGGTACTGAGCCAGGCTGAAATCCTCGTTGGGATTAATTATGTCAATCAGATGATGGAGCACCACCGAAAGTTCTTCCGGCGTTGGTTTAGCCGTACCGATGTCCAGATAACGGTACACCTGACGGCTGTCAGCACTGACAATCTCGGCGTTAAAGTCCTGAGCAAGATGAAAAGCCAGGCGACTCTTGCCCGTTCCGGTAGGCCCGACTATGGCCACCAAGCATTTCATCCTCTTACCGATAACCAGAAAGGCCCGGATGAGAATACGGCGGCATTACTCATTAGGGGCATTCCACCAGGTAATCTGGTCTTTGCTCTGCAGGTTGTTCGGAAAGTAGATGTATTCTGCCTGCTCAACCATGCTGACAAACTGGTCTGCCTTGAGGCTGGCCCCACCGACAAGGGCACCATCTATCTCCGACTGCTCCAGGAACTCAGCGATATTTTCCGCGGTAACGCTGCCGCCGTAGAGAATCCGAATTCCCTGGGCTGTCTCCTGATTGGACAGCTCGGCAAGGGTACGCCGGATAAGGGCAGCAGTGTCATTCACCGGCTTACCATGGGCAGCCCTGCCCGTGCCAATCGCCCAGATTGGCTCGTAAGCAATAACGAGGTCGGGGGATATGCTAATCCCTGCCAGCGACGACCGCAATTGCTCGGTCACCACCTCCGCCGTCCGGCCTGCCTCGTTGTCCTCCAGCTTCTCACCGATGCACAGGATAGGCTTGAGCGCGGCCTTCAGGGCGGCACCTATCTTTTTATTGACAATCTCCCCCGTCTCGCCGAAGTACTGTCGACGCTCGGAATGCCCGACGATGACGAACTCGCACAGGTCGGCAAGCATTAATGGTGAGACCTCTCCGGTGAAAGCCCCCTTTTCTTCAAAGTGCAGGTTTTGCGCTCCCAGCTTGATTGAGGTCCCCTTTAGCGCCTCCTTCACTGCTGTCAGAGAAACAAACGGAGGGCAGACCACTATTTCAACATCAAAGGCGTTGCTGATTCCCTTACGGACCTGGCCCACCAGTTCAACGGCCTCAGCTACCGTTGTATTCATCTTCCAGTTACCCGCAATCATCGGAAAGCGCATCCTGCTACCTCCGCAAAGCTATTACATGCCCGACACATCAGGACTGTCCTTGTCAAGCAGGGCATCGACACCTGGCAAGGTCTTACCACTGAGGAACTGTAGTGAGGCCCCACCCCCGGTAGAGACAAAGGTCATCTTATCAGTCAGCCCCATGTCGCTTACTACCTCGGCGGTAGACCCTCCGCCGATAACGGTCGCTGCCTGGCTTTCAGCCAGCAGCCTGGCCAGGGCAAGTGTTCCTTCGGCAAACTTCGATATCTCGTAAATACCCATCGGCCCATTCCAGAATATCGTCCTGCAGCCTCGCAACTCTTTACTGAAGCTCTGAATAGTCTGGGGGCCGATATCGACAACCCTCATGTCGGAGGGTATCTCCCCGACAGGCACAACCTGGCATGTGGCCTCAGCACTGATTTCCTTAGCAACTAATACATCATCGGGGAGCAGTAATCGCACACCACCTCTTGTTGCTTTTTCCATCAGGTCAGTAGCAGTCTCAAGCATCTCCTCTTCGACTAATGACAGCCCGACCTCAAGATTACCCGCCTTCAGGAAGGTGGCCGCCATGCCGCCTCCAACCAGGATAGAGTCCACCTTCCCCATGATGTTCTCCACCATGGCTACCTTGTCACTGATTTTAGCTCCGCCAAGCAGTGCAGCAAAGGGATGAGTCGGGTTATCAAGAATACCACCCAGCATCTTCAGTTCCTCTTCCATGAGCAGACCGGCTACAGCCGGGAGTAGCTTGGCAACACCGACTATCGAGGCATGGCTCCGGTGAGCAGTACCGAAGGCATCGTCAACGAAGATGTCGGCCAGTTTGGCCAGCTCCTGAGCAAAGAGCGGATCGTTCTCTTCCTCGGCAGAATGAAAACGCAGGTTCTCCAGCAGGATGACATCGCCATTCTTGAGAGCGGCTACAGACCTCTCTGTCTCAGCACCGATACAATCCCTGGTGGCCTCTACACGCTGGCCCAGTATCTGCGACAGCCGCTGGGCTACGGCTGTCATCCGCAGCTTTTCATCTACCTTCCCATCGGGTCGCCCCAGGTGAGAGGCCAGAATCACCCTGGCTCCCCGGTCAATTAGATATCTGATTGTTGGCAACGCTGCCCAGATTCGGCTGTCGTCGGTTATCGCCCCGGTTCTTTCATCAAGGGGAACATTAAAATCAACACGGACCAGGACTCGCTTGCCACTGACATCCACATCCCTGACTGTTAGCTTATTCATCACATGCTCCTGTGTAAGCAGTTATGACTAACTTCCTGGGCTTGATTGCAATCTGTGGAGTCCCAGGCACTCACCCTGATAATTTTTGATACTCGGCAGTAGTTCTCGCCCGGTCAAGGGCAGGGAAAAAAGTCAGAACCTGACGGGCTATTCCCTCAGCATCCAGTCCGTATCTCGAACGAAGGATAGCTTGAGGGCCATGTTCGATGAATTCGTCCGGAAGACCGATACTCTTCACCTGAATGCCTGTCACGTCAGACCTCTGAATAAGGTCAGCCACACTCCAGCCGAAGCCGCCGTTCAGGGTATTCTCCTCAACGGTAACCACCCGCCTGGTGCGACCGGCTACCTCCAGAATAAGCTCACGGTCCAGGGGCTTGGCGAACCGGGCATTGACCACAGCGGCCTCAATGCCACTCGCGGCCAGTTCCTGGGCTGCCTTTAGAGACGGGGCCACCATAGAACCGATGGCTATAATAGCGACATCTTCCCCTTCCCTGAGCAGTTCGCCCTTGCCGATGGGAATTGAGCGGAATTCGGTATCCAGTTTCACTCCGAGTCCGGCACTACGAGGGTAACGCACTGCCATCGGGTGTTTCGACCTGGTAGCGGTGTATAACAGGTGCTGAAGTTCATCTTCATCCTTGGGAGCCGCTACAATCAGGTTAGGAACCAGTGTCAAATAAGAGATATCAAAGGCACCCTGGTGAGTCTTTCCGTCATCGCCAACAATCCCACCACGGTCAATGGCAAAGACCACCGGCAGGTCCTGAAGACAGACATCGTGGATAATCTGGTCATACGCACGCTGCAGGAAGGTCGAGTATATTGCCACCACCGGGGTAAAGCCCTGGGTAGCCAGTCCGGCGGCAAAGGTGACAGCATGCTGTTCGCAAATACCGACATCCAGCACCCGCTCCGGAAACTCATTAGCGACGATACTCAGGCAGTTCCCTTCCGGCATAGCCGGCGTTATTACTACCAGCCGGGGGTCCTCACGAGCCAGCCGGAGCATAGTCTGGGCGAAGACCTCGCTATAGGTCGGGACTGTATCGTTATTACTCCCCTGAGCCGGAATGCCGTGGAAGTATACGGCGTCTCCTTCAGCCGGCAGGTAGCCCTTCCCTTTGGTAGTGATGACGTGGAGCAGGACTGGTTCCCGCCGGTAGTCACGCGCCTGGGTTAGCGCTATCTCAAGTTCATGGATATTATGCCCGTCGACCGGGCCCATATAGGCAAAGCCAAGCTCCTCCCAGAAGGTAGTCGGCATGAACATCCCCTTGACGCCGCTCTCGACCTGTTTACCCGCCGACCAGACTTTATTTCCCAGTGGTAGCCGGGTAACAATCCGCTTGCCCGTGTCTTTGGCACGATTATAGCGGTCATCAAACCGCACTTTCCCGAGCAGCCTGGCCAGGGCACCCACCGTCGGTGAAATCGACATGCCGTTGTCATTGAGCACCACTATCAGCCGTGACCCGAGGTGTCCTACCTGATTCATCCCCTCAAGCGCCATCCCGCCGGTAGCCGCCCCATCACCGATGACAGCCACCACGTCGTAGTCATCACCAGCCAGGTCACGAGCCACCACCATCCCGAGGGCTGCCGAAATTGAGGTGCTGGCATGACCGGCACCGAAATGGTCATGCTCACTCTCGTTGCGGTCGGTGAAACCAGACAGTCCGCCTAGCTGTCGAAGGGTAGAAAAACTGGCTCTTCTCCCGGTAAGAAGCTTATGGGTGTAGGCCTGATGCCCCACGTCCCAGATAATCTTGTCCTTTGGGCTTTCAAAGACGCGGTGCAGAGCGATGGTCAACTCGACGACACCTAGATTTGAGGCCAGGTGCCCCCCATTGGCAGAAACGACCGATACCAGTTCCTCCCGGATTTCGGAAGCCAACTGCTTTAGTTCGGCTTGCGTCAGCCCCTTAAGGTCCGCAGGACTATCGATTTGGTCTAAAAGTTTCCCCATCACCCAACCTGATTCAATACTATCAATGTCCCGAAACCATGTCAAGATACTGTATTCGTTCATATGATTAGTAACACCCTTACATTCTATCATGCGCCTCACATGCCCTGTTTAGTAGTGGTGGCCCCATCCCCCTGTGTCCCCCTTAGAAATCCATCCCCCTGTCCCCCTTCCTTTACCAAAGGAAGGGGGAAGAAAAAGAAGGAGGGGCTAGCGCCCCTCTTAAACTCCCCTTCGACAATGCAAAGTCTGCGCCCACCTAAAACTCCCCTCCAATGATGTTTAGAATGCTGATTTACCCCAAAGACTTCGCCTCTCCTAAACACACCGTGTTAGCCTGCGGCCAGAGTCAAGAAAATCCCACATGACAACAACACTCGCCCATAAGGTGCGAAGGTGTCTTCATAGGAATTAGCCCTCTCACCGTTTTGGGGAGTCAGAGGGGTGAAATCCCTCTGGACGGGGGATGCCAAGGGGGTGTCCCCCTTGGTTTTCATCATTTCTAATAAGAAGCGAAGCATTTAAGTCAGTTTCACCAATCTATCCGACCAGCTCAGGCGCTTCCGCTTGACTGGCCAGTACGCATTTGCTACACTCCACCAAGACCGGGGTAGCAAGGAGGAACGTGTCACCTGAATGGCTCCAGAGCATAGGACTGCCCGGAGAGCTGGTAGTGCTTATCACTTCCGCCCTGCCGATACTGGAACTGCGCGGCGGCATTCCGGTGGCTATGGGTCTGTTTCACTTCAACTGGTACTATGCCTTTCTCCTCGGTGTAGTCGGGAACATGCTGCCGGTGCCTTTTATCCTGCTCTTCCTGGACTATGTCACTCGAATACTGAGCAAGGTACGCCTCTTCGACCGAGCATTGAACTGGCTCTTCGAGCGGACACGCCGCCGCGGAAAAATCATCCAGAAGTATAAGAGAATTGGTCTGGTGCTCTTCGTCGCCATCCCCCTGCCGGTCACCGGCGCCTGGACCGGCGCACTGGCGGCGGTCATTTTCGGACTGCGATTTAAACACGCCTTCCTGTCAATCCTCATCGGGGTGCTCATCGCCGGGGTAATTGTCACCTGCCTGTCCTATTTCGGATTGGCTATCGTCGGCATGTGGCAGGCTTAGAAAGGGCACCACACAATCTCTATTCTAACGTAGTACCTAACGTAGTATGGTCATCAATTAATAGCGTAATTAACTGATTTCTTCTATCTAAGTCTCTCGTCATCGTATCTCCGGTATCCTCCGTAGTACTTCCTATGCAAAATGGCACGACAATACTCTTCCTCCTCTTTACTGCTGCAAGTGTAATAGAGAGGAATCTTCTGATAAGCCTCATCAATGGTATTAATAAGTGGGTTCTCAGATATTAGTTTGTCCATAGCATCCTCTATGTTATTTTGTTTGTTAATATTACGCCTAAGTTGAGTAAGTGTTTCCAACTCAGATGATGAAAGGCTACTTTCTTTGCGTTGTTTTCTATGATAGTTGATAACTACTATGGACAAAATAACAACTAATACAATAACTAGGGCAATGATTTCCGTTACGGTTATTGATGACATCGTGCTCTACACTTCAAGTGTTGCTTGAAGGGGAATGACGGGCACATTCAATTATCTCTAAGCATTTTATCCGGCTCTTCTCGAATTTTCAGTTCCCCTTGCTATTCCGTAATCACTTGCTTCGTTCCATCGTTCCATTCTATCTCGATTCTGCTAATGATGTTGCTTTTCGGTACACCATCAGCACTTACGGAATACATTTTACCGAGAGACACATCCTCTTCATTCCCTGTTTGTGGTTCAAAATATTTCAGTCCATAGTCGGTTTCAAAACATACGATAGCATGAGCTATATCGCTGTCGCTAAAGAAGATTACTACATAACCACATCTCATACGATTTAGAGTAGCAGCGTCAAAGACTTCCTTTGCGAAGTCTGCACAAACGTAATCTGGTTCTCTATATTTACTTTTCCAAGACCTGACATCAGCTAAGAACATTTTCACACTTAGTAACATTGGGTCTGTTAACTCAGCTTCAAACGTGGAGCTGCTCGTATCATCGGCAGGTATAATAATTTCCTCAATTGGTATTGCTTTCGGTTTACCTTCCTGTAAGTCTTCCGTGTATAGTGACTTACAATCTGGGTTTAGACATTCATATAGTTCTGAGTGTTTGTTCCACCAAAGTGAAACCCTGTGACAGTTTGGGCACTCGATTACAGTAACATCTTCTCTAGTTTTAGTTTCTGATTTTTGCGTCTCTAAGTAACACAACTGACAACCGAGTTCTTTTCTATAATAGCGTTTATGTACACTGCAATATGCTAGTCTGGCTTTGCTTTTCCAGAACTCGTCTTCTCTCTTAGGCATTGTGACATACCTTGTAAGTATGATTGGGGCTTTTTTATGAAGTTTCTCGTTCTATGGTAATATCGACATACTTTATACAGAAATCGTGCAGTGCTGTCCCCTGCAAAAATCTACCCTGTCTTAAAGCTTCCCATCTGTTTACATCAGCCTTCAAGTGTTCTTCTTGCTCTTGTAGCCTCTCTATCTCGTCATAGCTCTTGTCATATAACCGCCCTGTCGCCCATTCCCATGCCATTTCTTCCTCAAAGTCTTCGTAATTAGATTTTGCATCTTCATATTTTTGGTCTAGAGCTGATAGCATTCTGTTCATACCTGCCCCATGTGCGGTTAAATATATGGTACCTGATACATTACCACTCTCATCAGATATAATCGCCTGGGAATCTGTAACTTGACCATCAACTGAAAGAGAGATGATGTAAACTACTCCGCTCACAGTATTTTCATTTCCCTCCAACTTAATCATAAAGCGTACTTCACTGATGTCTGGAGGTTGACGATTTGCTATAAAGCTAATAATCTGTGCATCTATTTCTTGATTACTTCCGAACAGATTACAGCCTATTTGAAAGACATTACAAGTAGCTATGATTAGGACAACCAAGGAAATGAAAAGTCTGCTTTTCATACTTACCTTTCTTTTGTGACAAGATATTACTCTTCGGGCGAGCCTGTGTCAATTCGGGTGTTATATCTGTACTAATGAATTAATTGCGTGCTCCCTTTTACTATTACCCTCCCTCTTCAAATTAAGATAGTAGTATGGGGGGCATGCATGGGGTTTGCTCATTAGAGATTCATAGAATCTCACTTAATACCAGTGCTCTTATAGTCTGTAACGCTTCCGTTTCTTGAGTCGGGTTTGGGTCGTTTCTAACGTGGTCTACAAGGTTTTGCATAATCTCTGGAAACTCAACAACACGGTTGACGTGTTCTAGGCATCTAGCCGTAACATCATCCCTTTGTGTAGGAGCAAGGTATGAAACAACAAGCCATATCTCATATTGATTGTCGTATTGGACACCAAATTCATTTCTTATTGCTGCTCTTGCTTCTGGAAAGGTACTCTTAAAAAGTCTATAGTATGAGTTGCTTTCTGGATTCGATACATACCAGAGTGATATGTTCTCTGTCATCCATGCTGATATATCAACCGCTACCCTCTTACCATCGTGCAATCGGTATGCAATAAGGTCTATGTCACCCCACCCTCTATACTTCCCACTGGTAATCGTATACCTTAGTCTACTCTTAACTAAAAACCCTTATATCTCAAGCCAAGAACGAACAATCTGCTCATTAATATCCATTATCACCCTCCTTTAAACGACTTGAATATACGCCTCCAAAGTATAGCTGTCAAAGGTGCGGTGCCATTCGTATACTGTTGACAGCGTTCGTTAGAAGACATATAGTCTGGCTGTATGATTTCCTGCATAAATAAGGGATGTGATTCGGCAGGAGGTGAAGTGAGTGAGTAGAAGAAGGATAAATCTAACTTTGCTAGAAGCTTATGAGAAAGTACTGAAGCGAAGAGTGGATAAGAAAATCATAGTGCAAAGTACGTTAAATACTGCTTTGAACGATGCTAATAGAATCCTAGAAAGTCTTTTGGCGACCTCTTCTGTCGATGAAATCAAACAGAAAATGAGACTATGGGGTTACACAGGTGATTATAGTCGTGTTATTAATGATTTGTTAGAAATAGCAAATAGTAGAAAACCGTAATAAAGCTCTAACTTGCGGTGCTCTCTTCCCTATTTCTCCCTTGCCTCAGTCTCAGTTCTAACAGTTTTGCCTTGACGGGGCACGCCTGTGATGATAGAGTAACAATGACCGCCAAGCCCGTCCCTGTAGCTCAGCAGGATAGAGCGGCTGCCTTCTAAGCAGCGGGTCGGGGGTTCGAATCCCTCCAGGGACGCCATACGCATAGAGGGGGCGGCTGTCTCGCATTACATTCTAAGTAGAATGTTTGCGGTATACCGCTTCAACATGACAAAAATAAATAGAGGATAAATTGCAATGCCAGAAAAAATTGTTTGCCGTAACTCTGGATGCAGATTAAACAAAAACGGTGTCTGTTCACAAAATACCAAATGCTCCAGATGGTATTAAATAAAGGGATACAAAAGAATCAGGTTCGAGGGCCTGCGCCCCCGGAATCTTCTTCTGTCTCAGTACTCTGGTTATGCATGTCTATTGAGTGCAAACAACGTCAAACAATTACGGGAGACCTGCACATGGCACATCAACACCAACAACCTCAATACGAGCGCTCTGTTCAGCCTGGGCTTCCCCGGGATTCCCGGTCTCTGCGCCAGCCCTTTAGCCATCAGCCAGGTTAGAGGACGTCCTCTTTGTAAGCGTTACCCCCTATTATTTCTGCCTTCTCCAGCCGTGTGATTTCTTCGTCTGTCATGCCTATTATCTCTTTGAACACATATTCGTTGTGTTCTCCCAGAGCGCAGGGCGGTATTCGTATATGCATAGGTGTCTTAGGGTATTTCCACATCATCCCGGGAAACATATGGACGCCTGTCCCATCTTTCGTAGCATCCACCCTCTCATAGAATTTGCGGTAGACAACCTGAGGGTCGCGCAGGGTATCCCGCTCGTTAAGAACCGGAGCAGAGGGAACACCCTCCTTCTGCAAGATGAACATTGCCTCATAATCGTCATGCCTGCTGGTCCATTCCTTGATATGCTCGTCCAACTCGTCCTGGTGCTCGTAGCGGCTGGCGTGTGTGGCAAATATCTCTTTGCTGGTCCATTCCGGGTTGCCAATAGCACGGCAAAAGCCCTGCCACTGCTCCTCGTCATAACAGGTGATACATATCCAGCGGTCTTCGCTTCCCCGAGCCGGGTAGACTCCACAGGGTGCTGCCCACAGGTCACGGTTGCCCAGGGTACAGCGTACCCTATGGTTCATCGTATAGTCCATAATGGCTTCCGGAAACTGGGGGATGACTGTCTGGGCACTACCAGAATCTATCCATTGCCCTTTACCGGTTCTGGCACGGTGCCACAAGCCCATCAGTATTGACGCCGCGGCTGCCATGCCGCCTGAAGCGTCCATCTGATAGACATCAAAGTAGAGGTGCATCGGGTCTTCATCAGGATAGCCTCGAAGCCAGGCATGACCAATCAGGGCCTCCATGTTGGTACCATAACCAATGAAGTCCTTATATGGTCCTTCAGTGGCCAGCGCCGGGGCATTTACATAGATGAGTTTATCATTCCAGGAGCTGAGAACGTCATAGGTCAGTCCCAGCCTCTCGATAGCCGCCACTGAATTGTTCTCAAAGAAGACGTCGCACTTCTCAATCAGTCTCCTGAACACGTCCTTACCCTCAGGTTGTGTCAGGTCTACGGTGCAACTCAGTTTGTTGAAGTGCTTTGAATTGAATGCCGCTTCCCGATTCCATATTCCTGCAACAGTGTAATCTTTATTATAAAGGCCCCTCAGCCGTCCTGGAGTTTCAAGCGAGGATTCGGGTACCTTTCCCGGGCGTGAGGCTACAGGGCGATAGTTGATGGATTCCACCATGATAACTTCAGCACCCATATTGGCCAGCATCTGGGTGGCAAATGGCCCGGCGTAGACCACCTCGATACTGGCTATCCTCACCCCCTCCAGGGGTAAGCGTAGTTTCGCCATTCTGTTTGCTCCTCAGTTATACCTAGATTACCCCGGCCTTCTTCAGCTTCACCAGGTCTTCCCGGCTGTAGCCCAGTTCTCCAAACACCTCCTCGTTGTGTTGACCGAGAAGAGGCGCTGGTCTGTTCACCTGAAGAGAACACCCCTTAAGCTTTACAGGGACTCCAGGATAGAGAAACCTGCCGGCTACAGGGTGCTCAATCTCACTAAAGAAGTTCACGGCCTTAAAGTGCTTATCTTCTACCAGGTCCTGGGGAGTGCTGACTTTCATGCACGGTACCCGGTACTTCTGTGCCTCTTCCATCAGCTCCTGTTTGGTCTTGTCCAGGGACCACTCCAGACATACGGCCCAGCTTTCCTCCAGCTTCGTAAGGTCATACAGGTCAGGGAATCTCTCCTCCAGTTCTGCTCTCTTCTTTTCGTCGCCGCCGGCGAGCATGTTGAGATACCTCGGCCACCAGACCGGGTTAGCACGCCACTGCACGTAGCCATCCTTACATGGCGTGATGCATTCGGGCATAATACTGCGCGATGAAACCCGCGGGTCGTGTCTGACCAGAAGCTCGCCACTGTATAAATAGCTGAGCTTGTCACGAGCGCCGTTATCCACACTGCCAAGCATGGTCTCCATTATAGAGACATCTACAAGCTGGCCTTCCCCCTGAAAACGACTGACAAACAGGGCCCCCATGGTGGCCACGAAGGCAGTGAGCCCTGCCTGGTATGACTCCGCATTTTCGCCGCGTTTCAGCGGTTCGCGCTCCGGCAGACCACACGAGGCCATGAAACCGCTCACCGCATTGATAGTCAACTCCGACATCGCAAAGTCCCGGTACGGCCCGTCCTGACCGAAGTTCGAGATAGCTGTCATTACTAAACGGGGGTTTATCTTCTCCAGCACCTCGTATCCCAGGTTAAGCTCATCCATTACGCCGGGCCGGAAGCTCTCTAGAACAACATCGGCCGTCTTTACCATGTCCTTGAAAATCTTCTTCCCTGTCTCATGTTTCAGGTTCAGGGTAATCCCTCGTTTGTTGGTGTTAAGGTTGAGAAAGACCCCGCTCTTTTCAAGGTGCACGTCATCACCGGCAAATGGCCTCAACCGGCGGGCATCGTCACCGGTGCCGGGCATTTCTATCTTGATAACGTCGGCACCATAGTCGGCAAACATCTTGCCGCAGTAAGGACCGGCTATATAATGACACGCCTCAATTACTCTGATATCCTCCAGTGCTTGATACGTCATCTTTCCCCTTCTGGCAGACAGCAAAATAGCCCCTGATTTAGGTCTCTTCCTCGGTAACTCAGCATCTCCCCGAATGACATCTTTGGCAGGACTTCCTCCAGTCTATCGCCGCTTTGGTCTGGTAATGATGGAAGGCTGGACTATTTTCGAATAGTTAAAATTATGGGCCTCCGTGACATCACCGTACTTTATCTTAAGCTCATCTACTATGCCTGCGTCCAGAGCATGGGGCGGACAGGCCTCAACACAGACGGGCTTTTTGCCTTCTGCCCACCTCTCAATGCAGAGGTCACATTTCTGCATCCTGGCCTTCTCTTCATCGGCGAACTGTGGTGAACTGTAGGGACAGGCGTCCTTACACAGGTGACCGGCACAGTTGAGGCATCGCTTGGCCTCCTTTATAGCCTCCGCCTCACTGAATCCCAATACCACCTCCTTGAAATTGGACAGCCTTTCGTTAACCGGCAGGGTGGACATCAACCGGCGAGGCTGTTTTTCTATATCAGCCGGAATGTCTACCGCAATATCTTTCGGGTTGATGGTTTTCTCGGACCGCACCCGCAACACATCTCCCTGAAGGTAGCGATTGATGAAGAAAGCCGCCTTCTGCCCACTGGCGATAGCGTCGACAACGCTGGTGGGACCATTCATGACATCACCGGCAGAGAAAATGCCACGTCGTGCCGTCATGAATGTCTCCGCATCAGCGGTGATTGTTCCCATGGGGCTTGTCTTGATATCGCCACTGAGGCCGGTAAGGTCGGGTACCTGTCCTATAGCAAAGATAACCGTATCTACATCCAGAACATGACCGATGTCTTTCACAACCTTGAAGCTAGGCCGACCGTTTTCATCGAACTGGATCCCCTTGATTTCCTGACACTCTACACCAGCGACTTTACCACTATTCTCAAGGACACGACTGGCAGTCAGCGAGCAGTGAATTTCTATTCCCTCTTCCTCAGCCTGCTTGATTTCGCTGTCTTCGGCGGGCATATCCTCACGGCATTCGAGGCAGACAACGTACACTGTTTGCGCTCCCAGCCGTCTGGCTGAGCGCGCACAGTCGATTGCCACGTTACCACCACCGATGACGAGCACCTTTTCACCTATGTCGGTAGCTTTACCTGATTTAATATCCTGCATGAAGGAAACACCATTGAGTGTACCCTTGAGGTCAGCACCGGAGATGTCAAGCTTCTGTCCCCGACTGGCACCGAGGGCAAGCAGCACCGCACCGTAACCCTGCTCCAGCAGGTCATCAAGGCCCCTGCCGAGGTCTACCCTTGTGTTTGTCCTGATGTCGATACCCAGCGCTTCCAGATAGTCGATGTCCCTCTTGAGAATCTCCCTGGGCAGGCGGTGCTCCGGGATGGCGCTGACGAGCATACCCCCGGCCACCGGTGCCGACTCAAATACGGTCACTCCATAGCCCATCCTGATGAGGTCGTAGGCAGCGGCGAGACCGGCCGGACCCGAGCCGACGATGGCGACGCAGTCTGTCTGTGTAAGGGGCAAACGGGCAGGTAATTCTTGAGGCACGTTATCAGTGACAAAACCCTTGAGGGCCATGATGGCCACTGGTTCTTCAACGTCCTTGCGGCGGCATTCTATCTCACAGGGATGAAGACATACCCGACCGCAGACAGATGGTAACGGCATCCGCCGTCTTATTAATTCCAGGGCTTCCTTGAACCTGCCCTTGGCTATCAGTGCAATATAAGCCGGGATATGGAGATGGACGGGACAGCTCACCTGGCAGGGGGCTTCCTGCTCGGCATAGAGTAAGTCTGTTCCCTCCCCCGAAATGATACCGCAGGTCTTTTCTTCACGACACTTCTCCCGGTCGACGACCACGATGCCGTCCTCATCCCGCTTGGTGATGGCCTCATTGGGACAAATATAGACACATACCGGCTCGGTACAATGATAACATGGTGTGGCCATGTGACTGACAAAGACCTTAGGGAATTTCCCCTCTTCCTGATAAAGGAGCCGCATCCACCTGGCTGGCCCGGCTGGCACATCATGCCAGTCTTTGCAGGCGATGGCACAGGCAAAGCAGCCGGTACAGCGACTTTGATCAAAATAAAAACCCAGTTGCATTGGTCTATTCCTCCTTAAGCCTTTGTTATCTCTACCAGTACTGTCTTCAGGGCAGCGGCTCCACCCGGTGAGTAGGTATCGTCAGTGAGAACATTAACACAGCCACCGCGGTCAATGCCCTCTTCATCCGGATTGTACCAGGCGCCTTCATAGATGGAGACCACACCGGGGATTATCCGCCGGGTTACCCAGGCCTTTATGGCCAGCTTACCACGGTCGTTGAAAACGTAAACCTCATCGCCATCGCGGATGCCCCTGGGTTCAGCATCGACCGGATTAATCCACATGACGTGCGGGTCAACCTCGACCAACCAGTCGACGTTCTGTAGTGTGGAATGTACCCTTACTCTGGGGTGGGGTGATA
>CAZTBG010000042.1:0-18598 GCA_964611805.1 uncultured Dehalococcoidales bacterium | reverse complement strand
CATCAGAAAATGTGGGGTGTCACTCGTCGTATGAACGAGTACGTTGGCTAGAATATTATCGGGTGAGATGGTAGAATTAGGCGTAATGGCGTGGGGACTGGAGGTAACACATATGCAGCTGATGGCCACGCGGGTACGCAAGGAAAGTTATACTGTCGACTACGCAGGTTTCTGGGTAAGGTTTTTGGCCCTTTCTATTGATACCCTGATTCTGGTCGGCATTATTCTGGTCTATAACGGTATCTGGGGACTGGCCAGTGGCGCCGGGTTCTGGGGTGGGGAGGTTACCGACTCCGGTCTGCCTGGTACGGTAGCGCGCTCGGGCTCATCTCTTTGGGCGGTCAGCACAGCTGTCCTATTTGTGGTGGTCATCGCCTACTTTATCTGTTTCTGGAGGTGGCGTGGCCAGACGCCGGGGAAGATGATTATGAGATTGAGGATAGTCCGCTTTGATGGCGCCGGGATAGGTTGGGGTGGTGCCGTTATGCGTTTCCTCGGCTATATTATATCGATTCTGCTGTTCCTGGCCGGCTTTTTATGGGTTATCTGGGACTCAAGAAGGCAGGGATTTCACGACAAAATTGCCGATACCTTCGTGATTACAGTTCCTCGCAAACAGTCGGCTACTGATGGAGTCTCCAGATATAAGAGTGAGAAGGCTTATGAGACCGGTCGTTAGAACGCGTTTTGCCCCCAGTCCCACCGGAGACCCCCATGTCGGTAATATCCGGACCGCCCTGTTTGCCTGGCTTTTTGCCCGTCACAATTCCGGTAGCTTCATTCTCCGTATTGAGGATACCGACGTTGCCCGACGCGTGGAAGGCGCGGTTGAAGGAATCATGGGTAGCCTCAGGTGGCTGGGACTTGACTGGGATGAAGGGCCGGATATCGGTGGGGACTATGGACCGTATGTTCAGTCGGAGCGCCTGGGGCTTTATCAGGAAGCAGCCCGGCGCCTGGTGGAGCAGGGGGATGCCTATTACTGCTACTGCTCTCCAGAGCGCCTTGAGGAAATGCGGGCCGAACAGCTCAGGCGTAAGCAGCCGCCCGGGTATGACCGCCGATGCCGTGAACTGACTGAGGAAGAACGCGCTCAAAAAGAGGCTGAGGGTATAACCCCGGTGGTCCGTTTCAAAATCCCGCTTGAAGGCCAGACAAGATTCAGTGACCTTGTCTGGGGTGAGGTAAAGTTTGAAAACAGTACCCTTGATGACCTGGTATTGCTCAAGTCGGACGGCTACCCTACCTATAACCTGGCAAACATCGTCGACGACCATGAAATGGAGATAAGCCATGTTATCCGGGCTGAGGAGTTTATCTCCACCACCCCGCATCATGTGCTCTTATATAAAGCTCTTGGATATGAGCCTCCTCAGTTCGCTCACTTGCCCAGAGTGCTGGGAGCCGACCGTTCCAAGCTGAGCAAACGTCACGGGGCGGTATCGATAGAAGAGTTCCAGAAACAGGGTTATCTGCCGGAGGCAATGCTCAACTTCCTGGCCCTGCTTGGCTGGTCTCTGGACGACCGGACGGAGCTTATGTCCCGGCAACAGCTTATCGATAGCTTCTCCCTAGAGCGGGTCAGCAAGACGGCGGCCATCTTCAACCGGGAGAAGCTGGACTGGATGAACGGGGTCTATATTCGTAGTCTGTCTCCGGAGGACTTTCTGCAGCGGTCTTTGCCATTTTTGGAGAGGGACCTGCCGCCGGAGGTGCCACGCCCGCTTTCGGATGGCTATATCCAGCGGATTATGCCACTCATTCAAGAGCGGGTGAAAACGCTTGCCGATATACCCGAACTGACCCAGTTCTTCTTTGTAGACCGGCTTGACTATGATGCCACACTGCTGATTATCAAAGGGATGACGGCTGAGTCAACCCGCCATGCTCTGGAGGTAGCCCGACGGCGGCTGACAGAATTGCCTGTCTTTGATGCTGAGTCCCTGGAGGGGATGCTGAGACCCCTGACGGTGGAGCTAGAGCTAAAGACTGGACAGCTCTTCGGGGCGCTGAGGACAGCCGTTACCGGACGGACAGCTGCCCCGCCCCTTTTCCAGACGATGGCGGTGCTTGGTCGGGAGGTCTGTCTGGAGCGGATTGACCGGGCGCTGGACAGGTTATAAGATCGACAGGATTTGGTGGTACTGAGATGGAAGGGGCGTTGTTCGAGCCGGGATATATTGCCTTATATCAGTCAGGTGAGTTGAAACGCCGTGCTGATGCCCTGGAGGCCCGGCTGGCCTCCTGTGATATCTGTCCCCGGGAATGCCGTGTCAACCGGCTTGAAGGTGAACGGGGATTCTGCCGCTCCGGCCATCTGCCGGTGGTGGCGGCGGTCTGCAGCCACTACGGTGAGGAGCCAGCCATTTCTGGAGCACGCGGCTCAGGGGCGGTATTCTTTGGCAACTGCAACCTGCGGTGCGCTTACTGCCAGAACCACCAGATAAGCCAGCCACGGGCAAGATGGCTGTTCGCTGAAATGGATTTCCATGCCCTGGCCGAACGTGTCCTGTATCTCCAGGATGAACTTGATTGCCACAATATTAACTTTGTCTCTCCCTCACACCTTGTCCCGCAGCTGGTGCGGACGGTACTGGAGGCAGTACCGCTGGGACTTCGCCTGCCTCTGGTCTATAATACCAGCAGCTATGACTCCCTCAGTTCTTTAAGAGAGCTCGATGGCATCATAGATATCTATCTGGCGGACCTGAGATATGGTTCGGACAGATGGGCGAGGAAATTTTCCCGGGCAGTAAATTATGTGAGGCATGCCCGTACTGCTATTAAAGAGATGTACCGACAGGTGGGTGAGCTGGTTCTGGATGAGGCTGGACTGGCCCGGAGGGGGTTGATTGTACGCCACCTGGTGCTCCCCAACGGTCTGGCCGGTAGTGAGGCATCACTCACCTGGCTGGTCGATGAGGTCTCTCCGGCGGTTACGGTGAGCATTATGTCCCAGTACTACCCCGCTCACCGGGCCTTACGGATTCCTGCCCTCTCACGAGGGCTGACCGCGGCCGAATATTCAGATGTTATCGGACTGACGGACCGCTTGGGACTGGAAAACGGTTGGCTCCAGGAGATGGAGTCATCAGATAGCTACCTGCCTGATTTTGCGCGTGCTGACCAGCCATTTTTTCTCAACAGTCGACCTGCCTCGTGAGTGAATATCGAATGGTCAACTCCTAGTGGAGGTCTACTTTCCTCTTCTTGTGGCCGGTAAGTGTTCCGTTTGTATGTTGCTGGTGGACTGCAGTATTGCTACCATAGTAATTGAGTAATAGTTAAGTGCTTGAGCGGCAAGGAGGGCAAGGGCAATGAAGGGAAGAACAATCACTGTTTTAAGATGGGTGGGGAGAAAGCTCAGAGCGCATTTCCTGGCAGGTATTCTTGTCACCGTGCCATTGGGACTTACCGTATGGATATTTGTCTGGATTTTTAATGGCATTGATGGCTTTCTCGAACCGATAATTGTGAGGATTTTCGGGCACAATATCCCCGGTGTCGGTTTTGGAATAACTATAGTACTAGTTTACATTATCGGCGTAATCGTCAGCAATGTGCTGGGGAGGAGGCTGCTCCGCTACGGCGAGGCCCTGCTAAGCAGGGTACCAATGGTCAGATATGTCTACAACGGCATCCGGCAAATCATGCAGGCCTTCGCCGCACCGGACAAGACCGGTTTCATGCAGGTGGTGCTGGTTGAGTTTCCCAGGAAGGGTACAACAACGCTCGGTTTTATCACTAATGAAACGTCTGACGCATCCGGCAAGAAGCTGCTCAATATTTTCATACCAACTTCGCCAAATCCGACCTCGGGCTTTTTGCAGATACTAAGCGAAGACCAGGTAATCCGGACCACTCTGTCAGTCGATGACGCCCTGAAAATGGTCGTGTCTGGTGGTCGCGTGTCACCCCGGGAGGTCAGCGACAGACTGTTTGTAGGCAGGTAGCGTCCATTCGGAGCCGGGGGTTGTTGATACGGCGGTCCTATTTTCTCTTACGCTTGACAAAATTAAAGCGGATTTTTAGGCCGTTGCGCTTGTCCTTTTTATTTACGTTCTTAACAAATGTTTCCAGGTCCGGGGCTTTCTTAGCAGTCATTGGTGAGAATCGTTCCCTTGCACATTCAATCTAGCTCAATTGTATCACATGGTCGGCTATAAGGCCAGCTGGCGTTTGTGGTATGATTGATAGAGTGCCCCATTATCTTGACATCCTCTCCGCGTGCACGGGGCGGAGGGGTCGGAGGCTACCTAATCGAGTGCCTGCTTTGAAACGTGTCTTGAGAAAGGGCTGACTTCATCTATGCATGAGAGCTTTGGAGCAGGCCGCGAAACGGCTGCAAAAGGAGCAGCCGGGGGAACACCGAAGCGCCCGGGCAAGGGGCGGGTTCGGTTTGTTGCCTTTGCTTCCCTGAGCAACCGGAACTTCCGCCTCTATGCCATCGGGTCGCTGATTGCCACCACGGCGCTGCAGATGCGGCAGCTTGCCCAGAACTACCTTGTCTATCAGCTGACCGACGAGGCGACGGCGATAGGCTACGTGAGCGCTGCCCTTGGGTTTGCCATCCTTTTCTGCTCCCTTGCTGGGGGTGTCGCTGCCGACCGCCTGCCAAAACGCAACCTGCTGATAGCTGGTCGGCTCGGCATCGGCCTTTTCGCGATGTTTATAGGTGTGATGGTTACCACCGGCCTTATCGCGGTGTGGCATATTGTCGTTAGCTCCCTGGCTGTGGGTATCATTGCCGGTTTTACTATGCCGGCACAGCAGTCCTATGTTCCCGACCTCGTGGGAGACGAGAACCTGATGAACGCCCTGGCGCTGAATTCAGGGATAATGAATGTCACCCGTATCGGTGGCCCGGCACTGGCTGGTGTGCTTATTGCTGCCTTCGGGGTAGGCCCTGTGTTTTACATAAATTTCTTTGCCTACGGCATTTTCGCCGTAATCCTTCTTTTTATTCCGGTTATGGGGAAAGCCATGGCATCCGCGCAAACTGCCAACTCCCCGATGAAAGATGCCCTGGACGGATTCCGCTATCTGCGCGGTGACCGCACCCTCCTATTGCTGCTGGTTGTTGGCGTGTTGCCGGTTATTCTGGCGATGCCCTACGTTAATTTTCTGCCGGTATTCCAGGAAGCGGTGTTTCATGTCAGCAGCACGGGGCTGGGGCTGATGATGGCAGTGGTTGGTGGCGGGGCCATCTTTGGTTCGCTGCTGGTTGCCTCGCTCACCAATTACAGGTATAAAGGCCGTGTCCTCCTCATTTCCGGGCTGGGCTTCGGGGCAAGTCTGATGTCTTTCGGGCTGGTGGCCGGTCCCAATACCTTCGTGCCGTCGCTCCTGATACTGGCACTAACAGGGGCATTCGGCACTGCTTTTTCGGCACTCAACCAGGCCCTGATGCTGATGATTACACCGCCCGAAATGCGCGGTCGGGTAGCCGGCCTGTTCATGATGACTTTTGGCCTCCAGCCGCTGGGTGCTATGCCCATAGGTATGCTTATCGATGTCGCCGGTGCTCCGCCGGTAATCGCCTGCTTTGGAGGGGCTACCCTGGCATTCTTGGTCTTCGCAACCATGTTCATGCCACGTATCAGAAGCCTCTAGTCTCAGGCTTTCCTGGAAGGATTCAAGTTCGGGAGCAGGTACGAGTCCGGGCGTTATTTAAGCGGCTGGCATCTTGGGCAGAAGTATGTTCCGCGGTTACGTACCACCACCCGCTCGATTGGGCCACCGCAGACGGGGCAGGTCTTGCCCCCCAGTCCGTGGGCTACCTTGAATTCGTAGTGCGCCGAGCCCTCGGAGCCGTCGGGGCGAAAGTAGGTATCCACACTGGCCCCCTTGTTCTCAATCGCTGCCCACAGTATCCGCCGGAGTTCATGGTAGAGGCGCCCTATCTCCGGCCGGGTAAGGCTGCCACCCGGGCGCCACGGGTTGATTCTGGCAGCGTACAGGGCTTCGTCGGCGTACATGTTACCGATTCCGGCAATCACCTTCTGGTCCAGCAGCAAGGCTTTTATCGGTGCGGTGCGTCTGGCCAGTCGCTCCGACAGTACCGCCGGAGTAAAGCTCTCCTCCAATGGCTCCGGGCCGAGCTTGTCACTGATAGTCTCTATGTCCCTGACAAGTCGCATTATGCCGAACTTGCGTGGGTCACGGAAGTAGATGTTGGTAGCGTTATCGAGGTGAATGATGGCACGGACGAACTTGAACGGCTCCGGCGGGTCCTGACTGACAATCAACGAACCGGTCATTTTCAGGTGAATTAGCAGGAAATCCTGACTACCCAGGTGGAAGAAGAGGTACTTGCCGCGTCTGCTTATGCCGGTTATCTCCTGCCCGACTATACGGGAACAGAACTCATCAACCGAAGGCTCTGTGACTATCCCTTCCCATACCAGGGTCACGCCGGTGATACGCCGGCCAACGACGAGAGGGAGCAGTTCATTCTTTACCGTCTCGACTTCAGGAAGCTCGGGCACTTTTCACCTCTGACTCAATTTGGGCACCTTCAACATAATACTTGTATATGAAAATGCCGGGAGCAAGTACCAGTCCGCCGAGAATAAGACCGCCGAGGACATCGCTGGGCCAGTGTGCTCCCAGGAAGATGCGGGAGGTTCCCATGAGGGCAATGAATAGCACCATCAGTAACTGTATTATCCGGGCGGCTACTGGCCATTTCAGCAGTCGTGGTGCCAGGAAGAAGATGCAGCCGCAAATTACCGTGGCATAGGTGGTGTGCCCGCTGGGGAAGCTGTTGCCGCCAATAGTAAGGGTGCCGCCGGGGCGGGGGCGGTCGACCAGTGCCTTTATCAGTTCATTGACTAGTCCGGCGATGGCTGGCATGATGACGATGAAGAAGGCTTCCCATATGCGGCGAAAAAACAGGAGGCTAGCGGCCAGAACGGCGATTGTAATGCTGACGGGAATGGCGCGGCCAAGGTATGAGGCTGCTTTCATCAGGAAGGTGAAAAAGGGGAAGTCAATTCCCTGCACCCAGAGGCTGACTGTAACATCGCCTTGGAAATTGGCGAACTCATGTGCCAGGTAGCACAACACTCCGAATAGAATAAAGAAGAGGCAGTAGATACCGAAGTACAGTCTTCTCATCAACACTTCCGCAGTTATTCCATCTCCCCCCAGTTACTGCCGGTCTTGGTATCTGCCTTCAGGGGAACGCTGAGCTCAAGGGCTGTGGACATCAGGTGGGGAACGAGCTTACCCATCTCGGTAAGCTCCTCCTGCGGTACTTCAAAGACAAGCTCGTCATGTACCTGGAGCAGCATCTTGCTCTTTAACTTGCGCTGGTTCATCTCACGGTACAGGTTTATCATGGCAACCTTGATGATATCTGCGGATGTGCCCTGCACCGGCATGTTGATGGCCATGCGCTCCGCCGCCTCTCTTACCTGGCGGTTGGATGAGTTTATCTCGGCGATAGTGCGTTTCCGGCCGAGCAGTGTCTGCACGTAGCCCCTTTCCCGGGCTTGCTGCTTGGTGGACTCCAGGTACTGCGTTACTCCGGGGTATTTCTCAAAATAGGCTTCGATGAACTTGGCGGCCTCTTCTCGGGACAGCTCGGTTGCCTGCTCCAGCCCGTACTCACTCATCCCGTAAATAACGCCGAAGTTGACCGTCTTTGCCAGGCGGCGCATGTCGGGCGTGACCTCATTGGTGGCGACGCCGAAGAGCTGGGCTGCCGTGGCCGCATGTATGTCTTCGTCGTGCTGGAAGGCGGCCAGCAGGTTCTTGTCCTGTGAAAGGTGAGCGAGGACGCGCAGGTCAATCTGTGAGTAGTCCGCACCAAAAAGGCAGGAACCGGGTGGAGCGATGAAGGCCTCCCTTATCTGCTTCCCCTGCTCGCCCCGGACAGGGATGTTCTGGAGATTCGGGTCACTTGAGGAAAGGCGGCCGGTGGCAGTCCTCGTCTGGTTGAAGCTGGTATGGACTCGCCCCGTTTTCGAATTGACCAGTTCGGGCAGGGCGTCGATATAGGTTGATTTCAGCTTGGACAACTGGCGGTAATCGAGAATGAAGCCCACTACCTCGTGGGTATCCCGGAGTTCTTCCAGTACCGATGCCGCCGTGGAATAGCTGCCCTTTTTCTTTGTCCCGGGTAGCTGCAGCTCCTCGAAGAGGACAGAGCCCAGTTGTTTGGGAGAGTTAATGTTAAACTGGTGCCCGACGCTGTTATATATCTCCTTCTCCAGTCCCAGCAGCTGCTGCCCCAGCCGCAGAGACATCTCGTTCAGTAGCTTTGTATTCAGAGCGATACCGCTCCTTTCCATGTGGACCAGTACCGGCACCAGCGGCATTTCGACGTCGGCAAAAAGCTGCCAGAGCCCCTCCCGGTGTAGCTCCGGTTGCAGGACTTCGTTCAGCCGTCCGGTGATATCAGCATCAGCGCAGGCATATTTCGCTGCCTGCTCTATCGGTACCTGGGACATCGAGATTTGCCTGGCGCCCGTGCCGATGAGTTCGGTTATCGGCGTCATCTCAATACCGAGACGCTGGAAGGCCAGAGCCTTCAGTCCCAGTGACTTCTCGCTGAGCAGATAGGCGGCAATCATCGTATCGGATGCCAGATTATTGACATTAACACCGCTCTCGGCCAGTATCGTCATGTCGAATTTGCCGTTGTGGGCAATCTTGGGCAGGGCAGCGTCCTCGAAGAGTGGTCTGAGCCGGTCGAGGACCTGCTCTAGTGGGAGCTGCTCCACCTGCCCCCAGCCGACGTGGCCCACCGGTGTGTAATAGGCCTCGCCGGGCGCCGGTGAGACCGATATGCCGACGGGCCGGTCTTTCATCACGTCCAAACCGGTAGTCTCGAGGTCAAAGGCGAAGGCCTTGACCGCAGACAGGCGGTTCAGCATTGCATCAAGCTCATCGGAGCTGGTGACGGTGTGGTATTCCTGCTTTGGTGGCGGTTCCACGCTGACCTGAAGCGCTGGCCCCGTGGTGCTCTCACCCCCTTCGGGCAGCTTGCCTATCAGGCTGGTGAACTCGAGTTCGCGGAAAAGGTCGGTCACACGGCGGCGGTCGTAGTTGCTTGTGCGGCACTCGTCCAGTTTGATGGTTACCGGCGTTTCGGTGACGATGGTGGCCAGTTTCCGGCTCTGGCGGGCGGTGGCCTCGTTCTCCCGCAAGATTTCCTGTATCTTGGCTGGGGTAACTTTGTCGATGTGGGTATAGATGTCGTCGATACCGCCGAACTCCTGGATGAGCTTGGCAGCTGTTTTCTTGCCGATGCCGGGGACGCCAGGAATGTTGTCCGAAGGGTCACCGAGCAGGGCCTTATAGTCAGGGATATGTTCCGGCCTGACACCGTATTTCTCG
Source organism: uncultured Dehalococcoidales bacterium (assembly GCA_964611805.1). Taxonomy (GTDB): domain Bacteria; phylum Chloroflexota; class Dehalococcoidia; order Dehalococcoidales; family Fen-1064; genus W589. Next base: position 9,253 of record CAZTBG010000042.1, on the reverse strand, counting down.
TTCACGGCGGCTTCGTCAAAGAGGTCGGTATCGCTGAAAGTCCCTCTCGGCCTCGGGTAAAGCACCTTGACCTGGTCTGTGACCAGCTGCATCGTGTCGGCATCGCCGGTGACAATGATGGTCTCGACCCCCTGTTCCGCCGCCTGGCGACTGAGGCTGCCGAGAACATCATCAGCCTCATAGCCATCGAGCTCGTATGCGGGCATGTGGAAGGCATTGACCAGTTGCCGGACACGGTCGAGCTGCTGGAGTAGCTCGTTGGGGGTGGGAGGGCGGTGTGCCTTGTACTCGGCGAACATCTCGTGGCGGAAGGTCGGTGCCCGGGTATCAAAGGCAATGGCGTAGTGAGTGGGCTTCAGGTCAGCCAGTACCTTGAGCAGCATCAGGGTAAAGACGTAGACGCCGCTGACTACCTCACCGCTCTTGGTGGTTAGTGGCATGGAGTCCTTCATGGCGTGGTATGCCCGGTGGACCAGGGCATTGCCGTCAAAAAGTACTAACCGCTGATTCATGCCCTATTATAGCAGAGTATGAGAAGGTGGACACCCCAGTACCATTTTGACTACTCCCTGCCAGAAGTGATAGCCTGAAATAGCCCGAGGTAAGAAATGCTTGACATAAATAATAGTTCCGGTATAAAGCGGGTGACCATGTTTGCTGGCAAAGGTGGCGTCGGCAAGACGACCTGTGCCGGGGCTACCGCCCTCCACCGCGCCTCAAACAGCGGGGAAACCCTGGTAATCTCGACCGACCCCACCCCTTCCCTGTCGCATATTTTTGAGATTGCCGATAAAGTTAAACCGGTCAGGGTGCTTGAGGGACTTTCCCTGGCTGAGCTTGGCCTGAAAGAGATAAAGCAGATGTGGGACAAAAAGTTCGGCCCGGAGGTCTATGAGGTCTTTTCTTCGTTTGTGGCGGTTGACTACGACGAGTTTGCCGAGTTCGTGACCTCGATACTGCCCGGCCTGCACGATGAGTTCATGGTCGACTACATAAAGGAGTTGAGCCAGGCCGGCACATATGAACATATTGTCTGGGATACTGCCCCGATGGGACAGACGCTTGGCCTGCTCCAGACGCCGTCGATGCTCCGTGAACACCTGAGGCCGGCCCCGCGTATCTACTCCCGACTCAAGCTCGGCAGCAGGACCAGGAGGTCGGTGCTCGATATCATCAAGGGATGGGAAAAGCTGTCCGGCGAAGACATGGAGTTTCTCCGGCAGGGTGTCAGCTTCGTCATCGTTACCATACCTGAGGCACTTGCCGTGGAGCAGCTTGACGGCATCCTCGAAGAAATGGGCAGTTACGGCTTCCAAGCCGACCAGCTTGTGATTAACAACGTCATCAAGGAGATTGGCGGTTCCAACTTCCTCCAGGAAAGGGCTGACCAGCAGAGGGGCTATATCGAGCGACTCTACCAGAAATATGCGGGAATCCGGATAGTTGAGGTGCCCATGTTCCCCCACGAGATAAAGGGGCTGGAGCGGCTGAGGAAGGTGGGGGAGTATTTGTTTGCCGACGGAGTCGGGTAGTGGTCTCAAAAGTCACTGAGTCGGTCCTGCTTCAGTGGTTCCAGGAAAGACGTGTTGTTGTGCTCGACGAGCACAAACCGCCCCTCGGTGAATTCGAATGTGGTCAGCCCGCAGTTGTCGAGCCTGATGTCCCAGAAGTGGGAATTGTCCAGTCCGAGGAGGGCACATATCAGCACCTTGTGCACCACCCGGTGTGATACTAACACAACCGCCGCCTTGTGCTTTCCCACCACTTCATTTACCAGTACCACCACCCGCTGCCGCACGTCGTCCAGGCTTTCCCCGGAGGGCATTCTAACCCGGTGGGGAGTGGATATCCATGCTGAGTATAGCTCGCTGTATCTGGTGCTTACTTCTTCCCGGGACAGCCCCTGCCACTCTCCGAAGTCGATATCGTTGAGCCCGGGGGAGATTTCTACGGTAAGACCGTGATGGCGGGCAATTGTCTCGGCGGTCTGCACAGCCCGCCATAGCGGGCTGGAATAGACGGTCTCCAGATTCCTGTGGCTCAGGTATTTTGCCAGCAGCTCTGCCTGCTTCAGACCGGTAGTGTCCAGCTCGATGTCAATCCGCCCCCGGAACACCTCGGCTTTGTTCCAGGCTGTCTGACCGTGCCTTGCCAGGATTATTTCTGCCATTTCAATCTCGGCTCCAGACCTATTGCCTCAAGTGCGGATATCACCGACGACATCATGTCGCCAGTATCAAAGAAGAGGTGACTGCGGCAATGGCAGTCACTGGCACCAAAACCGGGTACGGAACTGAACTGCCGGGCCAGGGTCTGCGCAATGGTGCATTCGGTCCTTTGTTCAGTCTCACAAATGATGATGGCATCCAGTGAAGCATAATTCAGGAGGTAGTCGATATGCCAGTGGGGCTTCTTCTCGGTGCGAAGGTGACGGTCCAGTCGTGAATTGAACCCGCCGAGGGCGGAACCGACGTAAGCATAGTGGCCTCGGCGGAAGCGGAAAGGGCTAAGGCTACCGACCTCAATTGTTTGCTCTTCAGGAAGATGCGTCAGCAGGACATAGCTTCCCCTGCCTGTATCGATGTCACCGGCGGAATATGTATTAATCCTTGCCTGTGTCGGCGCTGTCACTATCTACCTTCTCGACCTCGATGGTGCACTCGGTCACCAGGGCGGCGAAGGCCCCGATGGCGGCCAGGAGCGGGGCCGCCATGATGGTTATCGCTGCTGCTGGGGCGCCGAGCGACAGTGGTATCTCGATTATGGTACGTTTATTGTGCAGCAGACGTACCCTCCGAATGTTGCCCTCGCGGATTAGCTGCTTGACCTTCTCCAGTACCTGGCTTCCGGCTACAGTAAATTTCTCGGTGGACATCATTCCCCTCCTTGCTGTTATCGCTATTGTAGATTATCCTGACCGCTAAAGCCAGCCAGCGGATGCCTTCGGCCTATGGGCTGGTCTGAAGGATGGGTGACACAGGGGGGAGCGGTCTTAGAGGGTGAAGCTTTTATAGATTCTTGCTCCCATTGCTTTCTGCGAGTGGGAGACGATGCAAGGGGGACACCCCCTTGGCATCCCCCGTCCAGAGGGGTTACACCCCTCTGACTCCCCAAAACGGCGTGGGGCAGTTTCCTGACATGGGTCATTTGCACCTTACATAGGGGACTATACATCGGGCCAATATATTCCCTATTTATATGGGGAAGTCACTGTCTTAGAATCTAGTTCTTTACATCCAAATACTTAAAGGAGAGTTGAAGAGGGGCGCAGCCCCTCTTCCCACATCTTTCCCCCTTCCCTTCTGGGGGCTTTGTATCAAAAGTCGTCATTCCCGTGAAAACGGGAATCCAATTCTATATGATTAGGCACGATTTCTGGATTCCCACTTGCGTGGGAATGACAAAAAGACTCGAAAAAGGGACTTGTAATACAAGCCTCCCTCTGGGGAAGGGGGATACAGGGTGATGGGGCCTTCAACACCAAACAGGGGGCGAAACCCCCATAACATATAAACAGTACACATTGTGTCTACCGGATGACTTTCATGGTATACTGTGAAGGTACCTGAGAGTAAAAAGAGGTGTAATGATATGAAGGGAAAAGACTTCCTTTCGATATCTGACATGGCCGATGAAGATATTACCTCGTTCATGGCGGGGGCTGTGAAACTGAAGGCCCAGGGCCTCCCCGCCCTTTGTGATGGGAAAATACTGGCCATCCTCTTTGAGAAGCCCTCCCTCAGGACGCGGGTCAGCTTTGAGGTGGCCATGCGTCAGCTTGGTGGGGGGGCCATCTATATCTCCCCGGCGGAGGTCGGCCTGGGAGAGCGGGAGTCGGTTCCGGACGTGGCGCGAGTGCTCAGCCGCTATGTCGATATCATCACTGCCCGCACCTTTTCTCATGGGACGGTAGAATTGCTGGCGGAACACTCCAGTAAGCCGGTAATAAATGCCCTGTCCGACCTGGAGCACCCCTGCCAGGCGCTCGCCGACCTTCTTACCATCTACGAGAAAAAAGGGAAATTGGCTGGCCTTACTCTGGCATTTATCGGTGATGGCAATAATGTCGCCCGTAGCCTGCTGCTGGCGGCGGCACTGGCCGGGATGAATTTCCACATCGCCTCTCCAGTCGGGTATAGTCTCCAGGGTGAAATGTTACGGGTTGCTCAGGGCTACGCTGCCCGGAGTGGTTCTAAGATTCTTCTTACCGAGGAGCCGGGTCGTGCCGTCAGCGGGGCCGATGTTGTCTACACCGATGTCTGGGCGAGCATGGGGCAGGAGGCTGAGTCTGAGGTTCGGGCCCGTGCGTTCGCCGGTTATCAGGTTGACAAAAAGCTGCTTTCTCAGGCGAAGGCAGATGTCATCTTCATGCATGACCTGCCAGCCCATCGAGGTGAGGAGGTCACCGACGACGTTATCGATGGTCCTCAGTCGGTTGTCTTTGACCAGGCGGAGAACCGGATGCACGCGCAAAAGGCCCTGCTGGCTAAGCTGCTTGGCAGCTAACACCCGGAAACAAGATATAGCCTTTTCTCCATAATTAGACATGCCGGGGAGTTTTTATTTTATTCAACTCATGGGGAAGTTGTAGGAAAGATGGTAACAAGAAAGCCGATTGTGGCCATCGTTGGCCGGCAGAATGTGGGGAAGTCCACCCTGCTCAACCGACTGGCGGGCAGGCGTATCGCCATCGTTGAGGACCTGCCGGGGACAACCCGTGACCGCGTCTTCGCTGACGTTTCCTGGCGTGGTAGCGAGTATACCCTGGTGGACACCGGCGGCCTTGAGGTAAATCCGGACACCACTGTCGGGCAGGGGGTCAGGGAGCAGGTAAAGATAGCTGCTGCCGAGGCTGATGTCATTATCTTTCTGGTGGACGTCCGGGATGGGGTGACGCCCTCTGATCTTGAGGTGGCTGATATGGTGCGGCAGACAAGCAAGCCTGTAGTCCTGGTGGCCAACAAGGCTGACAACGAACGTTTAGAGACCCACGCCGTGGACTTTTACGAACTCGGCCTGGGTGACCCTATGGCTATCAGTGCCCATCACGGGCGCGGTACCGCCGAGTTGCTGGACAGGATAAGCACGCTTCTGCCGGTTTCAGCACTACCTGAAGCGGAACCGGAGATAATGAAGGTGGCCATTGTCGGCCGGCCCAACGTCGGTAAGTCGATGCTACTTAATGCCATACTCGGTAGTGAGCGGGCCATCGTTGATGATGCACCGGGGACGACGCGCGATGCAGTCGATACCTTACTTGACATAGCAGATGAAAGTGTGATACTTATTGATACCGCTGGCATGCGGCGGCGAGGCCGTCTGGATACGGGAATAGAGCGTTACAGCGTGATGCGTGCCCTTCGGGCCATTGACCGTGCAGACGTTGTCTTGCTTGTCCTAGATGCTACCGAGTTGTCTGCAGCGCAGGACATGCACATCGCTGGCTACATTCTGCAGGCGGCGAAAGGGATAATATTGGTAGTTAACAAGTGGGACCTGATTCCCGGAGGCGACCGAGTCGAGTGGGATGGATACATCAGGGGCCGGTTCAGGTTCGTCCCTTATGCACCTATCCTGTATACGTCGGCCTTGTTGGGGCAGGGTGTGGGTGAGGTGATGCCCCGGGCGACGGAGGTCTATCGGGAGAGACTGAAACGGCTGCCGACCGCCCAGGTCAACAGTGTTGTGCAGCAGGCAGTAGCTGGCCACAGTCCGCCGCGAAAAGGCCCTAGACAGTTAAAAATACTGCATGCCACCCAGGCAGAGATAAACCCACCGACCTTTGTCTTCTTTGTTAATGATGCCAGGCTGGTCCACTTTTCCTACCGCCGATATCTGGAGAACAGGCTGCGCCAGTCATTTGGCTTCGTCGGCACTCCACTGAAGCTGGTTTTTAAGTCAAGGGGAGAGAAATGACGCCCGAAGCCATAATAGTTCTTAAGTATATCTCCTGTATCGTCCTCGGCTATCTCCTGGGTTCAATCCCTTGTGGTGTAATCGTCGCTAAACGGTTTGCGCATCTAAATGTCCTGGAGTTGGGGAGCAGGAGTACTGGAACGACCAATGTACTCCGTACGGCTGGTAGAAAAGCGGCTGTCATTGTTTTTGCTGCCGACCTGCTCAAAGGTGTGCTGGCAGTGGTATTTGCCCGAATTATCATGGGTATTAGTTATGTAGAGGTAGGTATTTTTGGTTTCGGACCCCCATTTGGACTGGTTCTGGCAGCCCTGGCAGCCGTGGTCGGTCATAACTGGTCTGTATTTCTCAAGTTCCGGGGTGGCAGGGGTGTTACCACTTTCTTTGGCGGCATGGCGGCTCTGTCACCGATTGCCGCTCTGCTCGGTGGTGAGCTCTTTATTATCAGTGCCGTCACCACCAGGTTCGTTTCCCTGGCCTCCCTGGTGGCGGTGGTCGGTACCTATACTGTTATGATACTGCTTACCGTCTTAAATCACTGGCCACTTGAATTTCTCCTCTACGCATTGGTAGGTGCTGTTGTAATAATTGTTATGCATCGGGGCAATATCACCAGGCTCCTGGCTGGTAATGAGCGTCGACTTGGTGATAAAGCTGAAGAACTGCAAGGCCCCAATCCGGGGGAGGGTGGGGAATAAGAAATTCGCGCGGGTAGCCCAGTATTCCAGTAACTAGCGTTTTCGTTTCTTGTTTTTATCGGTGCCCAGGCTACCAGCCAGTTCTTCAAACAGCCGACGCTGCTCCTTGGTGAGTGACTCCGGGGTGGTTACCGATACTGTGACCAGTTCGTCACCGCGTCCGCCCCGGGAGAGATGTGGGATACCTTTATTCTTGATGTGAAAGACCGTTCCCGTCTGGCAACCGGCGGGAACCTTCAGCTGGTGGTCACCGTCGAGTGTGGGCACACTCAACTCAGTACCCAAAGCAGCCTCGGCGAAGTTGATTGGTATCTCGTACAGGATGTCATCGCCTCTGCGCACAAAATACTCGTGCTGCTTGACTGATATTTCGGCGAACAGGTCCCCCGCAGGGCCACCTCTGGTACCAGCATTACCCTCACCACGCATGTGCAGTTGAGTATTATTATCCACCCCGGCCGGAACCTTAATGGTGATATTGCGTTTCAGCTTTTCGCGCCCGGTGCCCCGGCATTGCGGGCAGCGCTCTGTGATTATCCTGCCCTCCCCATGGCACTGAGGACAGGTGGTGATATTGGTGAAGCGGCCGAAGATGCTTGCCTGTACACGGCGCACCTGACCGGCCCCGTCACAGTTCGGACACCTTACCGGCTGTGTGCCCGGCTTACTGCCGGTACCCTGACACTCGGAACAGTTTTCTGTACGGGTAATTTCTACCTCTTTCTCACAGCCGACAGCCGCCTCTTCGAGGGTGATTACGAGCTGGCACTCCAGAGAAGTCCCGCGCTGTGGGGTTTGTCGGGTGGCTGTCGTGGCTCCTCCGAAAAAGGCATCAAAGATGTCGCCGAAGCCGAAGTCAAATCCATCGAAGCCCCGTCCGAAGATATTCTCACTGCCGCTGTGTCCGAAACGGTCATAGGCGGCACGCTTGTCGGCGTCGGAGAGTACCTCGTAGGCCTCGTTGATTTCCTTGAATTGCTCCTCGGCCCCATCCCCGCGGTTATGGTCCGGGTGATACTTAAAGGCAAGCTGTCGAAATGCTTTCCGTATATCCTCACCGGTGGCATCCCGGCGGACGCCCAATACCTCATAGTAATCCCGTTTTGCTGGCATGGTGCTTTGCCTACCTCACCCACTCTTTAACTCTCTAATTGCCTGGGCCTACACCTCGTGGAACTCACCCTCAACGGTGCCTTCGTCATCGCCACCGTCGCCACTGTCAGGGGGTGGTTGCTCACCCGGTGGGGGCTGCTGCTGGTAGACTTCTGTGCCTACCTTTTGCATGGTGTCGGAAAGCTCCTGGCTCGCTCTTTTAACTGCTTCCAGGTCTGTCCCCTGGAGGGCGGAGCGCACCGCCGCCACCTTCTCTTCTACCTCTTTATTCAGTGCGTCGGATATCTTGTCTTTGTTATCCCGCAGCAGCTTCTCTGCGGTATAGGCCATGGTGTCCGCAGTATTGCGTGTTTCTACTTCCTCCCGTCGCTTGGAATCTTCAGAGGCGTGGGCTTCAGCTTCCCGTTGCATCTTCTCTATCTCGTCTTTGGAGAGCCCGCTGGAGGCTGTGATGGTGATTTTCTGCTCTTTACCGGTTCCCTTGTCGTGGGCCTTAACACTGAGGATGCCGTTGGCATCAATATCAAAGCTGACCTCAATCTGGGGCATACCACGTGGGGCCGGCAGGATGCCATCAAGCATGAAGCGTCCCAGTGTCCGGTTGTCAGCCGCCATTGGTCTCTCCCCTTGCAGGACGTGAATCTCCACACTCGGCTGGTTGTCCGTAGCGGTGCTGAAAATCTGACTCTTGGAGGTGGGGATGGTGGTATTGCGCGGTATCAGGGGGGTGACCACCGCCCCCAGCGTCTCAATCCCCAGGGTGAGGGGGGTAACGTCGAGTAGCAGGACGTCCTTGACCTCTCCCTTAAGTACCCCTGCCTGGATGGCGGCGCCGATGGCTACCACCTCATCAGGGTTGACGCCCTTATGAGGCTCCTTACCGAAGAACTGCTTTACCTTCTCCTGTACAAGCGGCATACGGGTCTGGCCGCCGACGAGCACCACCTCGTCAATCTGGGCGGCCGTCTTTTCGGCGTCCTCAAGCGCCTGGCGCACCGGCCCCAGGGTCTTCTCCACCAGGTCCATCACAAGCTGCTCCAGCTTGGCCCGGCTGAGGGTGATATTAAGGTGCTTGGGCCCGCTGGCATCAGCCGTGATAAAAGGCAGATTGACCTCCGTCTGCTGGACGGTAGACAGCTCAGTCTTGGCCTTCTCGGCGGCTTCCTTCAGGCGTTGCAGGGCCATCTTGTCCTGCCGCAGGTCTATCCCCTGGTCCTGCTTGAACTCATCGCATAGCCAATCCATAATCCGCTGGTCGAAGTCATCACCCCCGAGGTGGGTGTCGCCATTGGTCGACTTTACTTGGAAGGTGCCTTCACCCAGTTCGAGGATGGAGATATCGAAGGTGCCGCCGCCCAGGTCATAGACGGCGATAGTCTCCTCTTTCTTCTTGTCCAGCCCGTAGGCCAGCGAAGCGGCCGTCGGCTCGTTGATTATGCGGAGTACCTCCAGCCCGGCTATCTTGCCGGCGTCTTTAGTCGCCTGCCGCTGGGAGTCGTTGAAGTAGGCGGGCACGGTGATGACCG
>CAZTBG010000041.1:0-19326 GCA_964611805.1 uncultured Dehalococcoidales bacterium | reverse complement strand
GCTTCATTTAACATAGAAGGCAAACGGTACTAAATAGCTATACGCATGGCTGGACAAACATCCCGATTTTCGCTTGGTGGCTTAATACACCAAGTTGCTGGTTTAGCAAAGACATCTGCCAAGGATTGACGGCGTAAACTACTAGATACCGACCAGGCGACAGAGCTCGGTCGGGGTGTACTTACCGGGAAGCTCTTTTTTAGCAGCCATCTCCTGCATGATGCGTAGCAAAGCCTCGTTGATTGGTGCCTGGGTACCCAGTCTTTCCGCCAGCCGGACAATCTCCCCGTTGAGGAAATCGGTCTCGACAGTCCCCTGTCGGCGTGCCAGGCTCTGCCAGGTTGAGCTCTGGGCATCGACCTGCAGGACAGAGCGGGGCCGAATGGCACTATCGGGCCATTCCTCAGCCAGTTGCTGGTTGGATACCCAGCGGATACCTGCCCTTGCCAGAAGCTCCTGTGCCTCCTGCTGGGTCGCCCGGAAGATGCGGTCGAAGTCGCCGTCTCTTGTACTGGTAATAGCTACGATTGCGTTGGCCAGGTTACCCATCAGCTTACCCCACTTATAGGGCATCACGTCCGGTGTGACCAGGACAAGGAAGCTGGCGGTACGCAATTTTTCAGCCACTGTTTCAACAAGGTTATCTGTACCGGTGGGATAGCATCCCATGATAAGCCAGCCGGGTGGGTCACGCCGGGCGGTCACCTCACCATCGTTGATATAGACGCCCCCGACACGCACCATGGTACCGTAGACCCTGGGGAAATAGGTGGTGGCAATCTCCTCGTTGCGCACGCCATTCTGGAAGCAGAAAACAGGAACATCCGCTACCACAGCGTGCAGGTCATGGAGTGCCCCGTCAGTATTCTGCCCCTTAACACACAGAATGACGACATCATCGGGCGTGAATTCAATCTCGTCCGGGGCAGTCACGGCGGGTATTCGCAAATCGTGGGTACCCGTCGGCGTGATAAAGTGAAGTCCGTGCTGGTTAATGGCGTTGACATGGCCGGGTCGGCCAATCAATACTACCTCCGTACCGGCAAGTGCTAGGTGGCCACCCACCACTCCTCCGATTGCTCCTGCGCCGTAGATTATCGCTCTCATTCCTTATCTTCCGCGTCTATTTCAGTATCATCCTCGCCACCAGCACCGGCGGGAGTGTAGGCATGTTGTAAAAGGACAACGGCATGCGTGATTCACCCTGGAAATCGTCGGGAAAGAGCGGCTCTTCCATGCCGTCAAGGACGAAGTCGTGCCTGAAGCAGGTATTGAACAGCAGGCTGATGGGCCGGTGGAAGTAGTGCTGCGGCACGGGCTGCCCGTAGATACCCAGACCCATATGGACAAATGGCCTGGCGTAGTCAGTTATGGTAACGCCGTAACTGGTTACTATCTCGCCGTTTGTGTCGTGTTGTTCGGCCACCAGGCGTGACGTGCCGGAGTTAAATACAGGGTGGGTGACCGAAAATACGAACCTGCCTTCCGGTTTAAGCAGCTTCGGCAGGGTCGAGATGAGAGGTTCGATTGAGGACATGTCCATCAGGGCCATGGTGCAGACAGCGGCATCGAACCTTGCCTTGCCGAGCGACATCAATGCTGAGGGGTTGGTAGCATCAAGGACCAGGTACTCCATTCTGTCGGCGTTTTCGGTGGTGCGCTCCCGTGCCCGCTTGATGAATTTCTCCGAGTGGTCAATAGCGGTGATATTGGCTCCCAGGGCAGCCATGCGGCGGGTAAAACGCCCCGCCCCGCAGGCAATATCAAGCACCTTTTCGCCGGGTTGCAGCGACAGCAGGCGTTCCGTGGCCGGCTCTATCAGGTAGTTTTGAAAGTGATTGCCGCCACCAATCTTATCGTCCCACCACTCGGCGAGGCGGTCCCAGATATCGGCGGTCTGGCTGTCATACTCGGGGAAGTCAGGAGAGATCTCTTCCATATGAAAGTTCCCTATTATATCTTCTCTAGCTAGCGGGGAGCGGTTATGCTACATTCGCGGCGCTACTGACTGTCAGTTCTTAAGACTCTGGGTCAGGCTGGCTTTCGTCCCCTGAAGGCTCCAGTTCCCGGTCTTTCTCTGCTTCGCCCTTTTGGGAACCCTGTCCTTCCCTGCTGGACTCCAGCAGGTGGCGGGCAATCATCTCGTAGCACTCCCACTGTTCTCGGGATGGGCCCAGCTTTCTCGCTTCTAGTCCGAGTCCGCTCTCCTGGTAGCTTCCTGATGATATTGCCCAACACCAGAAATTCGGAACGCTGCGCACCATGATATCCTCGTTGAGCCTAATCAGCCTCTCTTTCAGTGAAGTGTCACTGTTCATCCGGTCGAGGAGCCTCTCTTCCATGTCTTCATCCCACTCCTCTGAAGTAGCGGTAACCCGTGTCCCCACAAAGTTGGCTGTCCAGTAGAGGTCAATCACTCGCCCATACACAGATGCGTTTCTTTGTCGTGTCGACCGCAGTTCCAGATATCCACCGCTGCGCACCCGGTTGTCGGGTACTACGTAGACGTTAGTAAAGGCAGCCGCGGCATACCGGCTTGCCGGGTGTTCGAGCATATTAATCCATCGTATCGGGCTGTCCTGCACTTCTATCAGGCCGATGGAAGTTCCGATGAGACCGCCGGAGATACCTTCTTCAGGTAGGCCTCGTTCTGACACCTGTACGTTTAAGCCCATGGTGCGTAGATGGGTACAGAGCCGGTACCTCGTCTTATCTCTGAGGCTTCCTAATATCCAATTAATCCTATCTATTATCCTACCGAACAGGCCCATTTTACGCTGCTCCTCGTGTTCGGATTGCATTACCACTCTGGACTGTTTCACGTGCTGGCATTCGGAGTATAGTACTCCCTTTTGGACTGTGTCAACAAAATAGGATGGGATAGTCTCGGGGGGTGGGAAGGCATCTTCAATCTGTACCGGAGTGATATGGCCGTTAGCAGGACCGCATGGCCAGGACAGTTGAGACTATAGACAGCGCAACCAGAAGGAGCGCAACCAATGCTACGCCCATAAATACGTATCGTATTGGCAGACGTAACTGTATTGTGTCTCTTGGTTTTGGATATTGCCTCTGCAGGGCCTCTCTAAGGGTAAGCTCTTCGTTTGCTGACTGGTCTTCCAGTCTTTCCTGCTCATCACCGCGCCAGGCGGTAGTACCTTCGGCAGATGGGATATCCTTCTCTAGCCAGTATTCGTAAAGTCGCTGGAATGTTCTCCTTGCCCCTCTTCTCCGCAGCTTGTCGAGTATCTTCATACGACTTTCTCCCGGAAACAGCACCGTAGCTTCACTCAGTGTATCTAAGCTGAGTGCCCCTGTCAATACTTGGATGCACCAGCGGAGACCCGGTCTGAGGCTGGTCAGCCATGGCTTTAATCCTGGCTCAATAGTACTTTTGGACTAACTTTGAGTGAAAAGTATTGACACTAAGGTATAGTTATGTATAGAATACGCATATATAGTAAGTAACATCAGGCTGGCAACAGGCTGATGGTGGGGTGATGGTTGAAACTACTGGTTATTGGCTGTGGGCAGTGTGGCGGTCGGATTGCTGACGAATTCGCGCGACGGGATAAAAGAGCGCGCACACAGCGTGGCACTGAGATAGTCACGGAAGCCCTGGCTATCAACACGGATGTTGCGGATTTGAGTGGTCTGACCTTTATCAAGCCTGACCACCGTCACCGGATTCTCATCGGGGGCCGAAAGTCAGGTGGTCATGGTGTCGGCAAGATAAATGAACTGGGTGCTGAGATAGCCAGAGAAGAGGGTGACCGGGTCCTGGAGAGTGTGGCGCGAGCACAGCAGCGCTCAGATACCGATGCCTTTTTATTAATAGCTGGTGCTGCTGGTGGTACTGGCTCCGGTGCGATTGCCGAGCTGGCGCAGCAGATAAAGGAGCGCTACGTAGACAAACCGGTATATGCGCTTGTTGTTCTTCCTTTCCGCTATGAGGAGGCTACCGAGGAAAGGTCTATCTACAATGTGGGAACATGCCTGAAGTCCATCTATCTGGTGGCGGATGCCGTATTTTTGGTGGATAATCAGAGGTATGTGACGGATAAGGATTCCATCAGGAATAACCTGGCCCGGATTAATGCTCGTGTGGTTGACCCGTTCTACAATTTACTCTGTGCTGGTGAGGAAACGGACGCTAAGTTCATCGGCTCAAAGGTATTGGATGCCGGAGATATAATTCAGACTCTATCAGGCTGGTCTGTAATTGGGCATGGCAGAGCGCAGGTCACACGCAGCAAATTTCCCTTCAGTGCGAAACTTGATTTCAGGAATATGGTTGCTGAAACCGATAAGGGGCTTCATGCGATGAACCAGGCCAAGTCGGCACTATCGCTGAAATGTCGACCTGATGATGCGCAGAGAGCACTCTACCTACTGACGGCGCCTCACGAGCAAATGAGTATGGACCTGATTAAGGACCTGTCCGCAGCCCTGAGGAGTATTGCCACGGAAGCCACAATACGTAGCGGTGACTATCCCAGAGGGAAGGATTTCCTCGATGTTACCCTGGTCCTGTCTGAACTTTCCAATTCGACGAAAATCGCTGATTACTTTAGCAAGACCCTTAGATATATCTATCTTAAGAAGCGGAGGCGGGGAGAGATTGGAGAGCGGCAGGTTGGGTTAGAGGAAGCCCTCCGTGATATCCCTCTGTTGTTGTGAGTTGCGTTTTCCCGCCCTCCGCTGAACGTTGCTTCAGATAATCTGACTGTTACCTGGCTACCCTTTCTCCCTGAAAGATACTCCAGGCTTCTTCTCGGGCTTCGTTGCTTTTCTGCCAGGCCTGTTCTATGGCAGTCTTGTTGCTTTTCATAGCTTCTGCCGTACTTTTTTGATAGTCTGCCTCAGCCTTCGCCAGCGCACTTTTGAATTCCTCTTCTGCTTGCTGTTCGGCCTGCTCCCGAGCCTTACGGGCCCGGTCCAGCGCCCTCTCAAGAGCTTCGTTTGCCCGCTTCTCAGCCTCTCTGTAGCTCTTCTCTAGCTGCTGCTCTTGTTTTTTGTACCCGTTGGCTACCTCTTTCTGAGCCTGTCGGTACATTGTGTAGGCATTTTCTGCCTGGCTCAGAAGTTCTGCTAGATAGTTGCCTGCCTGCTCGGGAGGGCCTGCTTGTGGCTCAGCAGCCGCTTCTGGAGCCTTTTCCACAGCCTGATTGGCAGCCTTCTCGGCTTGCCCCTTTTTGTTCATCAAGAATACCCCCTCTATTTGTTGGTTTCCTTGTTATCCGTTTCTACCAATAATATACTTTTATAAGTGACTTTCAAAGTGGTGTCAGATTGTTAGTCTTCCTCTTCTTCGGTTTCATCATCGGTTTGCCGTGCTTGGCCGGCTGCATACATTCTCGTCAGGGACTCCAAGCGGTCCTCGATATTGGCCTGCCTTCTTCTCTTTTTTGGTTTAGTCTCAGTAGTTTCACGTTCTGTCTTCTTGCTGGTGGCTTCGGAGGCACCGCTGACCTTTTCGATTTCAAGGTCACTGCTGATTTCATCGTCCTGGCTGTCGGTGGGCTGTTTTGCCATTCCTAGTTCCTCGGCGACATGGCTGACCTCCTGTGCCAGACTGGCTGCCTGTCCACTTCGCCCCAGCAATTTCTCGAATGCTCCCAGCCATGCCTGGGCGGCTTCTTCGGCTCCCCTTTTGGATGCCTCGGAGGCTTCTTGGGCAGCTTTGAGAGATGCCTCGGAGGCTTCTTTGGAAGCTTTGAGGGATGCCTCGGAGGCTTCTTTGGCCGTTTTTAGGGATGCCTCAGAAGCTTCTTTGGCGGCTTTTAGCGATTCCTCGGCGGCTTTTTTGGCCGATTGGCTTACCTCTTGTGCCCGGCTGATGGCTTCCTGTGATGCCTGTGCCGAAATCTCAGCGGCCTCTTTCGCCGTTTCACTGGCTTTCCGGGCCATCTCCACGGACTCCTTTGACGCTGCCACCCATGACGAGACTGTTTCAATGGCCGATTTGCTTATCTCCTCAACCCTTTTTATTGCATCCTGTGATGCTCTTTTTGATTCCTCAACTGCTTCCCAGACTGACTTGCCCACCTCCTCAGCCTTGTTTATCGCCTCCTGCGCTGCCTTTCGTGATTCCTCAGCCGCTGATTCGGCAGCCCTGGTGGTCTCCTCGGCCCGGTCAATCGCTTCCTGTGAGGCTGTCTTTGACTCTTCAATGGCTGTCTCGGCGGCTCTGGTCATCTCTTCCGCCTTGTCCACCATTTCATTGGACATTTTCTTTGATTCCTCAACGGTTGTCTCGGCAGCCCTGGTCATATCTTCCACCTTACTCATCACCTCCTGGGATGCCTTTTTCGATTCCTCAATGGCTGTCTCGGTTGTCTTGGTCAGCTCTTCTGCCTTGTCTGTCGCCTCTTGAGCTACCTTCTTCGATTCCTCAATCGCTTCCTCGGATGACCTGGTAGCACTTATTGCTTTCTCGAAGGCCCGGGTATATGTCCTGGTCGCTTCCTCGGCTGACCTGGCGGTGCTCTCAGCCTTACGTACCGCTTCCTGTGAGGCCTTTACTGACGCCTCAACAGCCATCCTGGTTGTCCTGCCTATCTCCTCGGCCCGGTCTACTGCTCCCTGAGAAGTGGCCACTGCCTGCTCGGCGGTCTCCAGGGCCGCCTGTGCTGTTTTCTCTGCCCTGCTGCTAGCTTCCTGTGATGATTTAGTGGCCACCTCAGCAGCTTCTTTGGCCAGCCTGATTGCGTCCTCTGCCCGGCTTATCGTTTTCTGTGACGTATTTTTTGCCTCTTCGGCTTCGCTTAGCGCTCTGTTAAGGGCATTATTAGATGCTTCAAGTTCGTCTTTAGCCGCATGACTTGCTTCCTCTGCCTTGCGTATTGCCTCCTGCGAGGCAAGTGATGCTGCCTCAGCGGCTTTTTTGGCTTCCTTGCTTATCTCTTCAGCCCTGGCAATCATTTGCTGGGATATTTTTACCGATTCCGCCGCAGCTTCCTTGGCCATTCGGCCCAGCTTGTCAGCCTTGGCCACCACCTCCTCAAAATCCCAGGTATCAGCAGGGGTTGAAGAAGGTTCGTCTAGTTTTTCGACCTCAGATGGCTCCATTTTCCTGCCCATCGTCCTTATTGTACCTGCCTATTCTAAAACAGGTGAGTTACTTTATCAATAGTTTTTGGCAGGGTGTTCTATCTTTGATAATGGTGCATTATATCACTTTGCCCCCTTGGGAGCTAGTTTGTATAAATAAGTGTAAAAGTTCGGGACATTACTCACCAGACCTGCGTTGCAGTAAATATAACTGCTGCCGGTATTACCCATTCGCGTGGTCTGCGCTTGTAGTGGCCACGTGTCACCTAATATAATTGTATTTCACCAGTGTTGAGAGTCATATCCACCGAAAGTACTGGTCTCTCTAGTCGATTAGTAATCTCTTGAATTTGCACGTACTGCAGCTAGCTATTACAATTGTCTATGGTAAATCTGCAATGCCAGGTATAAGTAGGGTACAGTTTATTGTAACGGCAGTCTTGTTGCCTGTGATGGTAGTCATCGGCGGGCTATATTGGGGTGGCTGGTGGAAAGAAGCATCAGCACAGCCAGATGAGACTTTACAATCGGATATTAGCAGTTTAATCTCCGAAAGAATGGCGGCTGAGAAGATTCCCGGCATGGCGGTTGTTGTTGTTCAGGATGCTCAGGTAATCTATCTGGAGGGCTTCGGCACGGCCAGCCTCAAGAGCCCGTCTCCGGTTACCCCGCAAACTGTGTTTGACCTAGCTTCGTGCACTAAGTCATTTACAGCACTGGCGGTGCTTCTTCTTAGAAATGATGGACTGGTGGACCTGGACTTGCCTGTCAATCATTATCTGCCCAATTTCAAGACGGCTGACCCGGAAACCGCAAAAGAGATAACAGTACGCCAACTGTTATATCATTCGAGTGGTCTGCCGGGAACGTTTGCCGAGCCTCTGGCCTTTCAATCGGGTGATGATGCTATGGATAAGCTGGTGACAGCCCTGGACAAGGTACATTTGGACCGGGCTCCCGGCTCATCATTTGAGTACAGTAATCTTAATTACAGCTTGCTTGGTGCCATCATTGAGGCAGTATCCGGGGTCAAATTTGAAGAATATCTGAAGCAGCGGGTCTTCGTCCCTCTGGGTATGACACATACTACTATGGTCCCCAGCGAAGCTGATGAGATGGACAGGGCAGATGGCCATCAGCTCTTGTTCGGGCATGTTATCACCAGAAATATCCCGATCTATCGCAGTGTTGTCCCGGCAGGCTGGGTCATGTCTACTGCAGAGGACATGGGGAAGTGGCTTATCGTACAGCTCAATAGTGGGCGTATCGATGGTCGGCAGGTGATACCAGCGGAAACCATTGAGGAAATGCACACGACTGGGGTGAGTTATGAGGAGAAGGGAGA
The DNA here is from genome assembly GCA_964611805.1 of uncultured Dehalococcoidales bacterium. GTDB lineage: Bacteria > Chloroflexota > Dehalococcoidia > Dehalococcoidales > Fen-1064 > W589. The sequence goes on along the minus strand of CAZTBG010000041.1, from coordinate 10,928 downwards.
AGGAGTCAGCTACGGTATGGGCTGGTTTATCGGCCTTTCTGATACCGGCTTGACGCTTGTCTGGCATAGCGGGGATACATCAAACTTTGCTGCCGACATGGTACTGGTACCTGAGCAGCGGCTGGGGGTGGCTGTGCTGGTGAACAGTCAGAATAGCTCCGATGTGCATAGTATCGCCCCTGATATTGCTAGTCTGTTGCTGCAGCAGGAACTGGTGCTACCAACTGCTCCTTGGTGGGGCTCCTGGCAGAGTGCGGACAAGATGGCGATAGCTGCGGCGGCAACTTCCGTGGCAGCTTTCGTGGCGTTGGTGGTTTACCTGTGGTGGCGTTGGCGGCGATTTCGCCGTCGGCGGACTGCCTATCTGAGGTCTGTGCGCGGAAGAACGCTGAGGATATGGTGGATAGCACTACCACTGGCACCTCTGCTACTGTTGGCATCCGCACTGGCTGCTATATACGTAGTGGCATGGCTATTGTTTGGTTTTAACCTGTTCCGGATGTTGATGCGGTTCGGGAATTTTGCTCCTCCTGGTGTCTGGATTGCCGGCTGGATGACTTTTGGCGTCATCAGTATTTGGGCACTTGCCCTGGCTGGTCAGGTGCTCTTCCGATACTGGATAAGACGCAGGGTCAGAAAGTTGAGTTCCCAGGGCTGAACTACGCAGGTTGATAGAGCAGGAAACATAGGCGGTAGAGGACTTGAACCTCTGACCCCCTGCGTGTAAAACAATATTGTAAAAAGGCGGAGGCCGCTTGCCTCCTTTCTGCTTATCAAATACCAGTTAATACTTCTGTCATGGCGTATCTTCAGAGTTCTAATTACTCACAAGATTTGTCAAGATTACAATAAAAAACCGGTCATGATTAGTGATGATGCTATCTGGAATAGTGAGCGAGACTTACAATCTATGACTTCAATCTCATCAGGTTCGCGTCTTCCGGCATGATCCACCGGTCCCGTACCATCTGGTCTATTTTCTCGTTCACGAGCTGGAGGTAGCGCTCACGGCTGCCATAGAGTTCCTTCATTTTCTCATCGTTAAAGGGACGCAATCCGGCCCTCAGCGGATTTTTCTGCGAAAACTTTGCGAGATAGGTTGCGTCTGGAACCTCAACCCAAGGCGTTCTAAGCCCCCCTGCGGCATTGCCATGCTCGTCTCGCGCAATCCCATCTGGAGCCTTCGGGTCGCGCTTAATGCGGGGTACATTCGGCATAGGCACGCCCTGCTCGATCCACGCATACATGTTATTCCACAAACCCCATATGATTGGCGTATTTATCTTGTCATAGGGAAGCACGCCCTCCGGCGCCTCTCCTCTGTCACTAAGGCCCACGATTCCTCCTGGCACAACCTTGCCCACATCGCGCAATTCAGTCGACGCTTGTGCTGCGGTAACTTCGGGTAATGGCGCAGAGATGGTATGACCAGCGCCAGGAATCTGATAAATGCGGAAAGGCGGATCATCCGTGTCAGGAGGACAGACCCTTTCCATTTTGATACCCGTGATGAATTCATTTTCTGATTCCAGGTAGGCAAGTACGGCACCCTTGGGCCTTGTTTCTGGAAGCCTGCCCACCATGACGAGGTAGCCATCAAATGGAGGGCGGTCGTCGGGTAACATTCCAGCATCGTGGTGGTAATCGATGTAAGGAGTAAGAAAGGTGGAACCGCCAGATGCCGCATAGCTGAAAAGCCTAGTGACCTTGCCTTCGAAGGGGAACGCGGGATTGTTTAATTTAAGTGCGTGAGCAAGTTGGGTCATAACGTCGGGAGCTTGAGCATAGCTCCTTGAGATCTCCTGCAAAAAGACCCCTGACGAGGCATCTGCACTGCCGAAATCCATAGTCTTAAAGGCTTCTGCGAGCTTACCCGGCTTAAGGTCGGGCCAGGCTAAAGGGTCCGCGTAAGAGAAATGCAGGTCACGGTACCTTTCCAGATTCACTTTATGTAGATGTGCGATGCCCCCACTGGGCGATTCAAGCGGGCCAAAGCGTGTCCCGCTGCAGCCCTCGAGGCCAAGCACCACATCACCCTGACGCAAAAGGTTACGCTCTACGGTCACTTGGGCCACTAAATTATGGAAAATATATGCATGTACCCTACCGCTGAATCTGGCGTTATCTCGTGGACGTACCATCAGCAGGCGGGTTGCATAAGGCATTTCCTCCTGCACGAGGCCACCCAGTGGCTTCATCTTCTCAACCGCGGCAGCGTCCCTTTTTTTATCCACGTCCTTAACACCCGGACCGTAGATATTTGCATAGCCAAAGAGGAAATATTCCTCTTCGACATAATCAAATTCCTTCATCAGCGCGGCAGTATAGGACCCGGCTTGCAATGCCGTACCGTAGGGGATAGACTCTTCTGAAACCGGGATTGGGCCCATAATCTTGGGTGGAGTCAGTACAGGTCGTCCGGAAGGTACGGGCTCAGGCTCAGCCGCGCGGTCGGCAGACCCGCCAGGCTTGTCTTGCTTTCGGATTGTCATTGGCTTCTCCTAACAAAGTGCTTGAATCTCGAAATTCTGGCACTCTTCTATCTATCGCCGATAAGAAACCGCCTTTTGTCGGTCCAAGTATAACAACGGTAAGATTATGTGTAAAGCAGATGCTCCTGTGCGGATTCAATCAGCCTTGAGCCAAGGGCATCCCAAAGCTGCCGGAAGGCAGTGGAATCTGGGCAAGCAGGTGCCCTTTTTAATGTCGATTTGCTGGGCAAGGTCAAAAATTAAGGCTATGGTGGGCGGTACTGTACAACAGACAGAATCTTTGAGCTTTCTTTCAGCCTGAATACTTAATTGCTCAATCCTACCCTACAATGGAAGGCTGGTGAAATAGTATTTCCTAAAATACTAGCCTAAGCGTTTGTTTCCGTTAACCACCTTCGTAGCCGCTATTAGCCCACTTTTGAGATAGCTTCTACATACCTCCCGCAAACCATGATTCTGGAGTATATCCTCGAGTCCCCCATTTACGAGATAGTCTTTAAAGCCTCGATAGTGAGACCCGCCAGCAAATAATTCTATGACTCTTGCAAGCACAGCCCATGCATTACGGGGTAACGGAACCTGGAAATCTACGAGGATAAGTGCTCCATCTTGTTTGACGGTCCTCTTCATCTCAGAAATGATTCGGTATCGAATAGGCTTCTCCTTATCGTGTAATCCAAAAGATACGGTCGCATAGTCAAAGCAAGCATCTGGAAAAGGCAAATTAGCGGCGTCGGCGCGTTGGAAGGAGACATTTATCGCCATTTGTCTTATTTTATTTCTTGTTGCTATTTTGAGCATGTCTTGACTGCTGTCTATGCCGGTAGCAATAATGCCATGTCGCCCGTACTCAAGAACTTGTGCTCCTGTCCCACAGCAGACATCGATCACCTTATCCCCAGCCTTCATGCCAGAAAATTCAGGAACAAACTTTCTGAGGTCTTGAAGTAGGGGATCCACTAAGGTTCCATAGTTGAAGATGAACATCATGTTCAATAATAGCACACAGTTTGGGATGGCCGAAATGAAGGAATATAGTCTCTCACTTGCCGCCTGATATGAAGTTCTTAGAAGAGTAACAATTCGCTATTTTGTTGGGTAACTTAATACTAGAATGTTGGCCGTGGCCAACAATTTGCATAATACTTATTTTTAATATATAATAAATGGAGTTTAAGTTTAGGTTATTGCAAGCTTCTTATAACCCCTCACGAATTCATATTAAGTATTGGATGACCCGAGCTCTAGCTAATACGTAAGAGAGGAGGTCATCCAATGAGTTTCCAGGACAAGTCGATCCAATGTTCCGATTGCGGGACAACCTTCACTTTTAGCGCTGAAGAACAAGAACAATTTGCATCAAGAGGCTACACTAATGAGCCCAAGCGCTGTCCTTCGTGCCGTCAAGAACGGAAAGCACGGCAGTATGGCAACAGCTATGGAAGTGATAGCTACAAGCCCCGACGCCAAATGTTCCCTGCGGTATGCGCTGAGTGCGGTAAAGACACCGAAGTACCTTTTGAACCCCGCGGTGACAGACCGGTTTACTGTAGCGATTGTTATCGAAAAGTCAGACCGGCTCGATAATCTGGTCTGAGATCTAGAACATACACAGGCTGGAGATTTCCAGCCTGTGTATGTTGCGTAATATAGTGGAGTCTTATGGCTTTAGAAGTTCGGATTCGCGAAGGCGAATCCCAGGATTCATTGCTGCGACGCTTTCAGAAGATGGTTCAGGTAGAGGGCATTTTGCGTGAGGCGAAAGGTCATCGCCATTTCGTATCCAAGAGAGACGCCGCCCGGATAAAGGCAAAAAATAATGCCAGACGAAAACGGCGTCAGGGTAATTCCAGGGCGCATTAGAAAGCAGATAATGGGGCACTGCTATACTGGCAAAGCAAGGTTCGTAAAATTGGTTAATCTAACAGGGAGAGTTCTGATATGAGAATCTATGTTGGCAACCTGCCTTATGATGTCACTGAGGAGAAATTACGCCAAGAATTCCAAGCCTTTGGGGAGGTTGAATCTGTAAATATCATAACGGACAAGTACAGCGGACGCCCCAAGGGATTTGGGTTCGTTGAAATGGCATCGAAGTCCGAGGCTGAAGCTGCAATTGCAGGCCTTAATGGAAAACCACTCGGTGAGCGAACAATTGTGGTTAACGAAGCTCGTCCTCGCACTGACAGTAGAGGCGGCGGGAGCTATGGTGACAGGAGAGGGGGTGGCTATAGTGGCGGTTATGGCGGTAGTAGCGGTAGAGGGGGTAGGTCTGGGGGAGGACGGCAGAGGAGATATTAGAATTACTCTTCATTTATCTCTCCGAGAAACATAAAGCATATTTTATGACTCCGAAAAACCATTGGTGACAGCGTTAGCGGCAGACGGCTACTAACTCAATCATCAAAGAAGGTCGAGGCATGAATATTTATGTGGGGAACCTACCACTTGAGGTGACTGAGTATGAACTCCGGCAGGTATTCATAGCTTTCGGAGAAGTGACATCCGTGAAAATAATGAATAACAAGTATATTGGCAGCGGCCAACCATGGGGATATGGCTACGTCCAGATGGTCTCAAAGTCCGAGGGCCAAGCCGCAGTTATCGGCCTTCAAGAAAAAAGCCTAAGAGGGCAGGTGATTAATGTTGTCGAGGCACTTCCTCTTTCGAATGGCGGAGATGTTAAACCTTTTCCTGGTAGAAGAGGCAAATATCCTAATATGAAAACAAGAAAGAGATGAAGCCGAACGATTATTTCTGCCCTTAATATGTCGGGAACACGTTGTTTCATAAATTTAATCAGGAGTATTAATGAATTTCGAAAACTTGAATCTTCATCCTTGCATCATGACTGGCGTGCATGAGCTTGGATACACCGAACTCACGCCAATACAAACGGAATCAATCCCCCCAATATTGCAGGGTAGAGATGTCATCGGACTGGCCCAGACAGGAACCGGAAAGACAGCAGCCTACGTATTACCAATTCTGCAACGCCTATTAAAAGCACCGAGAAGACAGGTCGGCGCTGCCATTATTACCCCGACACGCGAACTGGCCGAGCAAATCAACGGTGTTATCAACAACTTGGCAAAACACACAGACCTTTACAGTATCGCCGTCTACGGCGGTACCAATATGGAGCAGCAGGTTCTGGAACTGGCTTGCGGCGTTGAAATAGTCGTTGCCTGTCCGGGACGGCTGCTCGACCACCTGTGGAAAGGCTCTATTGATTTATCGAATTTACAAATTCTGGTCATCGATGAGGCAGACCGGATGTTTGATATGGGCTTTTTGCCAGACATACGTGAGATATTAAGGTGTCTTCTGAAGCCACGGCAGACACTGCTCTTCTCGGCGACAATGCCGGAGGATATTCACCGCCTAGTAAAGGAGATACTGTATAACCCCGTTACGGTGCAAATCGGGCATGCGGCACCGGCAGTTACGGTATCACACTCCCTATATCCTGTTAAGCAACATCTCAAAACTACCCTGCTGACGGAAATACTGTACCGCTTAGAATCAAAATCAGTACTTGTATTTACTCGAACCAAACACCGCACCGAGCGGGTTGCTCAACAGCTCAAGAGAGCTGGCTTTAAAGCCACCGCGTTGCAGGGAGATTTATCTCAACCAAGACGCCAGGCTGCACTCGATGACTTCCGTACCGGCTCAGTTAAAATACTGGTGGCGACCGATATCGCCGCCCGTGGTATCGATATCCTGCGCATTTCACACGTTATCAACTACGACATGCCTGAGAATACAGATGCCTATATCCATCGTATCGGTCGTACGGGACGGGTCAACAACAACGGTGAAGCACTGACGCTTGTAACAAGTGCAGACGCAGCTATGGTAAGCTCCATCGAACGTATCATGAATAAGAAAATCGAACGACGTATGCTGGAAAACTTTGATTATACGCTGCCTGCGCCAGAGAAGACGCATAATCGCCAAAATCGTAGAGCACCTCGTAGACCGGTTATTCGAAACAAAATGGCAGCTGTCATAAATACTATATGACAAAGAAGGACGCTGATATGAAAATACTGCTGGTATATCCCCAGTATCCGGACACTTTCTGGAGCTTTAAGCATGCCCTGAAATTCGTCTCCAAGAAAGCCTCTTTTCCCCCACTGGGTTTACTGACGGTGGCAGCGATGCTACCGGAAAACTGGGATAAAAAGCTGGTGAATATGAATATCGACAGGCTAAATGATAGCGATATCAATTGGGCCGACTACGTATTTATCAGTGCCATGGCGGTGCAGAAAAAATCGGTTAATGAAGTAATCACTCGGTGCAGGCATCTAGGTACAAAAATCGTAGCTGGAGGGCCCTTATTTACTGCAGGGTTTGAAGAATTTGATGGCATAGACCATTTGGTCCTGGGTGAAGCCGAAGCTACACTGCCTCCTTTCCTGGAAGACCTGGAGAAAGGGCAGGCGCGGCAGATATACGCTTCCAGTGAACGCCCGGATATCAGTGCCACCCCTATCCCGCTGTGGTCATTGATAGACATGAAGCAATATTCAACAATGAACCTGCAGTATTCAAGGGGATGTCCCTATGACTGCGAATTCTGCGATATCATCATATTGAACGGGCATACACCGAGAACCAAGAGCAAAGAGCAGCTGATCTCAGAACTGGATTCCCTCTATGAGCAGGGCTGGCGTGGCGGTCTCTTCATTGTCGATGATAATTTCATCGGCAACAAGAAAAAATTGAAAGCAGAAATACTACCGGCGCTTATCGAGTGGAGAAAGTGGAAGAGATACCCATTTGCTCTCTGTACAGAAGCGTCCATTAATCTGGCTGATGATGAAGAACTAATGCGTTTAATGGTAGCTGCCGGATTCGATGTGGTATTCGTCGGTATCGAAACTCCAAATAATGAAAGCCTGGTAGAGTGTACCAAGTACCAGAATCAAAACCGCGACCTTGTCGCATCGGTACAGAAGCTTCAGGAATTTGGACTGGAGGTCCAGGGAGGTTTTATCGTCGGTTTTGACAGCGACCCGGAGTCCATTTTCCAGGCCCAGATAAACTTTATTCAGAGGAGTGGTATTGTCACTGCAATGGTCGGACTATTAAACGCTCCTACAGGGACAAGGCTTTACCGGCGTTTAAAGGAAGAAGGTCGCCTTCTGAGCTCATCTAGCGGTAACAACACTGACTTCTCGCTAAATTTCATCCCTAAAATGGACCATGACAAGCTAATTATGGGCTATAAGCATATTCTTGACACGATATATTCACCCAAGGAATATTACGAACGGATTAGGACCTTCTTTAAAGTATATAAACCGCCGCGGGCGACAGCAGGGAAAGTACAGAGTCACCAGATAAAAGCATTCTTCAGGTCTATCTGGTTCCTTGGCATAACGGGAAAGGGGAAAAGGCATTACTGGAGGCTATTCATTTCTTATTTGATAAAATCTCCGCCAAAATTCGCCAGGTTCATCCTCCTTTCCATTTATGGGTACCACTTCCGCAAGGTCGTTATGACACAAACATAGTAGCGGCACTATTCTCACTGGTCTACATATATTGAACGGAGACGAATCTCTCAAGACCTGTTAAGACTCAATTCGAGCACCGGAATTCTAAGTAAACAGCCTTGAATACCGCGCACGACTACTTCCCGTGTCACAAGATGAGTAAATGTTAATGATTATGGCACCTATTGAGAACGGCAGGACAAACTCAGGGCACGGAAAGAAGAACTATGCATGTTCCTTGTGGGGCAGAGAGCGGAAATAGCAACCCGTGAAGAGGTGTCTGAATGTGTGGCTGACTTGAAGAACCTGCTGGACGAGTGTACGCTTACTGAAAGGAAAAGCTTTATCCGGAGCTTCGTGAACCAGATAGAAGTGACTGACAGCGAGGTGTCGCTTAACTATACGATTCCTATCTTACCAAGTAAGATACGGGAGGAGAAGGTCCCGGTTCTTGGTATTGTACACTATGGTGGGCCTTACTGGACAGTTCCCGAACTCATGTTTGAGAAGAAAGAACTGATCCAAGAACTGCAGCGTTTTCTCGTTGATTACCAGAAAACAGCCAAGTAACAGTGTGGACGTTTGTTAATTACATCAAATCTTTCTCGTGGAAAATAAGGTTTTGGGATCCGACTTTCCCACGGCGATTTTCAAAGAAACCATTTTTCTTGAATAAACGCTGAGACGCGATATTGTGGGCTAGAGTATCCAAACAAAGTTGAGATTATCTCAATTCTGGAGGGAAATCATCCTTTCTCAGGATAAGCCGCTTTCAAAACGCGTAAAGCTCTTAAGGTGACCCACTTGCTGGGTTGCCCTTTCTTTTCTATGTCCACCCACATCTTACCGTTGTAGGTATGTTCCAGTAACCAGCGCCCTTGTTGGTCTTGCTTACTGATGACCAGATCTAACGCGTTGGCTAACTTAGGATTCTCGGCTTGACCTAGTGCTGCCAGGACCTCCAGGTTCTGAAGCACATCTGTGATATAGCCGATTGGATAGCCGAACTTAAACCAGTTTGAGCTTGGCTTATTTCCCTTGCCGAAAGGATAATCGGCAACTGCCGGGTCATGGCTCAATAGAAAGTCCACGCCTTGTTTAATAGCCGCCTGCATGTTTCTGGTCCGCCGCGCAGGTGGTACCTTGCTCAAGGCAAGCATCGCCTTGATAGCTCCCCAGGCGCATGGCAAATTACCATTGTTGGCACAGACGAATAAAGGAGCTGAATTCCTTGACTTATAGTAACGTCTGTTTGTATCGCGGTTCGAGGCGTCAGCTACTCCTTCACCGGTAATAGTCTGCGCCAGCCATTCCATGGCTGTCTGCAAGCGTTGGTCGTTAAGCCAGCCGAAGTCTATCAAAGCCGCCCCCATAATGCCCGCCATGCATTGTTCGAAACCAGAAGGCGTGCCGTTCCACGACAGACCACCATTGCTGGCTATGCATTGGGAGAGCAGAATTTCGCAGCCGGCGCGAACACGCGAGTCAGCTCCGTCCGCACCAAGCTGCGCCATGAAAGCGAGAGACCATTCCGTCCCGCGGTATTTGGGTCCAGAACTGGCTCCTGGCTTGTCCCAATATCCCTCCGGCTGCCGCGCCGCCAGGATTACCGGCACTGGTCCGCTTGCCATGATGGCCACTTTAGCAGCTTTGACCTCTTTATCATTCTCATCCCGGCCGAGGATATCCCGCAGAGCATAATAGCGGATAGCCGGCTGGCTCCTGTCATTCTCCACCAGCCATGGGACCGGGTCTCCATTCAGTTTGTCTTTCCAGCTAGTCATGGCTAATTACCTCCTACCTGCTTTGCGTGTAATCAGTCATCAAGAAGAATCGCGGTCTGCAGACCTATTTGTCCCTCACCTTAGCCAAGAACTCCTTGACGTGCGATAGAACCAGGTCGTTTCGAGTAATGCACACGTCGGCTTGTACGTGGTCAAGGCCAGGTAGGGACACGAACTTCGCCTTCGGCATATGGTTGGCACTTTCCCTTGCCCCAGTATGGTTCGGGTCAGCATCGCCGCAAAAGACGAGTACAGGTATAGAAATAAGAGAGAGTTCATGGTCAGACAGCAACGGCATAGCACCGAAAGCGGTGACCAACGCGATAAGCGCTTGAGCATCGTTAGCCAGCAATGCATCTCTTTCCTCAACCGTCAGTGGGCGTCCCATCAATTGTTCACTCTCCCTTATAGTGCCCTCCAGGTCGTTTAGGAGTCTTTTCATTCTCTCCACAAGTTCATCTTCGCGCTTGATTTGAGCTTCGTTACGATACGGACTGGTGCCGCCTAGAATGAAGCTGCGGAATCGTGTGGTATGGCGAACAGCGAGCCAAAAACCTACTCTTGCGCCCATAGAGTAACCGAAATAATGGGCCTGATCTATTCCAATATGGTCCAGCAAAGCCACTACGTCGTTTAACATCTTGAGCCCGTAGGCAGATACCTCATGAGGCTTGTCACTCCGCCCGTGTCCCCTGGCATCAAACAATATCAATTGAAAGTCGTTTCTCAGCAGTTCTACAATCCCCATCACTCGCCAGCAGTTAAGACCTCCGGTAAGTCCGTAGGCAAGCACCAGCGGTGGCCCCTTCCCCTCCACCTCGTAGTAGATTTTCACTCCGGTGTTATTGGCGTATGGCATGTGATACCTCCTTCAATAGCGAATGGCTGGTTGGGTCTCATCATTCTCCAGCAGCCAAGACACCGGGTCCCCATTAAGCTTGTCTTTCCAGCTAGCCATAATTCAACAATTCCTTACTATTTGACTATTGGTTCAATCAATTCGATTGATAATGCTTCTGCGTCCATCTGAGCTAGAATGCCTTCCGGCATGGGCATACTTGTGATGTCATGGCCAAAATCAGTATTAGCGATAATCGGGAAACCGTATTCTTCAGTGATTTCAAGGATTATCTCTCTGATAT
>CAZTBG010000040.1:0-19381 GCA_964611805.1 uncultured Dehalococcoidales bacterium | reverse complement strand
TTACGAGGAGCGCAGCGACGAAGTAATCTCGTCGGGTGTAGAAATGAGATTGCCGCGGGGGCTTTAGCCCCCTCGCAATGACACGCTACTACCGTTCTCTACTTGGTAGCGACCAAAACCAAACACAACCAATTCTGTCTCGTTTGACTTTCAGGATAGTAACCTTTTATAAACAAATCCCCTAGCGTCATAGTTGCGGCAAATCCAAGGATAATTGACGTTTGTGAGAGCGTGTGGGGGTGCGTGGGGTGAGTACCATTTTTGAGGATAATCCACCTCTAATTTTGGGGTAATAAATGAACAAAATAAGGCAATTATTCCTTTTAGCCGCAATTTATTCGCACCTCCTACAATATTCAAAGGCGCACTTGCGGCATTGGTTTGAAGTAAAGTCCTCTATGTAAATCCCTATACCCTGCCCCACTTACGCTAACTGTTATCCCTTGTATACCCCAATTATAAGGTTTCTTAATATCAAGACTGCGTTGGCTACTACACGCTCCGAACAAAACCAACTGATAAGTTTCCTCTTGGTGTGGCTGTATTTCTATCTGATAAGAAGGGTTAGGACGGAGTAAGCACGTTACTTTATTTCGTCCTAACCTTTGCTCAATATTAACTGTTAATGAATATAAAGCCCCTATTAACGTATAATCATCTCTATTCTTTATGATTAATGATAAAGTAGCGGTGTAGTTAGTTTGCCCTATATTAGTTGGAGATATTTCATCTAGAGATATTATTGGTTTAGAGCTTGACCATTGTGGACCACGACACCACCATATACATGCTCTGCGAATTTGCTTATATAGACGGATAGGAGAAAGCAAATGTGCCGTATTGGGCACTGAAATAAAAACTGCTATAAAAATGAGTGTTATACCCACTATAAGCATTAACCAGGGCCAATCAACACCCAACAAACTAACCACTGCGGCCACCACCAAACCAGTACCTATTGTTGCAAGAATAGGTACAAGGGTCTTTCTTCGTCCCATTTGGCTGTCGTTCTCTGTATCCATATTGGCTTAGAAAAGAATAGCACGGTATATACGTGTTGCCAAGGGATACTTGCCTAAAATAAATACCATATTGCGTTTATTTTAGGAAGTGATAAACTACGGGCAGAAAAAGTATTACGCTATTAATAAGCGAACGAAGAAGACACAGTATGGAAAAAGAAGAAATAAAAGGTTCTGAATTATGCCCATGTAGAAGCGGCAAGCAATATAAGAAATGCTGCAAAAAAAAGGCTTTCAAGTTTGTTCGGGATAATAAGGGAGAGATATACAAACGACTACCAACAACAGGTGAACTCCCCGACTTTATACAGAGGGAAGTAGGCACATCTTCACGAAAAGAGCTATGGTCTAAGACATTGGGCATTGACGCAACAACTATGAAAGATGCGCAATTTATTGATATACCATATTTGCCAGAGGCTAAAGTTAGTCCTGAGGGTCTGGACATTATAGAGATAATGCAAAAAGCTAATATACCCCCTGAACTTATCTATGCTTATCAAAGGACAGGGCTAATAGTAACCGAACAGAACAAGCGGTTTCTCCCTGATATCGAGCTACAAGAATTCTATAACGCTGTTGACGAATACATAAAAAAATACAAAAAGTAAGCCCCCAGACTTTTACAGCCTAGGGGCTTTTGCTGCTGCGCCTTGCTACAAGGCTAACTAACTATAGCCCTATAAAACTTCATACTATCCTCAAACCGTACCTACCTCGTACGGCGCCATAGATGACAGGTTCAGGCTATATCTTAAGGTATGAAATCTTGCAGAGGTCTAACTGCTAAGATACGCATTCTTTAAGTACTGGGTAAGCATACGCTGGGAAGTGAAATAGGAGCCATTCAGGGATATTACCGACCGCATTATGCTCGCATATTCTTCTGGTCGTTCATAATACATGGGCAGTATTACCTGCTCAAGCTTGTCATACAGAGAAGTAGCTTCTCTTATAAAGTCACTTTCAGATTGGTAGCCATCACCAATGGACCATCCGGTTACACCTTCTATGTGTCCTTCAATCCACCACCCGTCCAGTATGCTAAAGGTAGGCACGCCATTAAGCGCCGCCTTCATTCCGCTTGTCCCTGAAGCCTCCTGGGGCTTCTGCGGAGTGTTTAGCCACAAGTCTACGCCAGAACAAACGTATTTAGCCAGAGATATATCATACTCCTCGAGGTATACAATAGAGATACGGTCCTTTAAATCATTGGCGGCCTCAAACACCTTTCTGATTAGGGCCTTCCCCATCTCGTCTCGAGGGTGTGCTTTACCTCCATAAATTACCTGAATCCGTCGACCCTGGTTAGTTATTCGCCTGAGCCTTTCAAGGTTGTTAAACAAAAAATCATGCCTTTTGTATGTGGTAGCCCGGCGGGCAAAACCAATAGTCAGAACTTGTGGCTCAAAACGGATACCGGCACGCCGCTCTACCTCAGCCAGAAGTTCGGCCTTAGCCTCATTATGGGCTCTTTGTATTTCATCCAGTGGTATCCGGATAGCGTACTTCAGATAGAGATTATCTCGGCGCCACTGCGGTATATAACGGTCATACAGCCTGCTGAAGACCGGTGATGTCCACGTAGTGGCATGTACCCCGTTGGTAATAGCGTCAATATGGTGATTAGAGAAAATATTTTGAGTCACTTCCTCATGGCGCATAGAAACACCGTTAACATATCTTGAAAATGTCAGCGCAAGGTTGGTCATATTCAAAGTGCCATTGTCACAACATTGTGCATCAATAAGAAAATCCGTCCGTTCGTTACCCAGGACCTCCCTGACTAAGGCAAGCTCAAATTCATCATGTCCCACTGGTATCGGCGTGTGAGTCGTAAAAACACAACGTTGTTTAACTGCTTCCCGGTCATCTGTTCCCATAGTCTGGAGTCCGCGTCCCCAGGCCTGCTCTTCCATTAAGGCCAGCGTTACCAGAGCTGAGTGTCCTTCGTTCATGTGATAGGTCTGGACCGGTTGATGTCCCAGGCTCCGCAGTATAGCAATACCCGCAAAACCAAGGATAGCCTCCTGTTCCAGTCTATATCGCGTATCACCGCCATAAAGGAAATCAGTCAAACTCTGGTTCCAGGGAGAATTCTCTGGTATGCAGGTATCCAGAAAATATACAGGTACAGTATGGCCAAACTCACCGTGAATAAGGTATCGCCATGCCTGCACTTGGACCTGACGGCCAGTCAAAGATATCTGGACTCTTACCGGCAGTTTTTCCAGGAATTCCTCGGGAGACCAGCACTCCTCAGACTCCGATTGATTCCCAAATTGGTCCAGGTGCTGGCGAAAATATCCTTTGCGATGTAGTAGCGTTACTCCGGCTGCAGGTAAACCGAGGTCAGCAGCAGCATGAAGGGTGTCATTTGCCAAAATCCCTAAGCCACCGGTGTAGGTTGGCACGGCGGGGTGTATAGCGAACTCCATAGAGAAATAGGCAAACGTCAATGCATACATGGCTCAGTTGATAGAATACTAATCCTTAGGTCAGGATAATGCAAATACGCACGTAACAAAACGTCATCCTGTTAATTCCGGGGAATTTTTATCACAACCATACTCTTTATTCCCATGTCTTGTCGTAGATTCAGGCAGCAGCAGCTAGACGTTTTGATGAAGGCATTCAGGAAGTCGCGAAAAAGGTGTCAGACGAGAGTGTTAGTTAGCATTTGGTAGCACTGGAGACACTTGTTAAGGCCTTGTAATGCTGAATTTGTATCTAAAAAATGGAGGCGACGGGCGGATTCGAACCGCCGAATAGGGGTTTTGCAGACCCCCGCCTTAACCACTTGGCTACGTCGCCTCAGAATAAATGACGAGTAAAATCAACCTATACATTGTACTGCCACAGTGTCCGTGATGCAAATAGCAACCAGACAAATCTTTACAAGCAGCATTATAATAAATCTGTGACGAAACAGACAAAACTCAGGCAGCCTCTGCCAGCTTGATTAGTGGCATTGCCGTGTGCTATTTTGGTACATAGTTTACCGCAAGAAAGGAGTAAAAACGTGGGCGTTGTCAATTTTTCTCTGGAGAATAAAGTAGCACTGGTGACCGGCGGCAGCCGTGGCATCGGAAGGGCAATTGCGCTGGCATTCGCCGAGGCCGGGGCCGACGTGGTTGTCAGCAGCCGAAAACTCCCGGACCTGGAGCAGGTAGCTGAGGAAATCAAGGCAACCGGAAGAAAGGGACTGGCGATATCTTCCCACGTTGCCAAGGCGGAGGAATCCAAGAATCTGGTCGAGAAGGTGAAGGGGGAGTTTGGCCGTATCGATATCCTGGTCAATAATGCCGGCACCAACCCTTACATGGGCCCGTTGATTGATGCCGAGGAATGGGCCTGGGACGTGACCATGAACGTCAACCTGAAGGGACCCTTCATGCTCGGACAGATGGTCGCCAGGGTAATGAAAGAACAGGGGGGTGGTAACATCATCAATATTGCCTCCACTGCCGGCCTCAATCCGAGCGCACTTCATATATACAGCGTCAGCAAGGCCGCCCTCATAATGCTGACCAGGGTCATGGCTATAGAATGGGGTAAGGACAATATCAGGGTCAACGCTATCGCCCCGGGGCTTATAAAAACACGATTCAGCGAAGCCCTATGGAAAGGGACACCCGCCGAAGACAGAGCGGCGGCTCCTGAGGATATCACCGGGGCAGCAGTCTATCTGGCATCAGATGCCTCAAGAATCGTGAATGGCGCAACCATCGTTGTTGGTGGCGGTACTGGTGGCGGGTAACTCTTAAAGACTGTTAATCGTACGAGCTGGGGCGGTGGCTGACACTGATGGCGATGCTGCCTAGGAGCAGAAGGCCTGCCAGACCCCACCAGAAGGCAGTAGTCGCCACGTAAGGCCCGATAGCCTCTTCGACCGGAATGAAGGTGGGAATTGCTCCTAAAAACGTGAGCATACCAAGTATTCCGCACAGTCCGCCTAGAAGCCCGAGAGTCAGTGATACTATTCCCATAAAGACACTCCCCTAATATAGAATCCTAGCCTTGCTTTGCTGTATTTTAAGCTATGGCTGCGATATAATCAATTTAGAAGCATCAATTGCTGGGGTAATAATCGGTAATGACTGACTCTTTTGAGCTAGGCCCGTTCCGACCGCCGAGCGAGGCTTTTTCACTGCTCCTCAGGCTGACCCGTAACTGCCCGTGGAACCGGTGCCGTTTCTGCGGGATGTACAAGGGCCAGAGATTCGAGCTACGGTCGGTAGAGGAGATGAAGCAGGACATCGAGGCGGTCAAGCGCATCTACGACCGAATCGTAGGGCTTTCCTGGAAGTGGGCCATGCCCGGCCAATTGCGTGAGACAGCGCGGATGATACTCTCGCGGCAGCCAGACCAGGCTACCTATAATGTTGCCCTCTGGCTGTATGGCGGCGGGCAGAACGTGTTTCTTCAGGACGCCAACAGCCTGATAATGCGGACCCACGAGCTGACGGAGGTGCTGAGATTTCTCAGGGAAACCTTCCCCGATGTCAGCCGCATCACCAGCTATGGCCGTGCTAAGACAGCCGCCAGGAAGACGCTTGAGGAGCTAATAGAGCTACACGAGGCTGGGTTGACACGGCTGCATGTCGGGCTTGAATCAGGCAGTGACACCGTGCTCAAGCTGATGGACAAAGGCGTAACCGCCGCCGAGCAAATTACGGGCGGTCGCAAAGTGGTTGAGTCCGGCATATCGCTTTCCGAATACGTTCTCCTGGGACTGGGTGGCCGTGGACTGTGGCAGGAACACGCTATTGAGACCGCCCGGGTGCTCAGTGCGATAGATGCAGACTTTATCCGAATCCGGACACTCAGTGTCAGCCCGATGCTACCGATGTACGCTGATGTCGCCGACGGCAGCTGGGTACAGACAACCGATGAAGAAATGGTTGCCGAATTGCGACTGCTGATAGAGCACCTGGACTGCAACTCCAACTTTGTCAGCGACCATATAGGTAACCTGCTGCAAGAGGTCGAAGGTAAGCTGCCCGACGACAAAGACAGGATGCTGGCCGTTATCGACCGCTTCCAGTCATTACCTCCTGGAGAGCGTACCAATTTCAGGATTGGCCGTCGGGCACGTATATACACCTACCTCGATGAACTCAATGACGCACGTAAGCACCAGGTGGTTGAGCAGATAGTCCAGGAAATCAACCAGGGTGACTACGAGAACGAGCACCAGGCATTGGGTAGGCTCTTGGGAGTCAATTTCGATACACTATGACCGGACTGGAACACGAAGTTGTTAGCCTGCTTTGCCAGCGAGGACTGACCCTGGGAGTGGTTGAGTCCGCCACCGGTGGTCTGCTCTCCCACCTCATCACCAATGTCCCCGGTAGCTCGGACTGCTACCTGGGTTCGATTACTTCCTACAGCAACCAGGCTAAAATCAGAATAGTGGGTGTGAGCGAAGAAAGCATCAACCGGTACGGTGCCGTCAGCCCGCAGGTGGCCGAGGAGATGGCACGGGGGGGCCGCAGGGTGCTTGGTGCCGATATCTGCGTCGCTGACACCGGTATTGCCGGACCGGGCGGGGCTACCCCGGAGAAGCCGGTAGGGCTGTTTTACATCGGAATATCACACAAAGGCGGGACCTTCAGCCGCAAGCATGTCTTCACCGGCAGCCGTGAAGAAAACAAACGCCACGCCGCCGAGACTGCCCTTTCCTGGGTAAAGGAATACGTCGAAAGTCTGGCATAATATTGCTTTTCTAAGGCAATGTCACACACGTCAGTAGTGTACTAAGCAGTGAATAGAACTAATCAATAGGAGGAACTGCCATCTCTATAGAAGAGAATAAAGCACTCGTACAGCGTGTTATTGACTTCTGGAATCAGAAAGAGCTAGAAGAATTTTTTAAGATTCTGGCTCCCGAATACATTGAGCATCTACCCACCGGCGATGTATCACTGGAGCAGCTAAAAAATTATGCTCATACGTTTTTCACCGCCTTCCCTGATATCCAGATAACTATAAATGACATGGTTGCCGAGGGAGACAAAGTGGCTGTAATGGTGAACTGGAGAGCGACTCACAGGGGTGAATATATGGGTATCCCACCGACCGGGAAAAAGATTGATATTACCGTCGCTTTTTTTACTAGAATCGTAGCCGGTAGGTGGGTGGAATTTTGGAATGTCACCGATGTGGGTCTGATTCAGCAGCTCGGTATAATGCCTGAGTATTAAATCCGCAGTCAAAACTGGTTAGTTTCTCAAATACATAAATTACATATTATTATCAATACCCGATTGTTTACTTCAAAATGATACACTACCAGCACATCGCTTTTCTTGACAACACCTCACCACAGTAGTAACATTTTTTTGCGTCTTACATGAGATGCCGCGGTGGCGGTTAACGGGGTTGGTAAGTATGCTTCACAAGAGCTCCTGGCTGGTTGTGCTTTTTCTCCTCCTGATTGCGGTTCCTGCATTATCATTATGTCTGCAAGCGCAGGCCGCTGAAGAGCTGGTGACCTCCTTCGACTCCCTTAAGGTAGACATCAACATCCTCTCCAATTCCGATATGGAAATCACCGAGACACAGAAGTACTCCTTCCTGTCAGGTACTTTTCACTACGGCTATCGCTGGATTCCCCTTGACGGCGTTGAGTCAATTGATGAGATACAGGTCTATGAAGACGGCAGCCCATATGTACGAGACCCCGCAGTCAGACGCTGGATAGATAACTATAAGAAGACCGGCGAGTCCCCGGCGGGAAACTACTACGCCTACTACAGCTGGACCGAGGACAATAAACTGTGGATAGGCTGGTGGTACCCCGAAACGCAAGGAGGAAGCCGCGTCTTTGAACTCACTTACGTTGTCCATGGTGGGCTAAAGTTTCTCGATGACGGAGACCAGCTATACTGGAACGCTATCTTTGGCGACCGGGACATGGCTATCGGCGGGGCAACAGTGACCGTCCACCTACCAGAGCCGGTATCTTCCACCCAACTCACTATTGACAGCTACGGGGTATCAGCACAAAGCAGGGTGATAGACGACAGAACATTTGAATTCACCACAGGTTCAGTACCTGATAACGGGGAACTCAGCATCAGGGTAGTCCTCCCTAAAGGCATTGTGGATACCACTCCCTTTGCTCTGCGAAAACCAGAAGGGGTGGTTGAGCGGATAACCCAGGCCATTGAGACTACCCGACAATGGATAGAAGATAATCCATTTGCCATGCGCATCATAAACTGGTGCCTGATTGGCATGGGGGTTGCTCTCATCATTGGCGGTGCCTTCTGGCTCCTGATGATTCAGCGCAAGCGTGCTGCCGAGCCAAAAGTCTACCCTCCTTCTTCATATCTTACCACCCCACCCGGCGACCTGCCCCCGGCCCTGGTGGGAAGGCTGATAAATGGTGCCTACGGTTTTCTGGGTGACATCTTCTATCTTGCCCAACAGGGCTTCGTAACAATCTCTGAGCAGGTCGAGAAGCGCTGGTATGGTCAGAAGAGGGACTTCCTGCTGGAGCGTCGTGAGAAGACCCCTCCCTACCGCTATCAGGCGCATCTCATGGACCTCCTCTTCCACGGTGAGTCACGTCTTTACCTATCGGAGAACAGGCAGGCCTGGCGTAAGACAGCCGAGCGGACTCAGGAGGCACTGGACTCCGACGGTATCCGCCTCGGTCTGCTTCATAAGGTCGATAGAGAAACTATTCAGGCCACAGGCAGGGGAGCCGGTCACCTCGGTAGAATTGGCCTTGTGTGCTCTATTATTGGCATTGTTATCCTCGGTTTATCCGCTGTCTTTCAGGTTGGTGGGGCATCCCTGTTTGTCGGCGGGGTTACGCTGGTCTTCGGCGTGGTATCATGGCACCTGAACATGGTATCGGCCCGGGTAAAAAGAACTGAAGAAGGTGCCCTCGTGGCAACACAGTGGCAGGCATACCGGTATTACCTGTGGCTTACTGCCAACGAGAGGCTAATCCTCACCAGGGGGGCGGACCATCTGGACGTGGACCTGCCTTACGCCGTCCGCTTCGGCCTCGGTAGGAAACTAGTGAGGGCCCTCACCACGATGGGCAGACCGGCACCGGTTCCATACTGGTACCACCCGCACATGATGCCTGAAGAAGATGTCAGCCCGGTGGTGAAGGAATTATCGCTCCTGGATATCAGGCGTGGTTTCTGTAAGCTGCTCGGCGAGGTCCGCAGGGCGCTGCCGGCAATAGCACAGGTCGGTCCGGCAATCATGGTCGCTTCGGCTGAGGTAGAGGTGGATGAGGTAGCAGAGAGTCAAAGCGAGAAAAATGACTAGCGACCTGCCGAGAAGCATGTCGCCACCGCTATTCTAATAGCGTATACTCCTCCAGGATACTGGCTGCCACTTCCCCAGATTAAACAGCCTCGGAAATAGCAGCTTGCGAGTCATCTCGATAATAAACAGACTGCCACTGGCAATGAGTGTAATTCCCCACATATCAACGCCAAGTGGTGCCGTCCTGAAGGCCGTCTGCATGGCGGGTATGTAGACCACCGCCAGTTGCAACAAAATGGCAATGAGAATGGAGACAATCAGCCAGTGGTTGCGAAAGAAGCCCAGGCGGAAAACAGTATATTCGTCAGAGCGAGCACTAAATGCCTGGAACCACTGGAAAGTTACCATGGTACAGAAGGCAACGGTACGTGCTTCCTCCAGCGTTGTTCTTGTATACGCCCAGTTGAAGACAAGATAGGTGCCGATACCAATGAATAACGAGGCAAAGCCAACACGAAGGAGCATGCCCGGGAAGATAAGACCTACCTTTGGACTGCGCGGTGGCTGTTTCAGTTCGTCACCGAAGGTCGGTTCAAATCCCAACGGGATACCCCCTGCGGTATCGGTAACCAGGTTAACCCAGAGAATCTGCGCCGCCAGCAGCGGTGCCTGACCCACGAAGAATACACTGAGGATTAAGGCGAACAATTCACCGAGGTTAGTCGCCAGAAAAAAGAAAAGAACATTACGCAACCGGTTAAAGATGGCCCGGCCTTCCTCCACCGCCGCCACCACAGAGACGAAATTATCGTCGGCCAGAACCATATCGCTGGCTTCCTTGGCGACATCAGTGCCGGTGATGCCCATAGCTACACCAATATCGGCAGTCTTCAGCGCCGGGGCATCGTTGACACCATCACCCGTCATAGCGACAATATGTCCCTTTTCCTTAAGTGCGTTAACTATCCTCAGTTTGTGTAATGGCTCTATCCGGGCGAAGACAGAGATGCTCTCCACCCGCCTTGAGAGCTCCTCGTCACTCATCTCCTGAAGCTCGGCTCCGCTAACAGCCTCCCCCGGAGGCAAACCCAGTTGCTGGGCTACGGATTCTGCGGTAAGCTGGTTGTCCCCCGTTATCATCACTACCCTGATGCCTGCCTGCCGACACAGCTGTACTGCCTCTTTAGCCTCTTCCCGGGGCGGGTCCGACATCCCCAACAGACCGACGAATACGAGATTGCCCTGGATGTGTTCATCCCTGAGGTCATCCACGCTCTCGGGAAGGTCAGTATAGGCAGTGGCCATCACTCTCATAGCTTCTCGTGCCATTGTCTCGTTGGCAGCCATAATAGCCTGGATATCGCTCTCCGCCAGTGTCACCGGCCCATCCTTATTGAGGAAATGGCTGCTCAGGGGAAGGAGTTTCTCGACAGCCCCCTTCACATAGACCACCCTGCCCCCGTCCCGTGGATGCATGGTGGCCATATATTGCTTCTCGCTCTGGAACGGGATTTCGTCCAGGCGAGGGAAACTCTTCTCCATCTTCTCTTTGTCCAGTCCGGCCTTGGCAGCCACCACGACCAGCGCACCTTCGGTTGGGTCTCCAAAGATGTTCCAGCCCTCTTCGTTTTCCTCAACCAGCAGGGCATCATTGCACAACGCCCCTATTCGTAGTAGCAGCCCGAGAGGCTTCTCATCTTTCGGGTCAAGCACCTGGCCGTCCCGGCGGAACTCTCCCTGCGGCTGGTAGCCTTCACCACTTACCTCAACCCACTGCCCGTCAATATAAATCCGATTGACCGTCATCTCGTTCATCGTTAATGTGCCCGTCTTGTCCGAGCAGATAACGGTGGCCGAACCGAGTGTCTCTACCGCCACCAGCTTCCGTATGACGGCATTCCGCTTCGCCATTGCCCGCATACCTATTGCCAGGACAATAGTGACTACCGCCGGTAGCCCTTCCGGTATTGCCGAGACGGCGGCGGCCACCGCCAGGAGAAAGACATCCAGCCATTCCAGCCCCTTCAACAGGCCAACGGCCAGCAGCAGGCCGCAGACACCGAGGAAGAGGACTACCAGATACTGGCTCAGCTTGCCGATGCTTTTCTGGAGGGGCGTCTTCTCCGGCTTTACCTCCTGAATGGCGGTGGCAATCCGGCCTATCTCAGTGGACATGCCGGTGCTGACGACCACGGCGCGGGCGCGACCGTAGGTTACGATAGTCCCCATGTACACCAGATTTTTTCTCTCAGCGACCGGAACAATCTCACCCAGAGGGCCGGTCGACTTCTCTACCGGCATCGATTCACCGGTAAGGGTTGCCTCGTTGACCTTCAGGTTCGAGACCTCAATCAGCCGTGCGTCCGCCGGCACCCTTTCTCCCGTCTCCAACAGCAGGATATCTCCGGGGACAATCTGCGTTGCCGGCAGCATCGTCACCTTGCCATCACGCTGAACATTTGCCTGTGGCGCCGCCATCTGGATGAGGGCTTCCATAGCCCTCTCTGCCCGTGTCTCCTGAACGTAGCCGATGATGGCATTAAGCAGCAACACCACCAGTATTACGGTAGCGTCGATAACGCTACCCATGATAAAGGAGATTACCGTGGCCGCTAACAGGACATAGATAAGCGGGCTGAGGAACTGGCGGAGAAAGACCACCACCGGTGGCACTTTTTTCCGGCCCTCGAGCTGGTTGGGGCCATACTGGCGCAGCCGGGCACTGGCCTCATTAGTACTCAATCCCGAAGGGCGAGAATCAAGTATTTTCAGAACCTCATCACGCTTGAGGTTGTGCCACTTTTTCTCTGCTATCTCACTCACGGCCCCAGTATATAGGTGTTCGGTTAAAACTATCAAGACGTGCTGCGATATGTTAAGATAAAAGCGACCGGAGAAAGATGTACCCAGACAAAGAAAGGTAAAGCAGATGTATCAGCACATCATGGCCCCCCTCGATGGTTCGGAGCTGGCAGAGTGCGTCCTACCACACGTTGAATCGATTGCCACCGGCTGTAACGTCTCCAAGATAACACTGACACGGGTTGTCACGCCACTGCACATGTACGGTGGAGCCGAGACCAGACTTAGCCCGGAGGAACGGCACCACCTGGAAGCAGACAGTGTTGAGGTGGCTACCGCCTACCTTGAAGAGAAGGCACAACTACTAAGAGACAAGGGGATTCTGGTAGAGACCGCCGTCCTTCTCGGCAACGTCCTCGATGAGCTATGCGATTACATCACCGAGAAAGGGGTTGACCTTGTTGTTATCGCCACCCACGGGCGCTCCGGTGTCAGCCGTTTGTTCCTGGGCAGTGTTGCTGACCGGCTGCTCCACCACGCCCCTGCTCCCATCCTGATGGTACGTGCCCCCGGTTCCATACACGGTAACTGATACTCCAACGTCCAGCAGCTAACCTGATTACGTTAGAGCAACCGCACCGGCAGAAGCACTGACAATGTTCCCTCCGGTAGCAATCAAGCAAACTCTACTCAATACCTCTCCAGGATAGAGGTATCCTTTTATTATTACTGTTCAACTGCAAGCGACAGTTTTTGATTACTCTTCTGGAAAATCCAAATATACTGGAACATGAGCGTTTTACCGACCTGCTATGGGCGACCTTTCACCTTACCGAAGAGCTCGAAGCCCGTGCCTCGCTGGATAACCTACCTGATTCCGACCTTGGCCACATAGCGGTTGACATCGAACGCCTTTTCAGCCTCTTAATAATTGAGTGGGTGGCCTATGTAGAGCACCTGCAATCAAACTATCCCTATCTCTTCTCACTGGTAACACGAATCCACCCCTTCCAGGAGGCTCCTTCGGCAGTGGTGAGGGCATAGCTGCCTCGGTTTTATTTGTGTTTGATTGGTTAAACTGTCATTACGAGGAGCATAGCGACGAAGTAATCTCAAGAAATATATGGAGATTGCTTCGCCGCCCGCCTGCCGTCCTTCCGGGACTATGACAGGCGGGTCGGCTCGCAATGACACTACCAACTAATACCGAATAGTACCCCTATCTCTTACAATTGACAGGGAAACTAACTGACTGGTTACTCAATAAATAAGGGAGCCCCAGCCTGGATGGTGGGGCTCCCTCCTGCTGTAGAGGGGGAGTAACAGCCTCCCTTGTACTTTATTCTGTCTCAGCAATCTCCGGCTTATTGTTTAGCTGGACCTGATTAGTGATTACGCTAGTCTGCTGTACCTGGGCCGACGTGAGGGCATTGGCCTGCAGGACATTCCCGCTCGAGTCCACACTGAGTGAGCGTATCTGAATCGGGGCGAATCCAGGGTAGCAGCCCTTCTTTACAGCTACCAGGAAGTAAAGACCCGGCTCTTCAAAGGTATGCCGCACCTCACCATTTTCGTCCGTCCAGTCGATAAACTCGCCGTAAAGGCTTACCAGGGGTTCAAAGTCCACATCGTTTTCAGCAGTCCTCACCCCTTCTTTGAGCTTGGCTATCTCTGCCTTCAGGACACCAATCTGCTCCCTTGATACCACCCAAACACCGGCTCCCTCCACCGGGCTCTGAGTCTTCCGCTCAAAGACACCTATGGTTACCTCATCACCGGTCCTGGCTATTCGCGGCGCCCTGATACCCAGAATCTTGGGGGGAGTGCCGATACGGATGGGAGCAAAACCGGGTAAGCAGCCCGGCTTGACAGCCACCAGCAGGTACCAGCCTGCTTCATCAAAAGCATGGTAGACCTCGCCATTATTACCGGTGATACCGATTAGCTCGCCATAAACGTCTGCCAGGGCCTTATAGTCTTTATCGGCAGCGGTAACAGTGTTGTCCTCGCTTAGCGTGGCCATCTCTGCCTTAAAAGCCTCAGCATTATCTCTCGACAGGGCAAAGACAAAAGCGCCCTCCACCGGCTCGCCGCTGCCCTGCTCGAAGACGCCGATGGTCACCTCCCGGCCGACCGGAGCTACCCGTGGTGCCCTGATACTCAGGGCTGGGCAAGCAGTTCCTATCTCCGTGGTCTCCTCTGCTTCGGCCTGGGCTATGGCGGGTAGCCCTGTAAAAAGCACCGCCAGTACCATCAGTACCGATACCATTCCGAACCACTTCTTTTTCATCTGGATTTTCCTCCTTCTTTTCTCGATGGTTCCAATTATTGAACCGCGGTTGTAATAGCTATAACGCACAAGCCGTCAAAAGGTTAGCTTTGCGCGGGCACAGCACTTAAATCAGGGACAACAGGGCCAACTGGTATCACCAACAGGCGCTGTGTTATCATGGTCGCAGAGAGAATCCACATTCAGCAGTGTTGTAGGGAGGTTTAAGCGTGGAAAAAATCAGGCTGGGCAAGACGGATTTAATGGTAACGAGACTGGGCTTCGGGGGCATCCCGATTCAGCGACTCTCCGAAGAAGATGCGGTGGCCGTTGTCCGGAGATGTATTGAACTCGGTATCACCTTCCTCGATACCGCCAATGCTTACACCACCAGCGAAGAGCGTATCGGTAAGGTAGTCAAGGGAAAGCGCGAAGAATTTATCATTGCCACCAAGTCCGGTGCCAGAGACCGCGAAAATATCGAAAAGCACCTCAATCTAAGCCTGGAACACCTGCAGACCGACTATATTGACCTGTACCAGTTCCACAATGTTAGCACCACTGAGGATTTAAAAGCGGTCCTCGACCCCAAGGGGCCTCGGGCGGTGGTCGAAGACGCCAAAAAAGCCGGAAAGATAAGGCATATCGGTATCACCTCCCACTCGATGGATTTCGCCAAGGAAGCGGTGAAAACAGACCAGTTCGAGACGCTCATGTTCCCCTTCAACTTCATTACCAGTGAGCCTGCCGAAGAGTTGCTGCCGCTCTGCCGTGAGCACGATGTCGGCTTTATCAATATGAAGCCGATGGGCGGAGGCATGCTCGACAATGCCAGCATCGCTTTTAAATATCTCCTCCAGTTCCCAGATATCGTTATGATACCGGGCATCGAGCAAATATGGGAGATTGAAGAAATTGCCGGGATAGTCAAGGGCAGCGGACAGATGACACCCGAAGAAGAGGCCGAGATGCAACGGCTCCGAGATGAAATGGGTACCAGGTTCTGCCGCCGTTGCGATTACTGTCAGCCATGTCCCCAGGAAATCCCGATATCAACCGTAATGAACAGCGCCAGTTTCGCCAAGCGCCTGCCGCCGCAGCGGATGTTCTCCGGCTGGATAAGCGAGGGGATGGAGAGGGCGGCTACCTGTACAGAGTGTGGTGAATGCGAGGAAAAGTGCCCCTATCATCTCCCCATCAGAGAAATCATCGCGGAGCGCAGCCAATGGTATCAGGAGGCGAAAAAGCAATACCAGGAACAGGCAGCCTGAGGATGGTGGGGAGCGGTTGCTAGTATTCGGGCACGCCGGTATCACACTCGGCGCTGTAACATTACTGAATGGTCTCGCCACCGGGGCAATATCCAAGCGAAAAATTGCCTATCCCGAAATTGAACCCGATGTTAATGCCTCTGAAAAATCGACCTCCGGTTGGCTGACATCGTGGTTCGCCCGTCTCGGTCAACGCTGGGATATCAGGATACTGCTGGTCGGTTCACTCCTGCCGGATATCATCGACAAGCCCCTGGGACAGGTCGTATTTAGGGAGTCGTTGTCCAGTGGACGGATATTCTTCCACACCCTGCTGTTTACCATTCTTATGGCGCTGGGTGGATTTTTTCTCCGCTACCGCACCGGCAGGACCTGGCTGCTTGTCCTCTCCGTAGGGGTATTTGCTCATCTTATTCTCGACGGAATGTGGCGGCAGGAGTTACTACCTACCCTGCTCTGGCCCCTCTACGGTCTTGAATTCCCCAGAGCCGACCTCACCGACTGGGTAGGAAATATATGGTATGAGCTACTGCATAACCCGGCCGTTTACATCCCGGAAATCATCGGGGCCGCGGTCATCATTCTGTTTCTCTGGGTACTGCTGCGCAACGGCCAGCTTGTCAACTTAATCAGGCACGGCCGTCTTACCAAGGCATAAAAAGCGTCGTAGAACTACCAAGCCGCTACGGATTTTTTCTTCCCCCTCCTTTAGCAAAGGAGGGGGACCGAGGGGGAGGATTTAAAACACAGGGGATGGGGCCTCCACTACCAAATAATGCGGGTAAATAAAAAACCACCAGAGTGGCACTAATCATATGAACAAGCAGGAAATATTGACACTCCCTCCGACAAACGGCTAAAATAGCCTTTGCGCCGAGGTAGCTCAGTCGGTAGAGCAGTAGACTGAAAATCTACGTGTCCCCAGTTCGATTCTGGGCCTCGGCACCATCAGGGGCGGAAGTAGTTCAGTGGCTAGAACGCCTCCTTGCCAAGGAGGAGGTCGCGAGTTCGAATCTCGTCTTCCGCTCCATTTTTATTGTGGTCAGCACCGCTTTACTGGTTCAGGCGGCGCTGTTATTATCTGGTGTATCGGAGTATAAGGAAGGAGGTACGTACAATGGCTACGGGAAAGGGTACCTTACAGGGAAAAGTGGCGATTATCACCGGCGGTGGCACCGGCCTGGGAAAGATGACGGCATTGCTCATGGCCAAGGAAGGGGCTGATATCGTCGTGGCCGCCCGTCGTGTCGGTGCTATCGAGCAGACGGCTAAAGAGGTCAGGGAAATCGGACCCAGGGCATTGGCCATTCCTACCGACGTTACCGACCCGGCCCAGGTCAATAACCTGGTAGAGCGGACATTAGCAGAGATGGGTGGACTCGACATCCTGGTTAATAACGCCGGCATTGTTCGTGGTCAGGGACGCAGGCCGCTCTGGGAGGTCACCGACGAGGATTGGCGAATCGGGATTGATACCAATCTCAGTGGCGCCTTCTACTGCTGCCGGGCAGCAATTAAACACTTCATCGACCAGGGACACGGTAAAATCGTCAACATTGCCTCCGGTAACGGCATGAGAGGTGCCCGGGGCGATTTTATGTACGGCACCGCCAAAGCGGGGGTGATTAATTTGACCCGTGTCCTGGCGACGACGTTTGCCCAGGAAAACATCCAGATAAACTGCATCGCTCCCGGTTTTATTAACGTCCGACAACTGCAACCAGAGCCGTCAACCGGAGAGATGGCCATCGCTTCCCAGTTCATCCCGGTGGGGCGCCTGGGGGTGCCCGAAGACATCGGGCACCTGGCCCTGTTTTTAGCTTCCGATGCCTCCAACTACATCACAGGCGGACTTTTTGCCAACGATGGTGGCGGGCTGGCCGGAGGCATTGCGCCAACCGGATATGCACCCGTTATCGCAATGGAGGAGGACTAAGATGGTCGCTAAGGATTTTAATCTTGGTGGTAAAATAGCCCTGGTTGCCGGGGACAGCAAGTACTGGAGCAGGTACGCCGGGGCAGCCCTGGCCGGAGCCGGTGCCGATGTGGCTATCGCGGCTCGAAACGCAAAAAGGCTGGAAGAGGCTGCCGAGGAGGTCCGCCGCCAGGGGCAGAAAGCACTTGCCATTCCCACCGACACGACCGATGCTGCACAGGTACAGAAAATGGCGGACCAGGTCATTGCCGAGTTTGGTCGGATAGATATTCTGGTAAATGCCAACGAACTGCTTCTTGCCAAACCCTTCCTTGAGACGACGGAGAGCGAATGGCGCCGGGTTCTCGACGTCAACCTTAACTCTGCATTCAACTGCTGCCAGGCGGTGGGCAGACAGATGCTCAAGCAGGAGAAGGGAAGGATTATCAACCTTATCTCGTGCCTGGCAGAGAGGGGAGTTGAGAATTTCACCGCCTATTGTGCGGCAATGGGTGGCGTGATGCAGCTGACCCGGGCGCTGAATATCGAATGGGCCAGACACGGCATCACAGTGAATGCCATCGGCGCCGGCTGGATGTCCGAAACTGAGAAGACGGGAGCACCACAGGAAGAGCTCCTCTTGAAATACATACCACTGAAGCGCTATGGTCATCCCAGCGAGGCGGGCTCACTTCTGGTATACCTGGCATCTGATGCCACGGACTTTTTGACCGGCCAGTTCCTCTATGTCGATGGTGCTGCCATGTCACACCTGTAGCCCGGTTGACACCATCACACACCGTAGCTCAGTCGAGCCGCCAGGCGCACGGGTAGGCCGTGCGCCTGCATCTTTTCCTGGGTGGAACGGATATCGTAGGGCACGCGGTAAAGCCTTACCAGTTGCTGTTCACTGTCATAGATGGCGTAGGCAGCGTCCGGGTTCCCGTCGCGGGGCTGTCCCACGCTACCGGGGTTAATAATTAAGCGGCTTCCACTCTTTGTTGATACCGGACTTTCCGGCAGGAAATATCGGGCGGAGCAGTCTTCAGTCTCATCACATGTAAATACTATCGGCTGGTGTGAGTGGCCTACCAGGCAGAACTGCGTCTCGAAGTAGCTAAGATTCTGAATGGCGGCGCCGGTAGATAGTAGGTACTCCCGGACAGGCTCTCTGGGGCTGCCGTGTACCAGGGTAAAATCGTCTTTTTCGATTACCAGCGGCAGATTACTGAGGTACTCCACATCCTCGTCGTTGAGCTGCTGCGCGGTCCACTGGTCGGCGTTGGCAGCGTCGGGATTGAATTCAGAAATGTCTACTTCGTTCTTACCACCGATGACTGCCCAGTCATGGTTGCCGGCGACACATATATTCGTGGTCTGGCGGAGGATGGCGATGCACTCCCGTGGGTCCGGGCCATAGCCGACAACGTCTCCCAGGCACCATATCTCTTCAACCCCTCCCGCCTGCTCGATATCATCCAGTACTGCAGTCAGGGCTTCCAGATTTGAGTGGATGTCAGCTATAATTGCGTAGCGCATTTCGGTCCCCAGATGCCATCGAAAATTCTCCTGCATCGTAATTATATCCTGCGCTCACAATCACGACAATAGTAACTGATACTGAGGTATTAGCAGGCAGCGCACGTAATTGGCTAGCGCCACTTATTTCCTGAGCCAGTTCAGATAGGTTGGTGACATTGATGAAGTCTTAGCTCGGTTCTTGTTCCGCTTCTCCTTACGGATGACGAAAACCAAGGGGGACACTGCCTTTCTCACAAGCGAAGTGATTACAAACGTTTTCCAAGGGGGACGCCCCCTTGGAATCCCCCGTTTCGAGGGGTTCCACCCCTCGAGCACCCCAAAACGG
>CAZTBG010000039.1:0-19671 GCA_964611805.1 uncultured Dehalococcoidales bacterium | reverse complement strand
TCATAGCTTATCAATACTTTGTATTGCTCTTCGTTGTCTCCAATAAACCCCTCTTCAGTATTGCGGTCTGCCTTGAAAATCCCGTTAATAGTAATTCTGATGCCATTATCCGTCCAAGAGTATGGAAGGTTAGCTTCTTGTGGTGTTCCAGATTCCTGCTCCTGTTGATTCGATGTCTGATTTTCAGGTGTCGAAGACGTTGTAGAACAAGCTGAGAGAATAAGGGGTATTACTATAAGTAGGATAGCAATAAAGCGCGTGATTTTCATTTTGACTTACCTTCTGGCAGGATTGTAGTCCCTTTTGTGCGTTCATGTCAATGAAACTAATCTATATGTTATAATGAGTTCAGATATAAACCTTCTATAATGCCGTTCCACTTGTTTTTCCATTCCCTTTAGCGTAAAATTCAAGCGTAACTACCTTTGCGGGTGTAACTCAGCGGTAGAGTGCTTGCTTCCCAAGCAAGACGTCGTGGGTTCGAATCCCATCACCCGCTCCACCCCACCAATCTAGCCCTTTTAAATTAAAACAATACAGCCTGCGGAGCTAAATGACTGGATTAGCTACAAAATTTTTATACACTCTTGCACTGGTTGTCGTCGTTCTGTTACCAGTCTTCGCTTCCTGTGCAAATACCCCTCCCGTGCATACTCAAGCCCTTGGCGAATATCTGAAAGACCTGTTCCAGAGCAACGAAATTGTCCTGGATGAGAGTGATTTCCTGGGGCCGGTAGAAGAGCCTTTTAAAGGAGGGCAGTTAAAATGCCTGTGGTAGCAGAAGACAGTAATATCAGGATTGTGCAGCTGGACGTAGTTGGCAGCATCGTCTCCAATGCCTACTTGCTGGTGTGCCGGAAGAGCAATGATAGCGTCCTGGTAGACACGCCGGGAGATGCTGGCAAGCTCTTGGAACAGCTAAAAGGTACCAACCCCAGGTATATCCTGATAACTCACAACCACTTCGACCACTTATCGGCCTTCGCCGGAGTGCGGTCACAGTTGCAGGCGCCGGTAGCGGCACACCCCCTGGATACTTTGCCCTCGCCACCCGATATCTTACTTAATGATGGCGACACCGTCTCATTCGGCAATATCGCGCTCAAGGTGCTGCATACGCCGGGCCATACCCCGGGCAGTCTCTGCTTCTACACCGACAGGTACCTGATATCCGGGGACACACTCTTTCCTGGCGGCCCAGGGAAAACAGGCTCACCAGCTGCACTGAAGCAGATTATTGAATCAATAAGTAACAAAATTCTGCCTCTGCCTGATGACACCCGGGTATTTTCCGGGCACGGTGACCCCACGGTACTGAAAAAGGAGAAGGAGGAGATTGCCGTCTTCAAGTCACGGAACCACGACCCAAATCTGTGCGGTGATGTTCTCTGGCTCTCCTCCTGATTATTGAAACGTATCGCCGTTACCGTAGTAACTCCTCGCGGTGGAAATTCTCGGCCAGTTCGAACTTTTGGTCGGCTGCCATTTGCTGGTAGCGCTCTCTCATTCGCTGTTTCATCTCGGCGAAACGCTCGGGAGGAATCTGGCTTTTATGGCAGGCTAAAGCTGCCATCTTGATTTCCCAGGTATCAGTGATATCAAGGCTATAGTTGGTATCCGGAGACCCCCATAGTAAGACCTCCCGTACCTTGTGTGGCTCCAGGCCTTCTTTCTTATACAGGTCGGGATAGGCAAGGACGTCACGTGCATAGGGGAAAACGGCATCCATGACAACACGACCAACGATGCGGTGGTCACGATGCCAGAGATAACGACGGTAGGGGTCGGCGGTTACCACTGTATTCGGACGGTACTTTCTTATCTGGCGCACAATATCTTTCCTGAATTCTGGGGTGTCTTCTATCCCCTGGTCGGGGTAGCGTAAGAAGACAACCTCTTTTATTCCCAGTAACTCAGCCGCTGCCAGTTGCTCTTCTTCACGTATTCTGGCCAGCTCCGCCGGGTCCATGTCGGGGTCACTGCTGCCTTTGTCGCCGTTGGTACAGACGACATAGACAACATCCTTACCATCTCTCACCCAGTTGACCACCGTTCCGGCGACACCGAACTCGGCGTCATCGGGATGCGGCGTGCATACCAACGCATAAACGGGCTCTACACTACTCATCACTCTCCCCACGCAGTTTAAGAGGGATACATATAATATTATAATATTGAACAGGCATGATACAATTTATATACGTGGGGAGCAACAGACCAAATGAGTGTTGACTTTATTATCCGTAACTACCGGCCTGGTGATTTTAACACGCTGGTACGGCTAAAGAATGAAGCGGCATCACTGGCTGCAGATGGAAGGTACCTGTCACGGCAGGCGGTGCGTGATACCCTGAGACGGCCAAATTATGCCCCGGAGCATGACCTGTTTATCGCCGAAATGTCGGGTAACGTAGCCGGCTATCTGGAAATTACCAACGAAGCAAAAATAGGTCGGGTGATTCTTGAATGCCTGGTGCTTCCTGAACACCGCCGGCAGGGCATAGCCCGAAAGCTCTATGGACAGGCGGTACCACGAGCGAAGGCCCTGGGGGCCAGGGTAGCCCAGGTGAATGTGCGCGAGGACAATGCCCTTGCATGTTCAGTCCTGGAAAAGATGGGCTTTCGCCCTGTCCGTTGTTTCTATGAGATGTCGGTAGGAATTGACATAATCCCGGAGCATCAAACACCGACCACCTTCCCGATACGTCCCCTCCGGGCAGGGGAGGAGGCCAGGCTCGCCGAAATTCAGAACCGCTCTTTCACTGGCGACTGGGGATACAATCCCAACACCGTCGAAGACATTGTCCATGCCGTCGGTAAAGCCGGTAGTGCCTCGGAGTGGATATGTCTTGCACTGGACAAAGAGAGGCCCGCCGGCTATTGCTGGGTGAGGATAGAACACGACAGGCAGGGCAAACACTATGGCAGAGTCTCCATGCTCGGTGTGGACCCGGACTACCGGGGGAGGGGTATCGGCAGGGAATTGCTGCTGGCAGGGCTGTCGTACCTTAAAAGCAAGCGGCTGCGGGTAGCCCGGTTAACGGTAGACAGTGAGAACCTGGTAGCTGAGTCCTTGTACCGCTCCATCGGCTTCAAGAAGATAGACTCCAGCCTCTGGTATGAAAAAGCGCTGGCCTAAATCAGAACAATGGCTAGATGGTTATCTGGCACCGGTATAGTGGGACTTCCTGACCACCGAGTTGATACTTGTAGTGCTCATCACCCTTTAGGAAGTCGAATTTTTTCTTACCGCGCTCAATACTGTCCTTAATGCACAGGGCTTTAGAAAGCACACCTGCGCTCAATGACCTGTATTCGGGGTCATAGCCACTATTATAAAGGTAGACAACATCGTTGTAGTCAAAGGTAATCAGTGCCGCCACCGGATTTTTATCCAGCTCAAGAACGGCAGGTCGCAACAACCCGACCTTAAAAATCACATCGGCCATAGACCGGAAGAACTTCTCCATCTCCACGGTCATGAAGATGGCCTTGTCCTCCCGACTTTCGATGAACTGCTTCAGGAAGATGTCCATGAAACCAGGCACAGACTCGGCGGTTTCGACGAAGTGGAAGTCAACTGCGCCAGCCTCTTCCAGCCTTCTCAGTTTCCTTTTGACCTCGTGCCGCTGCTTGGCACTCAAACTCTCCAGATATTCGTCCCACGTAGCCGGCAGGTCACGCTCGAGGGTAACCTCATCTTCAGTGCAGACAACCTCGTAACCGTATTGCCGGGCTATCTCCTGCATCGAGGTCATCGCCACCGAATCAGGCCTCACCGATACCAGGTCGAGGTGTTCGATTCCTCGCTGCTTCAGCGCACCGATTAAAGCAGCACAGAACTCGTTACCCTTTTCCGGGGCAACAATAAAATCACCATAATCACAGACATCTGGCCTGCCGATTATTGACACGGTGCGCTGCCCTGTAAGCATGAGTGGGGCAACGCCAATCACCCGGCCCTCCTGCCGACCAGCGAGGATACACAGTCGGGCTTCAGGGGCAAACACCTGCTGACAGACTCGCAGCCATGGCGGTAAAACGAAGAAGTTGTCCCAGTTCAGTCCGTTATCGTCGTCCTGCCAGTAAGCAGTAAACCAGTCGAAGTTTTCCTCTGTGATAATACATTCCATGAACACTACTACAAGTGTAGCATGGTGCTCCAGTTTAAGTAAAAGATTGGATGACTCTACGTCACCGGCCCTCTAAGCTTGGTGGTTAAGGAAGATGTTACTGTTAATATGAGTCTAAGCCAATTCCTCCCTGGTGCCGTTCCAGGCATGCATGAAGATTGCTTCCACCTCTTTGTCAGAAGCGGGTATCCCGCGAGCACGCCGGTCTTCGGGCGAGAGCTCACTTAAGTTGGGTATACGACTGAAAGTTGCCGCATAGCTGGCTGCAATCGGCCCGAGGTGTGCCCGCCACTCGCTCTCTTCCAGTCCGGAGTCCTTTATTGCCAGAGGAATGCCAACCTTCTTCTTTAAATCATCGAATAGAGCCAGCAGATTCATGACCTTATTCCGGTCATCCTTCCCCTCAACACCAAGGTGCGTGGCCAGGGCAACGAGACGGGCTTTGTAGCCAGTATAAAGGAAAGCGAAGACCTGACTAAGCATGAAGGCATTAGCCCTGCCGTGAGGAATGTGAT
The DNA here is from genome assembly GCA_964611805.1 of uncultured Dehalococcoidales bacterium. Taxonomy (GTDB): domain Bacteria; phylum Chloroflexota; class Dehalococcoidia; order Dehalococcoidales; family Fen-1064; genus W589. The sequence goes on along the minus strand of CAZTBG010000039.1, from coordinate 15,023 downwards.
GGGTGGCACCAATCAGGTGTGCCGTACCATGGACCATCCCCAGCCTGCCATTGCTGAAGGCTATGCCTGCCTGCAGCGCCGCCAGGTGCATCTTATCGCGGGCTTCCATATCCGCACCATTATCCACGGCCTTCGGCAGCCACTCCAGTATTGTCCGGGCCGACCAGATAGCCAGGGGGTCGACCATATCAGAGGGTGGGGTGAGGACATAGCACTCTACGGCATGGACAAGAGCATCGTATCCGGTGTTGGCTGTTACCGCCGGGGGCATCGAAGCTGCCAGTTCCGGGTCGGCAATAGCGATGTCCGGCACGAGCTGTGGCGAACCGAATCCGGCCTTATTCGGCGGGTCAACATCACGGTCGGTGATTACGGCAGCACTGGTCACCTCGGAACCGGTACCGCTGGTCGTGGAGATTGCCACATACCTTGCCTTCTTCCGAAGCTCACGCCTTCGCGCCTCCATCAGGAACTCAAGGAATGGTTTCTCGGCAAGGTCAGGATTTTCGTAGAGTACCCAGGCTGATTTGCCGGTATCTATCGGGGAGCCTCCGCCGAGACCGATAATAATATCCGGCTTGAAGTCCTGTGCTAGGGCAAAGGCCGCCCAGGCAGTTTCCTTTGATGGGTCGGGTTCCACCTTATCAAAGATAGTGGTGGCAATGTTGCCAGCCTGAAGGGTTTTTTCCACCTTCTCAGCCAGTCCCAGAGCCCGCACTCCTGGGTCGGTAACTATCATTGCTCGCTGTGCTGGCACACTCGATAGATATTCCAGGGCTCCCGGCCCATAGGCGATGGTACGTGGAACGACAAACCTCCGGTACGGCATGATAGACCTCCTAACATAGCATTGCGATTAAATCTGGTGTCATTGTACAGGTCAGATGGTAAATTGGTCAAATTAAATGAGGATAGTATTGTAGGTAGATCAGTTAGACAAGAACGCTCAAAGCAGCCGGTAAGACCCGGAAGTGAGCAGGGGCCTCGCCAAGGAGTTCACCGTCAGCCTGTATTAATAACGGCTGGCTGGACTGTATCTCTACCTCTCGCCCCCGCTGCATGGTGACTTTGCGATGCGTTAGGTGCGTTCCTTTGTAGATTCTCGGCAATGACCACAGAAGGTCCGGCTTGCTTAAATCGCCAATGGTAAGAACGTCGAAATAGCCGTCGGTGAGGTCGGCATCGGGAGCGACGAACATACTGCCGCCGCCGTATTTACCGTTACTCATTATGGCAGCACACACCTTTTTACTAACAACCTCGCCATCCACCTTCAGGGTTATCTCTCTATTTTTGTAGCAAAGGAGAGTGGTCAGCAACCCCAGCAAGTAGGCAGGCAGACCACCCAGAGACTTGAATTTCAGTGTGGTGGCCTGGACTACCTCGGCATCGAAGCCGAGACCGGCGAAATTAACGAAAAGCCGCTCAGCCGCTTGCCCGTTGTTTTTGTATTCAACCACGCCAAGGTCGACAAGCATCTTACCCGGGTCAAGTAATCGCTTACAGGCATCCTCGTAGCGGCGTGGGATACCAATGGTACGGATGTAGTCACTGCCGGTGCCGGTGCTGATAATACCCAGAGAAACATCCTTCAGGGTACCACTATCGTACAGTCCGTTGACAACCTCATTTATTGTACCGTCGCCACCAACAGAGACCACCGTCTCGTATCCCTTCTTGGCAGCCGCTTTGGCCAGCTCGACCGCGTGCCTCGGCGCTTCGGTGAAATCGTGCTCGAAATTCAGCCCGATACTCTTCAGCAACTCCCTTATCAGCGGCCACTTCTTACGTGTCCGACCCGCCCCCGCCACCGGATTGACAATCAGCCTTGCCCGTAACAAAGGCTAGCTCCTCCCATGAGATGTCCCGTGAGGTATGGTTATCTTATAGTGAGGTTATTATAGCACATGTTGGTGCTGGAGCTGGCTCTACTTATTCTCCACACCACAGTAATGTGTCGCGTGTATTAACAATCTCGAACCATATAGAGGCAATATCACCATAAAGTTTGGCCCGGAGACTGCGTCCTTCAGCCCACACTTCCATGTTATCCACCATTGCCCACCAAGGTTCACCCGTACATAAGGAAACGCCGTTCTCTATCCGTTGTTCAAAGACAGCAATATCAGAGCTTGCCAGTTCTGGACTATCGTAGATAAACACAATCGTCATGAAAGGCCCTTCATCGTCCTCGCCGATACCAGTAGCATAGGTACGGAAGACACTTAAAAGCCCCCCTCCTGCAGCAGCCACAATATCATCCTTTATTTGCTGGACAAGTTCCTCAAGGCTCATATCAGACTCCTCAATCATCTGTGCAGCCATTAGGTAAATGAGGGTTTCATCATCTACACACATCACCTGGTCGGTTAAGAAGCAGGAGTAAGCCCCCATCTCCGAGAGGGCCGTAGCCATCAAGCTGAAATCAGGATTGTCTGCCAAGCTAGTGAGTCCCAGGGGGGTCTCCCGCCCTTGGCTGAGATCTATCATAACTTCAACAGCATCTATGGTTTGACCACGAAAAACGTATTCCTCCTGGACAGCTATTGTACAACCTCGTCCAATTTGATCAAAGGCAGGCGGGCTTAGCCTGCGATCGGGATGTATATCAGGACCAAAGTCATAAACTGCAGTACCTTGATAACTGCTTATTTCAGGCATCACGGATTCATCATACTGACTGAGAGCATCCTCTATGACGGACAGGTCGAAACTGCCCTTAATTGCTTCAAATACCAGTGGTGGCAAACCAGCTGATATGTCCACGTCCACGTCTTGTGGGCCGAAGCCGATATTTTGTCTCCTGATAGGAGATGCAAATTGGTAACCAAATGGTCCCATGCCACTGATGAAGGACCCACTTGCAAATCTCCGCCCAGCGGTCGGGTCGTTTTCCAGCTTATATGCATCACCTATCAGCATCATAATGTAATCTTCGATCTCCTCATCATCAGCATCCGGTGAGGGAAGCGGGACATCATAAAGCTCCCTGATTCTGGCGTGGTCGCTTATATATACACTGTATCGTGTGCTTGGGGCATCTGGGATTAGCTTAAGCATATCAAGGAATGGACTGCCATTGGTACCACCGCAACCACTAATTCCAAAGGCACCTGCCAGCAGAACCGTCGCCAGCACCAGGTATAACCATTTTTTCATTTGTCTCTGCTCCATTAACAATTCACTTGCACTGATTTTAGAGCGAGATAAGTTCTAGTCGTGTATAATGACGTTCATTGTAGTTGGACGGACCGTCATTGTCAATATTACGAAATTGACATTTCTCATCCATTGAAGGAAAGATAATGGAAGGGAGTTTAAGAGGGGCGCCAGCCCCTCTTATATTAATCTTCCCCTTCCCCAGATGGGGAAGGGGATACAGAGGATGGGGCCACCACTACTAAACGGGGTGTGTGAGTTGGATAACAGAATGCATATCAACGAGTACAATTACTTGCAACATCCTGCTACTTTAGGCATAATTCGTGTGATACTTTCACGGTTGCAGCGTACATAATATATGCAGGGCAACCTTGGGGGGCTTTGGGAGCAAGGATAGACCAGGGTGAGTACTGCCAGCGAAGAAAGAGGCGCCAGGGAGATTTTTGTTGAACTGTACGAGGAGTTTCTCCCCAAGGTGTTTCGCTACATAAGATACAGGGTAAACAGTGAGCAGGAGACCGAGGACCTGACATCGATGGTTTTTGAAAAGGCGCTGGTCAATTTTGAGAAGTACTCTAAAGAGAAAGCCTCGTTTTCAACCTGGATATTCTCGATAGCGCGCAACACGGTAATTGACCATTACCGGACGCAGGCAAGAAGACCAGCCATATCGCTGGAGAAAGCAGAGATAGAGGCGTCATCAAATGAGCTACTGCCAGACGATGTCATAGTAAAAATGGAGGAAAGGGAGAAACTACGGACCTGTCTATCACGGCTGTCACATGAGGAGCAGGAGATTATCGCTCTGAAATTCGGGGCGGAGATGAACAACCGCCAGATTGCCAGGGCAATGGGACTGTCTGAATCGAACGTAGGTACCAAGCTCTACCGGGCTGTCAGGAAACTGAGGGACAGCTTCCAGGAGACGGAGAATGGATAAGGAAAGGAACGAAGAACAGGAATTCCTGAAGGATGTAGACCGATGCCTCAATGGCGAAGAGGTCACTCCCGATGAGGGTACCAGTGAGGATGCCCGGTCGGCGCTAGAATTCGCGCGCAAATTGACCGAGCTACGCGCTGAGCCTTCTCCCGAGTTCCAGGAAAGACTGAAATCAAGGCTGCTCAGGAAGCTTACCGAGCAGGAGGTAGCTGCCCGTGAAAAGGCGGGGGTTAGCTGGCTGCGCGATTTCGTGGACAGGCTTATACCACAAAGCCCGGTATGGAGAACGGCCGCTGTTACCGTGGCTATCGTTATGGTAGCCACTGGCGTGATGTGGCGGACGGGGATGTTCACTCCAACAGCAGCCCCGGGAGAAGGAGCAAGCGACCGTGCCTTAGAGGAAATGGCCGATAACGAACCACAGAAGTGGAACGGCATGGCAGTGGTCGGGGAGCAAGAAGAAGAGGAGGAGGAAGAGGGCGAGGTTGTCGTTACCCTACCACCATGGCCAGGGGTAGTGCCTGAAGATGGCACAGATACCTTCGGTGGAAAATTGCAGCTAGAGATAGAAATATCGTCTTCCGAGGCCGTAGCCAGCTTGATTGGGACACGGTCCCAGGCTCCATATGGTACCGAAGTTACTCTGGTTCTCGTCTTTACGAATACCAGTTCCGAACCGGTTACGGTAGAAACAGCGCAAATAAGTATTACGGGCGGTCCTGAACTAGGAACAATGTATATATTTCCAGCAGTCGACGGCCCGATTGAACTGGCACCTTTCGAGCCTTTCCAGATTCTCTTCGTCTGGGGGCAGCAGGACAGTAGCGGTGTCCAGGTCTCTCCCGGAGTTTACACTTTCAATGTAGGCACTATCACCGTCACCCCTGGCACCGATAGCTTCGAAATCTCCCCACCACCAGCCGAGGTGGTGATACTGGAACCGTAGCAAATACACTCTCCAGGCAGATACTGTCACCTGCCACATTATCCTGTCTTCTACAGGAGTCGCCATGATGGCGCTCAGTTCGTCCACTGATTTCTTAAAATGTTTGTGTAATTCCATGTAATACTTTTTCTGCTTCAGCGTATAAATAACTAGAAACAACACCGGGAGGACAAAAAATGTGGATTCTGAAATACTTGGGCTGCCTAGTTCACGGTCACAGCTTCGTTGGTATCATCCGTCAGGGCCTGGATACCCGCTACTACCAACAGTACTGCCTGCATTGCGGGAAGACACAAGGTGGAGTTGCCAGCTAACTGCAAGGGAGAAGGAGGAATAATAAAATGAAATCGAAACTGACTCTAATAGGTACTCTGGCTGTAGCCTCTATAGCTGTAACGTTGCTCGCTCTTTCTGCTGGCGGCAGCGACCAGGCAGCAGCGGAAGGTGAAGCAGAGCAAATCAACCTTGATGCTTCATATAATGGGCAGGAGATTGAGGTGGCTGTTGGAGACCTGCTCGTAATCACCCTCGAGTCCAATCCCACCACCGGCTTCGGGTGGCAGCTATCTGGTATCGATGAAGATTTACTGGCCTTAATCGAGTGCCGTTACGAGCCGGGAGAAAATGCGGAGCAGGGCATGGTCGGTGCCGGCGGTAGCGAAGTCTGGACTTTTGAAGCCCTAACTAAGGGGGAGACCACGATATCCATGGAGTACAGCCGGCCTTGGGAAGGTGGTGAAAAGGCTGTCCAGACATTCGAGGTTACCGTAACCATCAAGTAGCATTGAAATTTACCATACGATCATTCAAAAAGAAGGTCGGGGACTGCTCCCCGACCTTATCCTTTATAAGAACGGGCAGGGGGCATCAACAGCATGGCAATCAGAGCAACTACCGGAACGGCTGACATCAGGAACCAGATACCCTGGTAACTGCCCCAGTTATCGTATGCCCATCCTGCCAGTGCGGGACCACCGATACTACCGGCCATGCCGAAGCCGATTATTATCCCAAAGATAGTCCCAAAGCTGCTCCGGCCAAAGTACTCCTGCACCAGTGCTGGCCGCATTACGTTGATACCGCCATAGCCGATGCCAAACAGAATTAGGAACAGTATCAGTATCCAGGTGCCGGTAATCCCGGCAAAGGCGAAGCAAACAAGCCCGAAGGCCATCATGCCAAAACCCGCTGCCGCCACCAGCTTTCGGCTGGCCCTATCGGCAACCCAGCCAAAACTGAGACGCCCCGCAATGCTGGCCAGGGGAACAGCCATTGCCACCTGACTGGAAGTTGAGCGGGCGACATCGATACTGCTCAGGTAGGGCATCACGTGGGTGATAACGGCGGTCACCAGCATAACGTGACAGGCAGAAGCCAAGGCAATGCTCCAGAAGGCACCACTCTTAAATGCTTGCCTGGCACTGACATCTTCCCGGGCAGCCACCAGCGGGATAGAAGCCAGACTTTCATCAACTGCCGTCATGTCTCTTATTGGTTCGCCATCTGGTTGTTGGCCATACTGTTCTGGCTTGTGTCGAAACAGGAGCGACAACGGTAACATCAGTACCAGCATACCCAGGGCGAGGAAACTGACCGCGACACGCCAACCATAGGCCTCAATCAGCCACTCGATGGCTGGTACCATCAGGCCACCCAGGCCGAAGCCGCTGATGGCTATGCCGGTAGCGATACCGACCCTTCTCCGAAACCAGTTGGCGACGGCCGTCATAAGTACCGTCATCGTACAGGTGCTCATGCCGATGGCTATCAGCACGAAAGCGCCGTAGAACATCCCCAGAGAATTGGTCCGACCGAGCAAGAACATGCCCAGAGAGGTGAAAATCACTCCGCCGAACAACAGCCGGCGCGGTCCCCAGCAGTCGGTCATAATCCCGACTAGCGGTGCAAACAGACTCATTTCGAGGCCACGGAGCGATGCTGCCAGCGATATTTGCGTGTAGCTCCAGCCAATTTCATTGGCTATTGGCTCAAAGATGGCCGTGAATCCGTAGAACACCCCGCCACCGACATACATCGCAACGAGGATAGATGCACCGACCAGCCACCAACCGTAGAAAACAGTGGGGAACCGACCCCTCATTGCCGACCACTCACTTCATATCGGGCAATTCTGAAATGGCAAAGCATTATCGGCAGAAACAGTAATTCCTCACTGCCTGAGTCCGAATTTAGCACTCATTTACTATACTCTGTCTCCCATCTCAGCACAACTAATTCGGCATACTGGTATGTGAATATTCCTTTTGATATAATGGCAGCAATAATAGAATGTAGGGCTTGTGGGTGTGAGCCGGGTCTATGCAGAGTCTGCTGTCATTCCTAACCTTCACTACAGGCGTAGTAAAGTTCAGGTCATCCTGAGCGTGAGGCAACCATGAGATTCGTCAAAATGCAAGGTGCCGGCAATGATTTTGTCTTGCTGGAAACCGAGAATGACCAGTACAAGTGGGCACAGCTGGCAATGGCAATGTGCGACCGTCACTACGGTATCGGTGCTGATGGCCTGCTGGTACTGCTACCCTCGGACAAGGCCGACTTCCGCATGCGCATCTTCAATGCTGACGGCTCTGAGTCTAACACCTGCGGTAACGGCCTGAGGTGCAGCGTCAAACATTACATTGATGGGGTGCCGGATGACACTAAAGTCGAAGAGATTATGGTAGAAACCGGGGCTGGCATCAGACGGGCCAGAATACGCCATACCAACGGCAGGATAGCCCAGATTCAGACAGGCATGGGACGGCCAGAAATAGGTCAGGATAGTATTCCGGTAACGCCGGAGAATAAGGCAGGGAATACAGTTGACATAATGACCACAATGGGGCGCTCCATCAATATAGCTGGAGCCGAACTCAACCTTTTCTTAGTATCGATGGGCAACCCACACGCCGTCCATTTCCTGAAAGACCCGGTTGATGATTTCCCGTTATCTAAATTTGGGCCGCAAGTAGAACACCACGAGGCATTTCCATCGGGAGTCAATTTTGAGATTGCCAATGTCAGAGATAAGGGACTAATTGAAGCACGTGTCTGGGAGCGAGGCGTCGGTGAGACCCTGGCGTGTGGCAGCGGCGCCTGTGCTATCAGCGTGACTGCTCAGCTGTTGGGATACGTTGGCAAACAGGTCGACGTGAAGCTGCCAGGGGGAGTACTCAACGTCGAGTGGGACGGGACAGGCGAGGTGTTCCTTAGCGGTCCCGCAGAGACAGTCTTTATTGGCGACTGGTCTTAAATGCTTTCTGACTGCTTTCTGAATGAAGGTGTGCTTTGTATCAAAAGTCGTCATTCCCGTGAAGACGGGAATCCAGTTTTATATAAACAGGCACGATTTCTGGATTCCCACCTACGTGGGAATGACAAAAAGCCTCAAAAATGGCACTTATGATACAAGCCAGTGATGGTGAATGGGAAAGACACGGAATAAAATGCAAAGGACTTTGTTATTATGAAAATGTCGAAGAGGGTTGAGAAACTTCCACCTTACCTTTTTGTGGAAATCAGCAAAAAGATTGCCGAAAAAAGGGCCAGGGGTGAGGATGTCGTTAGTTTTGCCATCGGTGACCCTGATATCCCAACACCACCTCATATAATAGACCGTCTGTGCCAGGCAGCCCGGCAGCCTGAGAACCACCGATATCCGGAGTCGGAGGGGCTGCCAGAGCTACGCAGAGCCATAGCCGGATGGTACCAGCAGCGCTTCGGCGTGTCCCTGGAGCCAGACACGGAAGTATTACCACTTATCGGTTCCAAAGAGGGCATCGGCCACATGGCGTTCTGTTTCGTTGACCCCGGGGACACCGTGCTGGTGCCAGACCCCGGCTATCCGGTATATCTGGTAGGTACGCTTCTGGCCGGAGGGCGTCCGTATTATATGCCGCTCCTCGATAGGAATGCTTTCTTGCCTGAGCTGGACAGGATACCCAGCGATATGCTGAGAAAGACCACCCTGATGTGGCTCAACTACCCGAACAACCCCACCAGTGCCGTGGCGGATATCGACTTCTTCAACAAGGTAGTCAACTTCGCCCAGCAGAATAACATCCTGGTGTGTCATGACGGGCCATATTCCGAGGTATCTTACGATGGCTATCGGCCAGTCAGTTTCCTGCAAGCGAAGGACGCCAGAGAAGTGGGAGTGGAATTCCATTCACTCTCCAAGAGCTACAACATGACCGGCTGGCGAATTGGGATGGCAGTAGGGAATCCTACCATGATAGACGCCCTGAAGAGGCTTAAATCAAACCTGGACTCAGGCATCCCGCAGGCCATCCAGTATGCTGCGATTGAGGCCCTGACCGGCCCGCAGGTCTGTATCGATGAGCACAATGCCCTCTATCAGAGACGGCGCGACCTTGTTGTTGACGTGCTCAACAAGATGGGGCTGGAGGCCAGACTACCACAGGCCAGCCTGTACGTCTGGGCCAGAGTCCCGAATGGCTATACGTCCGTTGAGTTCGCCAACGACCTGCTGGAAAAGACAAGCGTGGTGGTAACACCCGGAATTGGCTACGGCAGGCATGGCGAGGGTTACGTAAGGCTCTCGTTGACGCTTAATGACGCCAGTCTCGTCAAAGGCCTTTCACGCCTGGCGGAGTGGCGTGATAGCAAGAACCGCTTCAAGCCGAAGGTCTAGCCCTTCAGCAAACATGGGCTGAGTAAAAGGGAGGTACTCGACATAACAAGAGGAACCGTTGCAACGAAGGCTTCCTCAGAACGGGCTATGCTGGTGGCAGTGGCCTCAAGGGTGAGCCCTGACATCGTCTCCCCTGAGGACTCCCTGGAAGAACTAGCCCGCCTTACCACCAGCGCCGGGGCTGAGGTAGTGGGTAGAATCATCCAGTCACTGCCGGTGCCGACGAAGGCATATTATCTCGGCAAGGGAAAACTCGCCGAACTGCTCACCCTCAAAGAAAGTACCGGCTACGATGTCGTTATTTTCGATGATGAGCTATCACCGCTGCAACAGCGCAACCTCGAAGATACGCTCAAAGTCAAGGTACTAGACCGCGCTGCCCTCATCCTTGATGTCTTTGGCCGGCGGGCCCGGACCCGCGAGGGCCAGCTCCAGGTAGAGTTAGCCCAGCACCAGTACCTCTCACCCCGCCTTGCCGGACAGTGGAGCCACCTGGAAAGGCTCGGTGGTGGCATCGGTACACGAGGCCCAGGTGAGTCACAGCTTGAGACTGACAGACGCCTTATTCAGCGCCGTATTCACCACCTGAACCAGCAAATCGAGAAGGTACGCAAGCAGCGGATGCTCTACCGGCAGCGACGGAGAAAGAGCGGCATCCCGATAGTTTCTCTGGTCGGTTACACCAACGCTGGCAAGAGCACACTGCTCAATGCCCTCAGCCAGGCGGGTGTCGCCAGTGAGGACCGATTATTCACCACACTCGACCCGACCACGAGACGTATCAACCTGCCCGATAGGAGCACCATCCTGCTAAGTGACACCGTCGGCTTTATCAGGAAGCTGCCGCCGGCCATCATCAGTGCCTTCCGGGCAACCCTTGAAGAACTGACCGAAGCCAGCCTGCTGCTCCATGTGGTTGACCTGACTTCACATAATGCAGCTGAGGAATGCCAGACGGTAGAGGGCATCCTTGGCAACCTCAATCTACTGGACAAGCCAAGGCTCACAGCACTGAACAAGATAGACCTCCTCCTCGACAATAGCCGGTCCTGGACCGAAGAGGAAGCCCTGGATTACCTCTCAGGCCGCGATGAAATCACTGATGAAAGCACGGTACTTATCTCGTCTACCCGGAGGTGGGGACTTCCAAGGCTCCTGGAAGTTATCCGAAAGACCCTTAGCCAATCAACCGCATCGGCTCAATGATAGTTCCTTATCGCACTGATGGGTATCAGCGAAATTATTTCTTGAGACAAACATTTCCTTTATCATGTGCTATAATTCTCGCCATAGGAGGTGTGACCATGATTAACAAGCGTGCCAACGAACTGATGGTTGTTTCACTTTCTGCCGCTACATTCGCTGACCTTGAGGATGTAGTTAACGACTGGCTAAAGAACCAGCGGGACCATGTTATCGTACATGATATTTCATTCGAGTATGTAGGAGGCAAGCCAGTCGAATATACCGCCTGGATAGTGGTCACTCACGAGACTAAATAGTTACCATTTCTGACACTCCGAAAAATGACGCACTGAGAGCCAAATCTAGGCCCCCTAAATCATTTTTTAGTGTCTAGATATCCCTCTAGTCATGTTCTCGTTGATTTGGTAGCTTATCATCCAAATGATTACCACACCCCCAGAAGCAGACCTTATCCTATGATGCTCCTTCAATTATCTAATCACCGAGCTTTACATAATTACTAGTGCATGGTTACCGACCTTGTTTTTCCATCTTCGGATTAAATAACTCGTGGCTCAAAGTAATCAGCCAGTCCTAGTTTGCAAAGACCTGAACATATTTACTCTGCACGAAAACGCATAAGCAGAGACATCAAGTTCCAGCATGTATCATTGTAAGATATCAGGAGCAGGCAAATTATCATATATTATTCGCGCCGATTTCTGGTAATGGTTTACTAACAATCAGGTGTAGGGAACTGACTGGAGTTATAATGTTAGGTAAATGAAGGTGTAATCTATTATAGGGGCGCACAATATATGTTATGTAGTATTGTCAACTCAATCAAGCTAATTGACAGCCAATCCCCTACTGGAGCGAATATTCTGTAATAATGTAATACATCACAACTCGCAATGACATTTGTAACGGCAACACTGATATACAAAATGGACAATTAAATCGTTGAGACGGCCCAGGGAATAATTAACGGATGAGGTGACCAGAGGATAAATCAAAGGATATTTATGTCAAATAATAAGACACTAGAGGTTCTTCCTATTTCTTAGTCAAGGCCTTGTCGAAAAGTGGGCTCAACAGGATTCGTACCTACGACCAATCGGTTATGAGTGCTGGGATTTTCCATAAGCTCACCTCCAATATATTTATCCAAAGTATACACTAATTATCAACAGGTAAGATAACAACTGTTATTTTTCGATATATCCAAAATCTCAAACCGTCCGATAGCGTTGTTTTTTGGGTTAAATGCTGGATATTGCGATGGATGCAATACACTTCATTAACTACAAAGCGAGGTGTGCCACAGCAACTGTAGCGTAATATCGAATTACACATTTTAAGCTTTTGTGGCCTATATCAAACGAAATACAGTTCTGTCACAAGGTCTGCCCAAATGTTGAGCCAGCCTCGGCCTGCATAGGTTTATGCCGTATCTCTCTGCCTCTGGCTAAACTCGAACATGACTCCACCCGGGTCCAGGGTGTCCATATAGGCAAACCTTCCTCGTCTGCCAAAAAGGAGTTTCACGCCCTTCTTACCCAGATTCGCCGTCGTGGCATCTAAGTCGTCCACGCGAACGCAGACGTGATGCATGCCCTCACCGTGTTTTTCCAAGAAGTCGGCATAGAATGTCTTTCCTTCGACCGATTGGATTAGTTCAATTTGAACCGAGCCTATGTTCGTAAAGCCGAGCCTTGTTTTAGCTTTATTACCTGCCCTATCAGTAGTCTCCATCTCCCTAATTTCCCAGGGGCCGACTCCCAGTAGCTTTGTCCAAGATGCGATTACACTATCAACATCGCGAACAACAATGCCGATTTGGTCAATGGACCTGACCTTTAATTCGTGTGTTTCCTGCTTTTCCATTGCAACCTCCGATATCAATATAAAGTAACTTCATATTATTACCTTGGATACCGACGGTCAAACACCAGAATACTCAGGCGCTTTCTATGGTTCTTGTAACAAGATGACTATGGGTCTCCCTCGCCTCGAAGAACTGAGGGAGCGAATTTCACCTGTATGCTTGAAAGAGATGGTATAAAACGTGAGGTATTGATACGAGGCCCTTTTTCCTCAGACACACCGAGTACGCTTTACCTTAAGCCAAAACGTAACCCAACAGTCTACTATTTTGTTACCTTGAATTCATATCGCAGGTCGCAGCTCGTCAAGAAAGAAAAGTTAAAGGCGCTAGGGAATATTTTGACAAACACTAAGTATAAAATAGACAATGGTGATGATGCAGCAGATGAAAGTTCTATTGGAAAGGAACCAGGATGAATCGCCTTAGGAAGACTCTGGAAGAAGTACGAAGCGATCCGCAGCTTGCCTGGAAGCAATTAAATGGGCCCTCTCCTATGGGCCCTTTGGCAAAATACATATCTGAAAGCCAAACAACGCCAATCCCTGACGAGATTCGGGAACTATCCAAACGGCACATTCTGGATACACTAGCATCTATTGTAGCCTGCTCCCAATTGAAACCAGCACAGCTTGCCCGAGATTTTGCCTTGTTCAACAGTGGGCAGACTTACAATGCACATCTACTTGGGACCAACATGAAGACAGCCCTACTGGACGCGATTTTCGCCAATGCTCTGACCGCCCACGGAGCTGAGATTAACGATTTTTGCCCTTCGGCGTTTGTGCAACCTGGTCCACCTATTGTTGCCACGGTGATGGGTATTGGTGAGACCTTCGCTTCTTCTGGTGAGCAATTACTTCGAGCAGTCATTGTCGGGTATGAGATTTCATGCCGCTTACCAAAAGCTCTCGGTATTCGTAACCTGCAGGACTTCGGGCTATCGTCACACGGAGTCGGACCTACTTTCGGCGCTGCTGCAGCAGCGGCTTCGCTTCTAAGAATCCCTCCGGATAGAATCGGAGAAATATTTGCTTACTGCGTGCAGCAGGCATCCGGGTCCTACGAGTGGTTACGTGATGTTGACCATCTGGAGAAGGCCTTCTTATTTGGTGGAATGCCAGCTCGAAACGGCGCCTATGCCGCGTTACTCGTCCATCATGGGTTTACCGGTGTCAGAGACCCTTTCGAAGCAAATCCGGGATGGCTAATAAGCTGCATGTTCCTTGGCTCAGAATCGGACCTGGATAAACAGAGATTAGTACATAAACTTGGCGAGGAGTTCGAACTACCGTTGGTCGGGTACAAGCGTTACCCCGTCGGTGGGCCTCTTCAAGCTGGAGTGGAAGGTTTGTTAACACTCATCAAAATGGTAAATCGTAATGATATTGTGAAGATAGATATAAAGATGCCCGGGGGTAGGGTAAATTCATTCTCAGATGCCCCGATGCCTGCCCTAAATCTGAGATATCTGTCGGCCGTCATTCTGGAGGACGGTGAGTTAACCTTTGAAATGGCCGCATCTCGCGAACGGATGGCCACTGATTCTATCAGGCAGAGAATGGAGACTGTTACCCTGATCCACGACCCTGGACAGGAGAGGGAGCCTAGAGTGGAATCGGCCCTCGTGGAAGTGACCCTGCGCAGTGGGGAGAAGAAGCAAATTTTCGTCGAGCACGTACTCGGTTTCCCCAACTATCCCATGAGCCGGGAGGATGTTCATTTCAAGGCTATGGGTCTATTGGTGCCAGTCCTTGGAATCGAGCAGTCTGAAGCCCTGGCAGACCTGGTGTGGCATCTGGAAAAGGTTGACGATATTCGTGTGCTTATTCCTTTGTTGATTCCCCGCAAGTAACTGGAATGGGTTTTGGCCAGGTGCAGACAGGCTACGAGGGCAATATTATCTATCAGAGATAATGCAAGCACAATAACAATCCTAGGTGATGCAATATACGATTAAGATTAACAGGATAATCTAAGTTAGAGTGCATACGTCATTTGCAAATGACAATACTGTGAACGCGGGAAGTCAAAGGGGGGCAGCGGAGCCGTTAAACAAACATCGGGATGTTTGCCCTTCCATGCTTATGTGCATGCTGTCTTTGCTTAGAAACCAAGGATTGGGACTCATTTACCAACCAATATAAGTACAATAAAAGATATGATAGAAACCGAAAATATACTGATGGTGACTATCCACGCGTAAAACAAGCTTCCTGTTTTTCCGTTCTCCTCGATGGTGAGTTCACGA